>CAXUFG010000060.1:0-24259 GCA_964250265.1 uncultured Pseudonocardiaceae bacterium | reverse complement strand
TCACCCGGGTGGCCCGTGAGGTGGGCACCGAGGGCAAACTCGGCGGCCAAGCCCAGGTCGAAGACGTGTCCGGTACCTGGCGGGATCTGACCGAGAGCGTCAACCAGCTCGCGTCCACACTGACCACCCAGCTGCGGGCCATCTCGACCGTGTCGACGGCGGTAGCCAGCGGTGATCTGACCCTGCAAATCACCGTGGCCGCCCGCGGCGAGGTCGCCGACCTTAAAGACACCATCAATCAGATGATCGCGAACCTGCGCGAGACCACCGCGAAGAACTCCGAGCAGGGCTGGCTGGACTCCAACCTCGCCCGCATCGGCGGGCTGCTGCAGGGCCAGCGAGACCTCGAAGAAGTCGCACAGATGATCATGAATGAAGTGGCCCCCCTGGTAAAGGCGCAAGTCGGCGCTTTTTTCCTGGCCGTGGAGCCAGGTGTGGACGAGCTCGAGGCGCAACTGGCCGAGTGGCGGCTCTGTGGCGCTTACGCACTCGAGGACAACGGCGCGCCGCCCACCTTCCGGGCTGGTCAAGGGCTGGTCGGGCAAGCGGTGCAAAGCAAGCAAATCCTGCTTGTCGACAACATTCCGCAGGGGCACCTGTCCATCAAGTTCGGCTCGACCACGACCTCGCCGAGCGCCATGGTGGTGCTGCCGGTGCTATTCGAGGGCGAGTCGCTCGGCGTGATCGAACTCGGCTCGATCCACTCGTTTTCCCCGCTGCATCTGACGTTCCTCGAACGGCTGGTCGCGACGATCGGAGTCGCAATCAAGACGATCCAGGCCAACCGGCGCACTGAGGAGCTCCTGAACCAGTCCCAGGGCCTGGCGCGTGAGATGCAAGCCCAGTCAGCCGAGCTGCAGCGCACCAACGCCGAGCTCGAGGAGAAGGCCGAACTGTTGTCCGTGCAGCACCGCAATATTGAGATTAAAAACGCCGAGATAGACGCGGCCCGGCGTGGGGTCGAGGAGAAGGCACAGCAACTCGCCCGGGCCAGCCGTTACAAATCAGAGTTCCTTGCCAACATGAGCCATGAATTGCGCACACCGCTCAACTCGCTGTTGTTGCTGTCGCGGCTGCTGGCCGAAGACCCCGAGCACAATCTCACCGACAAACAGCGCGAGTTCGCCGGCAACATTCACAACTCCGGTTCGGATCTCCTGGTACTTATCGACGACATACTCGACCTGTCCAAAATTGAGGCAGGCCGGGTCGATGTCGAGGCCCGGCCAGTCGATCTCAGCGAGATTCGCGCCTACGTGCTCGCGGTGTTCGGTCCGCAGGCCGAGGACAAGAGCCTCGAGCTGCAGGTCGACGTCGCCCCCGATCTACCGGCAACGATCATCACTGATCCTCAACGACTGCAGCAAATCCTGCGGAACCTGCTGTCTAACGCGGTGAAGTTCACCGCGTCGGGCACCGTCCGGCTACGAATCGAGCCCGTGGCACTCACCGCGGTGCACGGGGTCGAGACATTAGATGCCGCCCGCGCTGTGGTTGCGTTCGTCGTCAGCGACACCGGCATCGGTATCATCGAGGAAAAGCTACAGATGATCTTCGAGGCTTTTCAGCAGGCGGATGGCACGACGAGCCGCAAGTATGGAGGCACCGGGCTTGGTCTGTCGATCAGCAAGGAATTGGCCCGCATGCTCGGCGGTGCTATCTACGTGTCCTCGCAGCCGGGTATCGGTTCGGAGTTCACCTTGCTGCTGCCCGACGAACTGCCCGCCGCGCTGGCCCCGGCCCCCGCCCGGCCGCCGCTCGTGGCAGCCACGATGACCTCAGACGTGGCGCCGATCCTGGCTCACACGCTCACAGACCGGGACAATGACCGACTCACTCCCCAACTCAGCGGGATCACAGTGCTGATCATCGACGACGATGTGCGTAACGTGTTCGCCCTCACCAGCGCGCTGGAGCTACACGGGCTGCGGGTGCTCTACGCCGATAACGGCAGTGACGGAATCGATCTGCTCACCAACAACCCTGCCGTCGACATAGTGCTCATGGACTCGATGATGCCCGACCTCGATGGCAACGAGACCACCCGCAGAATCCGGGCACTTCCCCATGGACGCGACCTGCCGGTGGTGTTCCTGAGCGCGAAGGCAATGCCAGGTGACCGGGAGTCGAGCCTGTCTGCGGGAGCGTCGGACTACCTCACCAAGCCCGTGGACAAAGACCGACTGCTGGCCGTCATGGCCTCGTGGGTGGCACCACGCCACGCAGATGCCACCGGCCGCCCCATGACATGATCCCGATGCGTCTGGCCAAGGTCCTTGCCGTGGACGACCGCAAGGAAAACCTCTTCGCCCTCGAAGCCATACTGCAGGGCCTCCCCATCGAGATCCACGCCGTCACGAGTGGCGAGGATGCCCTCAAGCGGCTACTCATCGATGCCTACGCTGTTATTCTGCTCGATGCCCAAATGCCCGGAATGGACGGCTTCGAGACCGCCGAGCGGATCAAAAGCCGAGAACGGACCCGGCACGTCCCCATCCTGTTTCTCACTGCGGTGGATTACGACGCTCACCTGGCCTTCCGCGGCTACCAGGCCGGAGCCGTCGACTACCTCACCAAACCGTTCGATCCCTGGATACTACGATCAAAAATTAAGATCTTCGTCGACCTATGGCACCTGCACGAAGAACTGGCCGCCCAAGCAGTCCGGCATGCCGCCCTGCACAGTGCGGTTAACGATGTCCTCACCCTGATCAACAAACACGTCGACAGCGATCCCACAGACCTTCTCGACCGTGTCCGCAAACGCCTCGAAGCCCCCGAAATCGGCCCAACGGCCGGCGAGCTCAGCTAACCGCGGGGCAGGGTCAGCGGTGGTGATCGTGCTCGTCATGGGAACCCCGTAGGACATCAACCGGACCTGAAATAACCTACGCTTATGTTCGGCCGCTTCCAGGTTTCTCTCTCTTCCCCCGCGTAGCCGCTCGCTCGCGCAGGCGCCCCGCTGTGGGAGATCGGTGCCGAGGCAAGCGAGGTGCGGCGCCGCCGGTCGTGCAGGTGCACCGGGCACCGCTGCGCGCCCTTCGGGCCGTAGGCTGCGGAGCCGGACCAGCTCTGGGAGCGTGCAGTGGCCAACGACGACGAACGCATCGCCCTGTTCCTCGACTACGAGAACCTTGCGATCGGAGCGCGCGACGGATTAGGTGTCTCGCCCTTCGACTTCGGCCCGGTGGCCGACGCGCTAGCCGAGCGGGGGCGTGTGGTGGCGCGCCGGGCCTACGCCGACTGGTCGTACTTCGACGTCGACCGCCGGCTGCTCGCCCAGGCGCACGTCGAGCTCATCGAGATCCCCCAGCGCATCGGCGGGTCGCGGAAGAATGCAGCTGACATCAAGATGGCCGTCGATGCGATCGAGCTCGCGTACGAGCGCGGGTTCGTCACGACGTTCGCCATCGGCACGGGCGACTCCGACTTCACCCCGCTCGTGCACAAGCTGCGCGAGCTCGACAAGCGGGTCATCGGCATCGGCGTGCAGTCCTCGACGTCGGCCCTGTTGCCGCCCGCGTGCGACGAGTTCCTGTTCTACGACCGCCTGCCCGGCGTCGAGCTGTCACCCGGATCGCGGCGGGGGAGGGGGCGCGGCCGCCAGTCCGACGCCACGCCGTCTGCGGTGGCGGTGTCGACGCCGTCAGCCTCGGTCGAGATCCCACCGCTCCCGGTCGACGAGACCCTCGCGACGGGCGAGGAGCGCGACGTCGGCCTGCTTGTGGCGCGCACCCTCGCCGGCTTGCAACGCCACGCCGACGGGCCCGTGCGCGCGTCGGCGCTTAAGCGGGCGGTCCTGCGTAAGGACCCCACCTTCGACGAGGCCGATCAGGGGTTCCGGGGGTTCGGCGAGCTGCTCCGCCACCTCGAGAGCCAGCATGTCGTGGAGCTGCTCCGGGGATCGGCGCAGGGTGATCCCGAGGTGACGTTTCCCGAGGACGACTCGGGGAACGACCCCGCCTTCCGGCTGTTCGTCGATGTCGTCCGTGAGCTGCAGGCATCGGGCGCGGTGCCCCAGCTGAGCGGGCTCAAGAACCAGCTGCGCAAGCGCCTACCCGACTTCAGTGAGAAGCGCTACGGCTTCAACAGCTTCCTATCCTTCGCCAAGGCGGCCCGCGCCCGTGACCTGATCACGATGGAGTGGGACGACGACGCCGGCGACTACCTGCTGCGCGTATCCGGCTAACGCCAGGCACCAGCCCCTGAGGCGATCCACGGAGGCTAGAGGTGGGTGTCGTGGCAGAACAGGGCCGTCCAGAGGAAAGGCTCGCCGAAACAGGGGGACTCGGGTGGCTCGTCACGCATGCGGCGCAGTTCCATTTCCGTCAGGTGGGAGAAGATCCAGCGCAGGGACTCCGGCGTGTAGGCGAGGCCGCCGTCCAAGCGGGAGTGGCGGTAGAACTCGGCGTCAGGGCGCTCGGAGCCCATCTCGCCGGCCGCAAAGCAGGTGAGGGCGAGATGGCCGCCGGGAGCGAGGGACCGCTCGAGGAGGGCGAGGTAGCTGATGCGGCGGTGCGGTGGCAGGTGGTGGAAGCAGCCGGAATCGTAGATCAGGTCGTACGGGCCGACCAGGTCGGTCGCGGTGCGGGCGAAGGCGTCGCCGCAATGAAAGTGGACCTCGGCGTTCGCCTCGCGGGCGCGGTCCTTGGCCCAGGCGATGGCCGCCGGGGAGAGGTCCACGGCGTCCACCGTGAATCCCGCCGAGGCGAGGTGCAGGGCGTTGCGGCCGGGGCCACAGCCCAAGTCGAGCGCGCGGCCCGGGGTGACCAGACTGCGGTCGAGGTAGGAGACGAGGTTCTCGTCGGGTTTCGCCACGAAGAACGGCACGGGCTTGGAGCGGTCCGCGTAAAAACTGTCCCACCAGGAGGAGCCGGCGTTGGCTGTCCAGCGGTCGGCCTCCGGCGCGAACAGCCCGTCCAGGAGCGTCAATACGTCGTCCACCGTGCGTATGTTTCGGTCCATCCGGCCCCTTCTGGTTTCAAGACGATCTTAAGACCAGAAGCACGCAAGAGTTCAAGAGAAGCCGCGCCGTGCAGTCGGGGCCATACCTACCGGGCGGTCACGGGCACCGCTCGAGGCGTTCCCCGTCGAGCGCACGAAGCATGTGGAAGTGCCGATGATCCAGGGTCAGGAGCCGGTGGGTGCAGTAGTCGCGCCGCGCCGGCGCTGCCTCCTCACGACCAGCCCGGCCTTGATCGCCTGGGCGGCGAGGTCGGGACCACCTACGGTGATGTCACCTTCCGCTGAGGTCTTCAGCTGCCGGACCACCTCGGGGTTGAAGTCGCGCTCGATCCGCGTCCTGGCGCTGGATACCGCCTCCAGCGTCCTGGAGTACACGATCTTGTCGGCGGCCTGCCATATTCCCGCGAAGTCCTGGATGACGTGTGGCTGGCCGCCGCGCGTCTGCGCGGTCTCCCAGCCGACCATCACCTCGTACATGCGGCGCCCGTAGAGGTAGACGCCGACCGGTCGCTCAAGGTCGTTGATGAAGGTGTGCACCTCATCCGGCGCAGCCCAGTCGAAGTTGCCGTCCTCGTCCGCGATGTAGCCATCCAGCGACGTGATCGTCGAGTAGATCAGCTTGGCCATTGTGAGCGTCCCGTTCGCATTTTCCGCCTATCCTGGCAGGTGCAAGCGGAGGTCGGTGACAAGTGCACAATCTGCCGTTCGACCGGCCAGGCCGATTCTGGCGAGGTAACCTGCATACCCACTCCAACAACTCCGACGGCGCATTGCCACCAGAGGAGGTCAGCCGTCTCTACCAGCAGGCCGGCTACGACTTCGTGGCCATCACCGATCACTTCCGGGCCGCGTACGGGTTCCCGCTGACCGACACCCGGGCGCTGCGAACCCCTACGTTCACCACGCTCCTCGGCGCCGAACTGCACGCGCCTCGCACCGAGTTCTCCGCAGAGTGGCACATCATCGCAGTCGGACTGCCGCTCGGTTTCGCACCGCCGGACTCCGCGGAATCCGGCCCGGAACTGGCCCGCCGGGCCCGCGACGCGGGGGCGTTCATCGGCATGGCACACCCGGCGGCGTCCCTGCTCACCCTCGCCGACGCGCAGAGCTTGGATGCCGCCCACGCCGTCGAGGTGTACAACGCGCTAGCGGCCGGGGAAGACCGGGGCGAGAGCTGGTACCTGTGCGATCTGCTGCTGGGCCGAGGTCACCGGCTGGGCGGCTACGCGGCCGACGACGCCCATTTCCAGCCTCAGGATCCACCGGGCTGCGCAGCGTGGGTGCAGGTACGCGCCGTGTCTCTCGACCCCGCAGCCTTGCTCGCCGCCCTCAAAGCCGGGCACTACTACGCCAGCACCGGGCCCGAGATCCACACGATCCGGCTGCACGACGGCAAGATCACGATCCGCTGCTCGCCGGCGAGCAGGGTGCTGGTCACCGGATGCGTCCCCGGCAAGCAGGTACAGGCCGGTCAGGCACTCACCCAGTGCTCACTCCCACTGGACATGTTTCAGAGCAGCGCCTACGTCCGGGTGACCGTCGTTGACGAGGCCGGCAACCGTGCCTGGAGCAACCCGATCTGGCTGCGCTAATCCAATTCCGCGAGGTCTTCCCATTTGGCCAGGAGTCTTCCCAAGTCCGGTGACCTACGGCGCCTAGTCATGACGGTCTGAATGTGGTGTCCCTATGGCCCGGCGCGCAGGTGGTTCAGACCGTGTATCAGCGGCCGCCCTCCTTGGCCGCTTTGCCTTATCCCGTGCCAGCCCCAGTGCGTGGATCAACTCGTCCACCGTTCCCGGCTCCATGATCGCCTCCCAGGTGAACGCCGGCACGATCGACATCCATACCTTCCTCGGTATGTCGTGATGGCGATGATGGCGGCGACCCCTTCTCTGCCTTCGACAGGGACCCTGTGAGATATTTCCATACTGGGGAACGTGTTTTGCTCATCAGTCCTTCCTGTTGATTGTGCTTGTTCCGGAGAGTGGTGAAAACGCTTAGTCACAAGACAGAACCTCACCGTCGACGACCGCTACGGGCGTGTGATCGGACAACTGCTCACCGGCAGCAAGGAAGCCTTGCCGTAGATCTGATCTCCTGTTGTGCTGGCGGTCTCGGACACTTGGGTTGCCTGTCTCGTGGAGGAGTGGATGCACCCGGTGCCGGGTTGAGACGGAAGTGCGCGTGCCGCAGCGGTACGGGGAGTTCCAGCTGCGGCTAGCGCTGTCCCGGCGCCGGGTGCTTGTCTCTACCCAAGCCGACGTGTTCGTCACAGCCCAGAGCGGGAACGTCGACGTTTCGTGTTGCGACGATCGCGCGGCCCGCTGATACGTATCGTGGCGCAGCGGACTACGTTGTACTGGTACAGGAACGTTCCGGGCATGTCCTCAACGCCGCACGTCAATTGGCGGTTATTCCGAAGGGTTTCCACAAGCCGCTCGCTGATTATCGAACTGATGCACAGGTGGGCGCCACGCTGCGGCGGGAGACGGAAGAAGAGCTGTTCGGTCGAAGCGACATCGACACGACAGTCTCACGACATATCGCCGCAGCGCCCATGCATCCGACCCGGTTGTCCGAGCCGATGCGCTGGTTGTCCGACGTGCCCGATGCACTGAGGACGGAGTGTACGGGGTTCGGGCTGAATCTGGTCAGTGGAAATTACGAGTTCGCCTCCCTGATCGTCATCGATGACGAGGAGTTTTGGCGTCGGTATGGCGGTCACATCGAAGCTAACTGGGAATCCGCTGGACTGCGCCTGTACTCCAGCCTCGACCGTGAGTTACTTGTCGAGTTGGTCGCGGACGATTGCTGGAGCAACGAAGGATTGTTCGCGCTCCTGCTGGGGCTTCGCCGGCTCATGGAGCTGGGTGGAAAGCGAGTGAACCTGCCTGCCGTAGTCAGCTATTCGATGACGGCCAACGGACGGTGATGACCACGGAGTTCTTCTTAGCCTCCCACGAGTGGTCGATGCCGGGCCCCCACACCGCGTAGTCACCTTGCCGGGTCAGCTCGGCGCTCCCCTCGGTGAGGTTCACGACGAAATCACCCTCCACGAGGAGAACGAGGGTCGTTCGTTGGTCGTCGCTCGTCCACTCAGACCGCTTCTCGCCGGCCCGGTGGATCCCCCACTTGATTTCGACATCCTTCGTTGACCGCACACCGTGAGAGCTGTCGATGAAGTGGCCGAGCAACCACCCTCGGCTGTCCCGCCCGTCGTCAGCGGCGTTTCCGATGTGCCATCAGCGCTCACGACCGTGTCTCCCAGTCGCTCGTCGCAGACTCACCTGGTGTCCACGAGAGGAGCGTCAGATCGGATCCCTCCCCATCCGTACGCACACACCGCCGATCACGCAACCGGACCGACTGGCTGCCCGGGTCGGCCGGGTCTTGCCGGACGATCGTCGCGCACGCAGGCGAGATGTGTGTCCGGGGCCTCGGCGCTGCCTCCTGGATCTCTGAGAGGAACTGTCGGTGCGATAGGTCAGACTGCCACCGTTTGAGCAGCGCCGCTATCCGTCCGCTTGTCACCAGCAAGTGCCGGTTCGGTCCCGGCAGGTAGATCGGAAGGATGACCCCCTCGTGTGGGCTCATAGCGAGAATGCCGCTGGCCGGCGGCACAGTTTGGCTGATCACTTGAGGTCGACTTCTGCCTTGGCGAGGCAGTTCGCCGAGCCGTTCGGGGCTGGTGATCTGGCTGCGGCGGCGGGTCTGCTGCACGACGCTGGTAAGGCCGCGTGTGTCTGGCAGGAGAAGTTGCTCGTCGCCGAACGGGCCCGCAGTGCGGTGGGTTGTGATCACAAGTCGCTGGGTGCCCGGCTGCTGGTCGGCCCCGGTCGGGAGACGGCGATGATGATCCTGGGGCACCACGGCGGCCTGACCGACATCGAGCGACTGCGCGAGGTCCGCGGCGAGCCGGTGCCCGAGGAGGCCCAGACGCTGGCGCGGCTCCTCAAGCAGGTACCGGAAACGCAGGACGTGATCGACGGTCCCATTCTCGTACCTGAGCCTTGGCGGCGTGATGCGCTGTTACTGGAGATGGGCGTACGGCTGACCTTCTCCGCGCTGGTGGACGCGGACCATCTGGACACCGGGGCGCATTTTCAGGGACTGGACTCGCCCGCGGTCGCACCGGCTGCGGACATGGCTGCGCTGGTGCGCCGATTCGAGGAGCGCCGGCGGGCGATGCTGGTGGAGCGGCCGTGGTCGCCGATCGACGACGTGCGGACAGGGTTGTATGACGACGCGGTTCGCGCCGCGGCGGGCCCGGGCGGTGTCTACCGGCTGCCCGCGCCGACCGGCTCGGGCAAGACGATCACCTCGGCGGGGTTTGCGCTGCATCACGCGGCACGGCACCGCAAGGCGCGGGTGATCGTTGCGGTGCCGTTCTTGACGATCACTGAGCAGAACGCGGAGGTCTACCGGCACTTGCTCGGCGAGGACACGGTGCTCGAGCACCACTCGCAGGCCGAGTTCGACAGCGCTGATGACGAAGGGCGGCTGCGGTTGGCGGCGGAGAACTGGGATGCGCCGTTCGTCGTGACGACCACGGTGCAACTGTTCGACTCGCTGTTTGGGCGCAAACCCGCGCGATCCCGCAAGCTGCACCGTCTCGCCAACGCGGTGCTCGTGCTGGACGAGGTGCAGGCGCTGCCGATCCCGCTGCTGGTGCCGATCCTGGACGCGTTGAAGTTGCTGGCCGAGCACTTCGGCACGACGGTGCTGCTGACCTCGGCCACCCAACCTGCATTCGGCAGCCTGGACGTCTGGACGGCACTGACGATCAAGGATCTGGTGGACCAGCCGGTCGAGCTCTTCCAGCGATTGCGCCGGGCCCGCTACGAGTGGCGGGTGGATCCGAAGCCGGCGCTGGCCGAGGTGGCCGACGAGATCGCGGAACAACGGCAGGCGCTGGTGGTGGTCAACACCGTCGACCACGCACGGCGGACGTTCCGGTTGCTGGCCGAGCGGGCGGACGTGCCGGTGCGCCACCTGTCCACCCGGATGTGCCCGACACACCGGCGCGCGGTGCTGGAAGAGGTCCGTGCCCTGCTGGCTGAGGACAAGCCGGTACTGCTGGCGTCCACCCAGCTGATCGAGGCCGGGGTCGACGTCGACTTTCCCGTGGTGTTCCGCGCGCTGGCCCCGGCGGAGTCGTTGCAGCAGGCGGCCGGGCGGGCTAATCGAGAGGGCCGCCGCGACGAGCTGGGGCGCGTTGTCGTGTTCGATGCGTCCGACGCTCCGGTACCCAGGTTCTATGGTGTCGCGGTCGGCTCGAACCAGTGCTACTTCGGTCCGGATCGTGCCGACCCGGACAACGTCACCGCACTCGATCACTACTACCGGCATCTGTACAGCTCCCTCGACGCCGACCACGGGAAGCGCGGCACGACGATCCAGGAGCGGCGCAGCAAGCTCGACTTTCTCGGCGTCACCGAGGGCCCGCTGTGCGGTGCCGGTCTTTCGGCGGCGCGCGATTCGGCGCTCGCCTTCCGCATGATCGACGACGACACCGTCCCGATCGTGGTCACCGGGTACCAGGACACCGCGCTCGTCGAGGCTCTGGTACAAGAACTCCGCGCGCCGGAGGGTCCGCGGCGAGAGACCTTCCGCGCGCTGCGTCCATATATCGTCACGATCCCGCGGCGGATCGTGACCGACCCGGCGTTCACGGCGGTGTGCCGGCCAGTGATCGGAGATCTGTGGGAGTGGCCGGGTGACTACGACCCGCACCTGGGAATTGTTGAGGACTGGTCAGAGCTCGACACCGTCCTATGATCGCTGAACAGCGTGTTTCAAATCCTGCCGCTCGCCACCTACTCTGCTTCTGTACAGCACCGACTGACGGTGAGGATCGTAACGGCTGCCGATGTGCTCAGTTGCTAGATCGAGCACACGTCAAGGGTTGGGCTCACACTGAATTGATCTGTGTGGCCCAGCCCTTGAGTACTACGGCCGTGGGGACCAACGCGCGGAGATCCGGACGATCTACCGCAACATCCACAACCCAACGAAAAGCGCCCTGAGATCAAGCGACTGTGCGGGGTGTGCACGGGCTGTGCAGATCCTGCAAGGGTGGCTTCGCTCGGCGCCGGTGTCGGGGATGGTGGGGGAGCCATGATGCCGACGGACCGGTGAGGTTTGACACGGCATCGACGCATCGATCACGAGGAGTGATGACGTGACCGAGACAACGGCAGTGTCTATGTCTTCGTTGCGGGGTAGCTTCCGGCCCGATCTGCCGGGCCGGTTCAACGAGCTGGATGTGCTGCGGCGGGAGTGGCCGCTGTTCGCCGCGAGCGTGGCCGGTCAGGTGCTGCCGCCGTATGAGGTGCTGGTTCATCCCTCCTCGGGGTGCAATCTGCGGTGTCAGTGGTGCATTGGTGATCATGTCCCGTTGGAGATCTGGGATTCCGACCGCGAGACGCTCACAGTGCTGGAGGCATCGAAGGAGGCGCCGGAGCGGATACCTGACATGCTGGCTGATCCCGCGGCGATGATGAAACTGGCGACCGAGCTGGTCGGCTATCGCAAGCCGGGCACCTACCGATCCCGCGGAGCCGAGCGCACGGCCGAGTTCGGGGTCCGCACCGTGTCATTCTCAGGGCTGATCGGTGAACCGCTGGTCGCCCGCGCCGCGCTGGTCCCGGCGATCGGCTACTTGGTTGAGCAGGGGCTGCGGGTGGGGTTGTTCACCAATGGTGTGCTGATGGACGGCCCGGTCATCGATGTGCTGGTGGGCGCGGCGTATGTGAACCTGAGCCTGGACGCCGCCAGCGCCGGCACCTACGCGCGACTGAAGTTTCGTGATCATCGGGCGGGGCAGGTGAAGTTCGACCGGGCGGTGGCCAACCTGACCGCACTGGCGGCGCGTCGCCGCTCGGCGGGTACCGATCTTGAGATCAACGTGTCATTCATCGTCTACCCGGGCAACTACCACGAGGTGTACGACGCCGCGGTGATCGCAAAGCGGGCCGGCGCCGACCGGATCCGGCTCAAACGAGACATCTCCGGGGATCGGCTGCTGGATTCAGCTCAGCGCGAGCGTGCCGCCGTGTTGATCCGGCGTATCCGCGACGAGCTCGTCGACGACACCTTCGCCTTGGTGGAGATCCACAAACTGGACTATCTCGACGGGCTGGAACGCACGTTTCCGGTGTGCTCGATCACGGACCTGGTCGCCGCGGTCGGCTCGGATGGATGCCTGTATCCGTGCAACTACCATCCCCGGCCCGGCGGCGCCTCCTATGGCTCAGCGATCGAGACCTCCTTCGCGCAGGTGTGGGAGGGTCAGCAGCGGCAGCGGATCCGGGCCACGCTGCCCGGGATCTGCCCGACGGTGTGCGACCCGTTCAAACAGCGCGCCAACACAATGCTCTTCGAGGCCAAACAGCTCATCGCCGCCCACGGCCTGGATCACCTCGAACGCGACGTCGCCGGCCTGCTCGACGCCGGCGCCTACGACACGACCCACGGGCACCAGGCCGGCTGATGCCCGCCCGGCAGGATGGCTGGCCGGGCGAACCGGGGATGGGCGGCTGGTACACCGCCGCCGAGCACACCGCAGCCGCCGTGGTCATGAGCGAGATGATCGAATGGACCCACGCCTACCGGCGCACCCACCAGGAGGAGTTCGAGGAGGCCTTCGCCGGCTACACCGGCGCCGCGTACGCGGTTGCGGTGAACAGCGGTGGTGTTGCTGTTGATCTGGCGATGGCCTGCCTGGGCGCCCAACCCGGGGACGAGGTGATCTCGTGCGCGATCAACTTTCCGGGTACCCATCTGGCCGTGCTTGGTGCTGGGCTGCGCCTGGTGCTGGCCGAACCGGATCCCGCCACGCTCAACCTGGATCCCGCCGACGTCGCGACCAGGATGACCCGCCGCACGGTTGCGGTTCTCATCACCCACATGAACGGGTTGCCTGCCGACATCGATGCCGTCACCGCGGCAGCGGCTCGGCGGGCGGCGGAGCTAAGCATCGCCCCGCCGCGGATCGTGGTGGACGCCGCCCGCGCACCCGGCGCGGCCACCCCAGCGGGCTGGGTCGGCGGGGACGGGGCCGCGGTCACGATCTTCAGCTTCCACCGTAAGAAGCTGATGACGACCCTGGGTGAGGGCGGCATGCTCACCACCGACTGCCCGGCCACCGCCCAGGCGCTGCGGCGGCTGCGGTCTTTCGGACACGGTCAGGGATGGGGATCCAGCTACCGGATGACCGAAGCCCAGGCCGCTGTTGGTGTCGTCCAGCTCCACCGGCTCGAAGAGATGCTCGCCCCGCGGATCGCCCTGGCCCACGCCCGCAGCGACCAGCTCGCCGAAACGGAGGGGATAACGGTGCCCGTGGAACCGGCCGGGTTCCGGCACGTCTACTCCCTCTACACCCTGATCTGCGATCCCGGGTGGCCACCCGGGACTCGCGACCGGATCCGGGCGCTGCTTGACGAAGCGCGGGTCGGCACCGTGATCGCCAACCCACCGACATATGCGGCCAACCAGCTCATCGCCGAGCGCACCGCAGGTCAATGGCCGCTACCGGTGACAGAACACCTCGCGGCCCGCTTGTTCTGCCCAGCGCTGCACCCGCTGATGAGTGAGGCCGAGAACACCCGGATCGCCACGGCCGTGCGCACGGCCATCGACCAGCTCCGCCGGGACACCCCGTGAGCAGCGAGCCCGCGAACCCACCGAAGGGTGTGCTGGCCCGATACCCCGGCGTGATGGAGACCACGGTGGGCATCCATCACGTTCCCGGTGGGCATGTCACCCGTGGCTGGCGGATCGACACCGCAACCGGAGCGTTGCTACTGCGTCGCCTTCCCGCCGAGACCCCCGCGGACACCGCGGCCGCCACCGCCGCCGTGCAGACCCACGCCGCCCGAGCGGGGCTGGCTGCTGGGCTCGTGGTCAACGACACCGGGGGATCGGTCACGGCCACGGGCGGGCGCCTGTTCACATTGTCCACCCACCTCGAGGGCACCAACCCGGCCCTGGGGGTTCCCGGTGCCGGGTTCTGCCGACGGCTCGGTCACGCTCTGGGTCATCTGCATCAGCAGCTCCGCGAGGGCCCCGCTGAGGGGCTGCGCCCCTGGCAGCTCCCGGGGACAGGCGCGCTGCGCGAGGCGCTGCGGGCCCATGACCGGCCCGGTTGCCGCCATCCCGCCGCCCGCCGCGTGCTGCAGGCCAAGCTTGCCCACGCCCAGGCCATCCCCACCAGCCTCCGGGCACGGCTCAACGGCCTGGATCGGCAAGTCATCCACGGCGACGTGCATCCCGGCAACGTCCTGCTCACCGGCACCCGTCCGATGTTCGTCGATTTCGATCTGACCCGCCTCGCACCGCCCGGCTACGAGCTGATGAGGGCACTGATCTACTGCACGCACCCGGCCGGGCCGCCCCAGGCTTACCGGGAGCGCGTCGCCGCGTTTCTGTCCGGCTACCTCGCCCTCCGGCCACTGGTCGACGAGGAGATCGCCACCATGGTCGAGCTCTACCGGACGGTTCAGACCCTAGACCCCTACGGCCTGCACACCTGCGAGAGTGCCCAGAGCACCCTCTTGGGTTTCGGGCATGCCCGCTTCGCGCTGCTGTACTGGCTCACCCGCCACGGCGCCGGCCTCACCGCCCTCGGCCACCGCGCCAACTACCCCGCCGGATGGCGGTTGCGACCACCGGGAACGAGCTCCCCATGACCGCGGCTGCGGTGGCCGGCGAGGCCACACCGCACCAGATGCTGCTCACTGGTGGGCCGATCATCCTGCGGGTCTGTGCACCCTCTCCGGGGCCGCCGGCCGCCCTCGCCACCGCGCTGCGCCCCTACCTGCTGCCCAACGGCGCAGACCCCCATCCGGCATGCCCCCCGGGAATCGAGCAGATCAACATCCATGCCGATCCCACCCAGGCCGATCGGCTGCGCCGGCTCGCGGGCAGACCCGATGAGGTTGCCGATGACCTGCGTCTCGTCCGGGCCGGCGCGGGAGCAGGCCAGCAGTACCGGGAGGCGCTCCTGATGTGGCAGCCAGGCACGCCGCGCACCAGCCACCTCGTCCTAGATCACCCAGGTCCGGCCACTGACCGGGTGATGCTGCGTCTGGTCCGAGGCATCGCCGGGCGTTGCCTGATCACCGCTGGGTGGGTGCCGCTGCATGCGGCCGCCGCCGTCACCCGCGCCGGACTGATCGTGCTGGCCGGTCCCAGCGGGGCCGGGAAGACCACCGCGCTGCTGCAACTGCTCGCTGACCGCCTCGGCCGGGCCTTCGTCACCAACGACAAGATCTACCTGACGATCAGCAACCACGGTGTGCAGGCCCGGGCGCTGCCGACCTCCCTCGCGCTTCGCACCGACACCCTCGCGATGTTCCCGGGCCTGAGTGACGTGGTCGCCCAGGAAGCCCTGGCCCACGTCGATAACCACCCCGGCCACCACGGCGCTGATCGCCGCATCCTCGTCCCACCCCGGCAACTGGCGGACGCCTTCGAAGTCCCGCTGCACCCCGGCGGCCTCGTCGCCGCCATCGTGACCCTCAGCTACCACGGCACCGGCCACCGGTCGTGGTGGCGGCCGACCGGACCCACCCGGGCCTTCGACGCGGTCACCCGTGGCTACCTCACGGACTGGTTCATCGATGAACCCCACGAGCACTCCCGCCTCGAAGTGGCACCCGCAGTTCTGCGCGCCGCTCACCGCAGCGCGCTGTGCCGGATCGCCTCAGCGGTGCCGGTCATCGACCTCACCACCGGAGCCGACACACCGCTGGCTCTCCGGGCCATCGTCACCGACCTGGTGCGAGAAGCCGATCAGGCAGAACCGGCGAGCGGGCCGTGACGCAGCCGGTGATCCAGCTCCCACAGTGCGGTGCGGTTGGAGTCCCACCGCACTGCACTGCACGCCTCCTCACAACCGAACCACCCGTAGTCGGTGTGCTCATCCGACAAGCGAAGTGCCGTACCGCCGGCGCTGACCCCGAAGGCGTATTCCGGGATCACCAGGACCTGCGGCCCCCAGCTGAACTCACCCGTCACCGCGACCACAGGCATCGTCGCCCGGGCGTCCAACACGACGAACTGTGCGCTGGCCTCGATGCCGGCCTCCTCGCAGGCCTCTCTGCGGGCCGCCTCCAACGGCGACTCGCCGACCTCGCCACCACCGGCCACGCCCTGCCAGTAATCCGCGTCCTGGCGCCGGAACAACGCGTAGACAAACCCCTCCTCCTCACGCCGGAACGGGAAAACCAGAACCTGGAACGCCGCCCGGCTTGAGTCGATCTCACTCACCCTCCCACCCTAGGCGGACACCGGCTCGCCCCTCATGTGGTTGCGCCGATGCCGCACACCGTGTGCGAATCCTGCAAACCCTCTCCTCACCGCCCCGGATGTGGCTACGGTGGGCAGACTTGGCCCATCTGGCGACGGAGGTGCCTCGATGTCGCCGAGGGCCCACAACGGCCTGGTCGCGGCCCTGCTGCGGCAGCGACCCGGCCCCGGCGCCGTGATCCGGATCGCTCGCACCGCCGCCGGCTGGAGCCAGGCCGAGCTGGGGCGCCGGTGTGGTTACTCCACCAGCCAGATCTCCCGATGGGAAACCGGCCGGCTGCCACTACGTGATGTCACGATCCTTCGCACCCTCGCCGGCGTGCTCGACCTGCCACCCGAGATCTTCGGCCTCACTGCCCGCCACCCGGCAGGCGCGCCTACCGGGTTCCCCGTCCACTCAGGCCCTAGGGTCACCCCGGTTACCGCACCCACACCGGAGGGGGACGACCCGGTGCGCCGCCGCATGTTCCTCCTGGCCACTGGCCTGGCCGGAACCCACTTGCCCTGGTCAACCACCGCCGACGCTGCGGAACTCGACCCGGCCCAACTGCTGACACACCAGCTCGGCGATGTCCTCCTCGGCCCCACCACCACTGCCGAACCCGTCCAGGTCCCGGTGCTGCGCCAGAGCGTCACCGCCGCGCAGCGCGACTTTTCTGCCTGTCACTACGTGCCGTTGGCCCGCCGGCTGCCGACGCTGATCAGCACTGCCGAGGCCACCGCCGCCGGGCGTGGCATTCCGGCCGCGCACCAGGTACTTGCCCAGACCTATAATCTGGCCACTCGCGTGCTGATCAAGCTGGAGGCATCCGGCCTGGAATGGCTGGCCGCCGATCGTGGATTGCGCGCTGCCAGCGCGGCCGCCGACCCGCTCACGCTGGCCGAGTCACAACGCCTGGTGGCCTCGGTCGCCCGCCGGGCCGGGCACCACGAACGGGCTCAGACCCTGACCCTGGCCGCAGCCAGCTACCTGGACGTCTCCGGTGCCCGTCCGGCGCCGCAGCACCTGGCGATGTACGGGATGCTGCACTGCTCCGCCGGCTACGCCGCCGCCCGGGCCGGTGACCGCGACCGCGCCCACGACCTGCTCACCGAGGCCCAGGCCACCGCTCTGCGGCTGGTCGACGATCGTGCCCGGCACCAGGCGCTGACCGCGAACATCATCAGCCACCAGGTTTCCGCCGCTTACCTGCTCGGAGACGCCGGCACCGCGCTGGCCCACGCGCGCAGCCTGCCTCTCGCGGCGATCCCCACCACCGAACGCCGCGCCCGCCTGCTGGTCGACGTCGCCTTGGCCTACGCCCAGTGGGACAAACCTGACCGGGCCTACACCACCCTGCTCGCCGCCGAACGCACCGCACCCGGCGAGGTCCGCACCCGCAGCGCCGTCCGCCGGCTCGTCACCGACCTCATCACCACACCCCGCCACGCAACCATGCCCGGACTCCCCGCCCTGGCCACCCGAATCCACGCCACCACATGACCCAACGTCGGGCAGATTTCCCCCATCCACAACACCCCCGGGCTTAGCACCGGATCTCCGCGCGTTGGTCCCCACGCGCCTACTACCGCGCCGAGGGCCGGATAACGCTGGCATTACGATTTGCCGGTTCGGTCCGGATCCACGAGCGGTACGTCGCCGGTGGTACCGCAGCCCTCAAGGGCCATCACCCCAATCGTCATCGGAGGTAACCGACTATGACGCTGGATCTCCCAAGGTCACATGTGGGGGCGCCGCCGGTGGTGGTGCAGGTGTGGGGGGACGCCGCGCTGTTCACCCGACCTGAGCTGAAGGTGGAGCGGGTGTCGTACTCCGTGATGACGCCCTCGGCAGCGGTCGGTGTGTTGGAGTCGATCTTCTGGAAGCCCGAGTTCACCTGGCGGGTGGTGGCGATCGAGGTGCTCAACAAGATCAAGCAGTTCACCCAGCGCCGCAACGAGACGACTGATCTGGCGTCGCTGGCCGACGCGGCCTCCGGGCGGCGCCGGATCGACACGGTGGCGCACCGGGTGCAACGCAATGCGGTGTGCCTCCGCGATGTCGCCTACCGGATCCACGCGCACGTCGCTCTGCATGACCACGCGACGAAGCCGGAGGCGGCCTACCGGGAACAGTTCCGCCGCCGGGTCAGCCGGGGAAGTTGCTTCACCCAGCCCTACCTGGGCACCCGGGAGTTCAGCGCGTTCTTCGGTGATCCGGACGACCAGCCGGCACACCCTGTCACTGAGGATCTGGGGATCATGCTGCATTCGGTGGACCATTCGACGTCGCCACCGTCGTTCAGCTGGTTCACCGCCCGGCTCGACCGCGGCGTGCTGCACGTACCCGAGCACGGCATCCCGGCCACCGGGGTGGCCTGATGCTGCTCCAGCGGTTGGTCGAGTACTCCGAGGATCACGGTGGGGCCAAGCCCTTCCACCGGGAGAGGTTGTTCTCCTGGCAGCTCAACCTCGACGGCGACGGCAAGCTGGTTTCACCGGATCTGCAGCCGCTCACGGCAATAGATCCCAAGGGCAAATCACGAGCGATCCCGCACACCACACCGTCCGCGGTGCGTGCCTTCGGCATTGCTCCACATCTCGCCGCCGACGATGTGCAGTACGTGCTGGGATGGGACGATCCCGACACCAAGCCGGCCCGGGTGACGCAGTGCCATGCCGCGTTCGTCGATCTCACGCAGCGCTGGGCGGATAGCGACGAGGGACAGCATGACCCGATAGCCCAGGCAGTGGCCGCCTTCTACCGCAGCGGCGCCCTGGGTGAGCTGCGCAAGCCGGAGAGCTACACCGCGAAACAAGGCGTGGTGATCAACGTCGGTGGGGTGCCGGCCCATCGGTCCACCTCAGTGGTGCCGTTCTGGAGCGCGGAGGTCACCCGCCGCAAAGGCGGTGGCGTCGAGGGCCTGTGCCTGGTCTGCGGGCGGGTGCGTCCGCTGCTCGACACGGTCCCCGGCAAGGTTGCGGCGCGGTTCGTTCCGGGTGCGAGCAATGATGCCGCGCTGGTCAGCATCAACGAGCGGGTGTTCGGCTACGGGTTGAGCATGCAACTCGGCAGCACCCCGCTGTGCGTGGTGTGCGGTGAGGCGATGACCGCCGCTCTGGTCGACGTGCTGGGGTCCGGCAACGCGGCGTACTACGGCGGGCAGGACAGCCGGCTGGCCTGGTGGGTGACCGGTGGCGCAGGGGCAGAGGAGGTGGACCTGCTCGACGGGCCCGACCCCGAACGGATCTCCGCCCTGCTGCAGTCCGTCCAGCGTGGACATACGCCAGATCCCGCGCTGCGGACGGAGGTGTTCTGCTCGCTGACCGTCGGCGGCAACGTCGCGCGGGTGATGGTGCGGGACTGGGTGCAGATGCCATTGCCTGAGCTGAGAAGGAACATCGCCCAGTGGTTCGCCGACCAGGAGATCGCCACCCGGTGGGACGACGGGCGCCGGCACTACGGAATCGGCCGCTTCGCGCTGGTGACCGGGCGGTGGCTGCGGGATCGGCAGCGCTACGCCGACTTCGGCATGAAGGCCGCCGACCGGCCCGGCGGCGTGCAGCGCGACCTGATCCGCGCGGCAATTCGCCGCACACCGTTCCCGCCGTCGCTGCTGGCCCACCTGGTGCACCGGATCTGCACCGATGGCCATCTCGACGAGCCGCGAGCAGCCCTGATCCGCCTGGCCCTGACCCGCTCCCCCCTGACCCGAGAGAATCCGATGCCCGACCTTGACCCGACCAGCACCGATCCCGGCTACGTCGCCGGCAGGCTCTTCGCCGCCTTGGAGCAGCTTCAGTACGACGCCTCCGAGGGCAAGCTCAACACCAGCTACGGGGACCGGTTCTTCGCCGGTGCCGTGACCAACCCGCGGGCCGCGATCGTCAACGGCCGCCGGGACGCCAACGCGTGGCTGCGCAAGCTGCGTCGCACCAAGCGCGGCGCCGCCGTCAACCACGACAAGCGGCTTGACGAGCTGTTCCGGCTGCTCGACATCGGCACTGGCCTGCCGGCCCGTACCACCCTGCTCCAGCAGTCGATGTTCCTGCTCGGCTACCACCACCAGCGTGCCCACCACTTCGCGGCGCGCCCGGCCGCGACCGTCCCCGAGGAGAGCTCCTGATGACCCAGCCGCACCTGGACCCGACGGTCCGGCACGACATGGTGTTCCTGTTCGACGTGACCGACGGCAACCCCAACGGCGACCCGGACGCCGGCAACCGGCCCCGCACCGACGACGAGAGCGGGCAGGGCCTGGTCACCGACGTCGCGCTGAAGCGCAAGATCCGCGACACCCTCGCGCTGGCCGCCGGCGACGATCCCCGCTACGGGGTGTTCGTCCAGGCCGGGTTCGCCCTCAACCCACGCCTGGAGGCGTCCTACGAGGCACACGGGCTGGAGCTGGGCTCGAAGAAGATCACTCCAGAGCAGGCCGCCACCGCCCGCGGCTGGCTGTGCGACCGCTACGCCGACATCCGGCTCTTCGGCGCGGTGCTCTCGGTGGGCAAGACCGGCGCGCTGGGGCAGATCCGCGGCCCGCTGCAGGTCAGCATGGCCCGCAGCATCGACCCGGTGTTCCCGATGGACCACGCCATCACCCGCGTCACGCAGACCAGGCAGGAGGACATCGACAAGGGCGAGAGCACCGAGATGGGCGGCAAGTGGACCGTCGCCTATGGCCTGTACCGCGCCGAGCTGTACTACTCCGCGACCCGCGGCCGGCAGACCGGGGTGGACGCCAAGGATCTCGACCTGCTGTACCGATCACTGGAGATGATGTTCGACCATGACCGGTCGGCGACGCGAGGCACCCTGACCCCGCGCGGGCTCTACGTGTTCAGCCACGCCGACGCCTTCGGGTCCGCACCGGCGCACAAGCTTACCGAACGCGTCCGCCCCTCCCTGCTCAACGCGGACGTCGTGCCACGCACGTTCGGTAACTACGTCGTCTCGGTCGACGATGACGGCCTGCCTCACGGTGTGACGCTCACCAAGCTGATCAGCTGACCGGCCGATGGACGACGAGATGGCCCCGGACCGCCGGAGCGTGCCGATCTCGGCGCTGGAGCACTACGCCTACTGCCCCCGGCAGGCGGCCCTCATCCACGTCGACGCCTACTTCGACTCCAATGTGGACACCGTGCGCGGAGACCTCGCCCATGCTGCCGTGGACGAGGCCGGTGCCGGGCGGGACCGGCGCCGGCAACGGGTGTGGCGGTCCCTGCCGGTCTGGAGCGATGAGCTGGCCATCCACGGCGTCTGCGACGTGGTGCAGTTCGGAGCGGACGGACCGCCGCCGGTCGAGCACAAGTCGGGTACCTATCGTTGCGGCGGCCCGGCCGACCTGCAGGTCGCGGCCCAAGTGCTGTGTCTCCGGGAGATGTTCGACGCCCCGGTGCCGGTGGGAGTGGTCTTCGCGGGGCGGGAACGCCGGCGGTACGAGGTCGAGGTGGACGACGTCCTCGCAGCCCGGGTGGGCGAGACGGCGGATGCCCTGCGTGCCTTGATGGCCGAGGGCACACTTCCGGCGCCTGTCAACGACGCACGGTGCCGCCGGTGCTCGCTGCGGCCTGGTTGCGAGCCCGCAGCTCCCGTCGTGATCGCCGAGCGCCTGTTCCGGCCACGCCAGGACGTCGACTGGGAGATCGGAGCAGGCCGATGACGGAACTCCTGAACACGCTCTACGTCACATCTGCGGGAACCAGCCTGCACCTCGACGGTGATGCCCTGCGGGTCGTCAGTCCGGAACGGCCGGGTCGCCACTTGATCCCGCTGGTTCGCCTCGATCACATCGTCGCCTGGAACGGCGTGGATCTATCGGACGACTTGCTGCACCGTTGCGCCGCTGACGGCCGTTCGGTCACCTGGGTCACCCGCAACGGGCGCTTCCTCGGACGGGTCAGTGGGCCGCAGACCGGAAACCCGCTACTGCGACTCGCCCAATTCCGCGCCTACGAGCAGGCGAACGCCGGCTCGGTATTGCGCGGGCGGTTGTGGCCGGCAAGCTGCACAACTACCGGCAGTTGCTGCTGCGGTCTGCGCGAGACGCCACCGGTGACCGCCAGACCCGGCTGCGGGACATTGCCGAACGGCACGCGACCGCACTGACCGACCTCGGCAAAGCCACTGCATTGCCCGAAGTCCTCGGTATCGAAGGGCGCGCGGCCCGCGACTACTTCCAAGGTTTCCGACTTCTCGCGCCAGGTGCTATTGCCGGCCGAACCCGTCGCCCGCCCCTCGACCCGACCAACTGCCTGCTTTCCTTCGGTTATGGAATGCTCCGCGTCGCTGTTCACGGTGCTCTTGAGCAGGTCGGTCTCGATCCCTATCTCGGTTACCTGCACGGAATCCGCTCGGGTAAACCGGCTCTCGCGCTCGACCTTATGGAGGAGTTCCGCCCACTGCTCGTCGACCGCTTGGTTCTCACCCTGGTCAATCGCGAGCAGCTCAAACTCACTCATACTGAAACGCTGCCCGGTGGCACCGTCCAGCTGACCGACGATGGTCGTCGCTTCTTCCTCGAACAATGGTCGACGGCCCGGCAGCGCGAATGGCACCACGCCGGGCTCAACCGAGATATTTCCTCGGCCCTGCTGCCACTGATCCAGGCTCGCCTGCTTGCACGTCACCTCCGCGGCGATAGCGACTCCTATCTACCCTGGACCCTCAACTGATGGAACTGCTCGTCACCTACGACGTCGACACCACCAGCAGAGCAGGAGAACGCCGGCTTCGCCGGGTCGCTAAAGCCTGCGAGGGCTACGGATACCGTCCAGAAGTCCGTCTTCGAGATCGTTTGCGAACCCGCGCAGCGGTTGCTCCTCGAAGCCCGACTGCTGGACATCATCGATCCGGCCCATGACAGCGTCCGCATCTACCAGTTGACCCGCAGCACCTTCCGAACCGCTCAGCACCTCGGTGCAGCCATAAGCCCAACACACGACGGACCGATGATCATCTGATCCGCTTCGGAACCCCTAGCGTCGCGCGCCACGCCAAAGGACTCCAAACTCGAGGCAAGCGTGTTCTCCCGCAATCTGGGACAATCTTGGCAGAGTCAATCACCCTCTGTGATAGAACCAGTTCACGCAGGGCAGCGCCCGGCCTTCGGGTCGGGCGAGGATCGCAACTCCCTGTTCAGCGCAGCGGGCGCCACGGTCACGATCTAGCAGCGCCCGGCCTTCGGGTCGGGCGAGGATCGCAACGCGCTGCTGGGCTCGGTCTTTGCCGTGACGGGTAGCAGCGCCCGGCCTTCGGGTCGGGCGAGGATCGCAACACGGAGGTCCGAAAGGCCGTCGGCGAGGACATCCGCAGCGCCCGGCCTTCGGGTCGGGCGAGGATCGCAACAAGAGGTTACGCCGTCACCTTGCCAAGTATGTCCACGCAGCGCCCGGCCTTCGGGTCGGGCGAGGATCGCAACGTGGCCCGCGCCGCGACCGGCGACTGGGATGCGGTGGCAGCGCCCGGCCTTCGGGTCGGGCGAGGATCGCAACTCTCCGGAGACGACCATGTCGGGCTTGGGGATCTCGCAGCGCGGCCTTCGGGTCGGGCGAGGATCGCAACGACCAGGGCGACGGCGAGGGCGACCAGTGACGACGGCAGCGCCCGGCCTTCGGGTCGGGCGAGGATCGCAACACCCCGTCCCGGGAGGTGCGCGACGCCGCAGCAGCGGCAGCGCCCGGCCTTCGGGTCGGGCGAGGATCGCAACCGTAACCGCCTCGATCAACGCAGGGACTACCGGCGGGGCAGCGCCCGGCCTTCGGGTCGGGCGAGGATCGCAACACCGAGCGAAACTCGGTGTCTCGCTACGTGCGGCAGCAGCGCCCGGCCTTCGGGTCGGGCGAGGATCGCAACCAGACAGCCCGTGCTGCTGACTTCCGAGTACTCCGGCAGCGCCCGGCCTTCGGGTCGGGCGAGGATCGCAACCGGCAGGTCATGGGGGGTGAGGTGGGGGTGAATGGCAGCGCCCGGCCGGCGGGTCGGGCGAGGCTCGCACCTCCG
>CAXUFG010000059.1:0-24392 GCA_964250265.1 uncultured Pseudonocardiaceae bacterium | reverse complement strand
GGGCGGGGGTGGGGGCCGCCGTGCTCAGCTCGCTGACGATGGCCGAGGAGCTGGCGGATGGCCGGCTGGTCGCCGTCGAGGTCGCCGGGGTCGACCTGACCCGCACGTTGCGCGCGGTGTGGCCAGCAGGACGAGCGCTCACCGGGATACTCCGCGACGTCGTCGCGGTGGCCGCCCGCCGACTAGACCACCAATAGGCCGATGACGGCCAGGCCAAGCACCGTTACCGTCGCGCCGAGCACGACCACCTCGAGCGTCGGTGCAGCGACCGTCGCCGCCGGTCGACCGATCCGCTTGGCCCGGCGGCGCCCGGCCAGCGCGCAGAGCACCGCCAGCAGCAGTGCCACACCGGCCGGCACGAGGCGGGCCATACCCAGTGGCTCGACGTCGCGCAACAGCAGCAGGGCACCATTGCCCAGCAGGCCCAGCGCCGTGCGGTCCCAGGACAGCAGGGTGCGCTCGGCCTGCAGGCCGGGCAGCTCGCTGATCCGCGCCATCACCAGGCACCCATGACACGTCGACCTAGCGCGCGGTCAGCAACAGCACGAGCACGACCACCGTCAATACGACCAGCGCGGATCCCAGCAGCAGCGGCATCCGGGTCGGCGGCAGGTCGCTGTCCCGGCACATCGCCTGCTGGACCTGCCGCCAGCGCCGCACGCTGCCCCCCGCCACCAGCACGCCCATCCCGGCGAGCAGGGCCCCGACGATCCGGCGCGCCCCCGGGAACCCGAACTCGGGCACCAGCTGCACCACGGCCACCCCGCCGGCGATGAGCGCCAGCGCGGTGCGGATCCAGGCCAAAAAGGTGCGCTCGTTGGCCAGCGTAAAGCGGTAGTCCGGGTCGGTGGCGCTGTCCTCGTCGTCCATCCACCCCTCCTCCTCCGGAGCCTACGATCACACAGGTGCAAAACACGGCTTTGGACTAGCAACACCGGATCTCAGGATTCGACCGGTCAGAACCGGTCTAGCGTCCCCGGTATGCGGTACGGCTTCGCGATCGATCAGCGCACCTGCATCGGGTGCCACGCCTGCACGGTCGCGTGCAAGACCGAACACGAGATCCCGGTGGGACAGTTCCGTACCTGGGTGAAGTACGTCGACTCCGGCGAGTTCCCGAACTCCACCCGGGACTTCGGGGTGATGCGATGCAACCACTGCACCGACGCGCCGTGCGTGAAGATCTGCCCGACCAAGGCGCTGTTCACCCGCGACGACGGGATCGTGGACTTCGACTCCGAGCGCTGCATCGGCTGCAAGAGTTGCCTGCAGGGCTGCCCCTACGACGCGATCTACCTCGACGAGGACACCCACACCGCGGCCAAGTGCAACTTCTGTGCCCACCGCATCGACGAGAACATCGAACCCGCCTGCGTGGTGGTCTGCCCGACCCACTCGATCTGGGTGGGCGACCTGGAGGATCCGACCAGCGGTATCTCGAAGCTGATCACCACCAACCCGGTGTCGGTGCGGGCACCGGAGCAGAACACCGGGCCCAACGTGTTCTACCTCGGCGCCGACCGGGCAGTGCTCGACCCGTTGCTGGCGCCGGTGGGGGAGTCCTACCTGTACTCCCGGCCCGACGCGCACCGCCGTCAGGTGTCGGGTGACCTGCGCAGTTATCCGATTATCCGGGATCCGATCACCCACGCCCGCACCACGCTGAACACCGCCCATCCCCGGCCGTGGGGCTGGCGGGTCACCACCTACCTGTGGACCAAGGCCGTCGCGGCCGGTGCGATGCTGCTGGCGGCGCTGGCCCGGCTGCTCGGGATCGAGCTGGGCGCGCTGGGCACCGTGGTCGCACCGGCGATCGGGCTGGCGGGGGTCGGGATCACCGGGGGGCTGCTGGTCTGGGACCTCAAGCGTCCGGAGCGATTCTGGTTCATCCTCGCCAAGCCCAACCCGCGGTCGTGGCTGTTCTGGGGGTCAGTCGCGCTGAGCGCCGGTGCGGGGTTGTTCGCCTTGTGGCTGCTGGTCGGCATCCTCGGCGCGGTCGGGGTGCTGTCCGTGGCGGCCACCGGGTCGATCCTGTCGGGCCTGGCGGTTCCGACGTTGCTGGCGGCGGTGCTGACCACTGGCTACACCGCGTTCCTGTTCGGGCAGGCCGAGGGCCGCGACCTGTGGCAGTCACCGCTGCTGTTCTGGCACCTGATCGTGCAGGCCGTCATGGTCGGCGGCGGCGCGATGGTGATCGCGGCGGCCGTGTCCGGTGTGGACGGTCCGGCTCGCACCCTGCTGGTGGGCGCGCTGACCCTGGCGACCGGGGTGCACATCGTGATGGTGCTGTTCGAGTACCTCGGTCGGCATCCCACCGCCAACGCGGCCGCCGCCGCGCATCTGGCGCTCTACGGTCGTTACGCCGCGATGTTCTGGGGTGGCGGGATCGCGCTCGCCGCGCTCGCCGCGGTACTGGCCGGCCTCGGCTGGGCCGGACCGCTGGCCCTCGCCGTCGCCGCCGGCGTGCTGGTGCAGCCCGCGATGCTGGCCTACGAGAGCGTCTTCGTCCGAGCCGGCCAGGACGTCCCGCTGTCCTGAGAAACCCTGATGTTCCCGAACTCAACAGCAGAGCTCCGCGAGCTTGATCAAACAGCTCTGCTGTTGAGTTCGGGAGGAGCAGAGCTGGCGGAAAGGTGGTCTGGTGACCGACGTGCTGCCTGGGGAGCGCAGGCATGAACACTTGCGCAATTATCCGCCGGCGCAGCGGTGGGACGATCATGTTGAGTACGACGCCAAGGCGCACCCGCGCAAGGTGCCCCATCACTACATGCTGGTGCCGACCACCTGCTTCAACTGCGAGTCGGCGTGCGGGCTCCTGGCCTATGTGGACAAAGACGATCTGTCGATCAAGAAGCTGGAGGGGAACCCGGCGCATCCGGGTTCGCGGGGCCGCAACTGCGCCAAGGGCCCGGCGACGGTCAACCAGCTCAACGACCCGGAACGGATCCTGCACCCACTGCGGCGTACCGGCAAGCGTGGCGGCGGCGGTTGGGCGCGGGTCAGCTGGGATACCGCGCTGGACGACATCGCCGGGCGGATCCGGGCGGCCATCGTGGACGGCCGGCACGAGGAGGTCATGTACCACGTCGGGCGCCCCGGCGAGGACGGCTTCGCCGAGCGGTTCCTGCAAGCCTGGGGAGTCGACGGGCACAACAGCCACACCAACATCTGCTCCTCGGGCGCCCGGCTGGGCCAGACCCTCTGGGGCGGCTACGACCGCCCCTCACCCGACCACGCCAATGCCAAGGTGATCCTGCTGCTGTCCAGCCATCTGGAGACCGGGCACTACTTCAACCCGCATGCGCAGCGGATCATGGAGGGCAAGCTGGCCGGGGCGAAGCTCGTCGTGATCGACCCGCGGATGTCCAACACCGCCAGCCACGCCGACCTGTGGCTGGCGCCGTGGCCGGGCAGTGAGGCGGCCATCCTGCTCGCGATCGCCTCGCACCTGCTGCGGACCCGGCAGATCGACGCGCCCTACCTGCGCCGCTGGTTCAACTGGCAGACCTACCTCGCCCAGCGCCACCCGGATACCGAACCGACGTTCGAGACATTCTTGGACCGGCTGGAAGCCGACTACGCCGGGTTCACTTTCGACTTCGCCGCCGAGGAGGCCCAGGTCCCCGCAGCGAAGATCGAGGAGCTGGCGAAGCTGGTGGCGCAGTGCGACCACCGGCTGGCCGCGCACGTCTGGCGCTCGGCGTGCGCGGGCAATTACGGCGGCTGGCAGGTGGCGCGGTCGTTGTGGTTCGTCCTGGCGCTGACCGGCTCGATCGGCACCGTCGGCGGCACCAGCCCCAACGGGTGGAACAAGTTCATCCCGCACGGCCCGAACATGCCCACCGCACACGATCACTGGAACGAGTTGATCTGGCCGGCGGAGTACCCGCTGTCCACCAACGAGATGTCCATGCTGCTGCCGCATTTCCTCGACGAGGGCCGCGGGCGGCTGTCGGTGTACTTCTCCCGGGTGTGGAACCCGATCTGGACCTGCCCGGACGGGTTCAGCTGGATGAAAGCACTCTCCGATGAGGACAAAGTGGGCCTGCACGTCGCGCTGACCCCGAACTGGTCGGAGACCGCGGAGTTCGCCGACTACGTGCTGCCGATGGGGCACTCCGCGGAGCGGCACGACACGCATTCCTACGAGACCCACTCGGCCCGCTGGCTGGGGTTCCGGCAGCCGGTGCGCCGGGTGGCCCTGGAGCGGCTGGGACGCCCGGTAACCGACACCCGCGAGGCCAACCCCGGCGAGGTGTGGGAGGAGAACGAGTTCTGGTTCGAGCTGTCCTGGCGGATCGACCCGGACGGTTCGCTGGGCATCCGGCGCTACTTCGAGTCCCCCTACCGGCCCGGCGAGAAGATTACCGTCGACGAGTACTACCGCTGGATATTCGAGAACCAGGTTCCCGGGTTGCCAGAGAAGGCCGCCGCCCAGGGCATGACCCCCCTGGCCTACATGCGCAAATACGGCGTAGTCGAGATCAGTACCGATATCTACCGGGCCGACGAGCGGACGTTGACCCCGGCCGAGCTCGAGGGTGCCGAGCCGGACGAGCACGGCGTGCTGCGCAAGCCGGTGACCTTGGACTCGACCCCGCCGCTGATCGGTGAGGCCAGCGCGGTCGGGGTGTGCCACGACGACGGGACGGCCAGCGCGGGCTGGCTCACCCCGTCGCGCAAGCTGGAGGTGTACTCCACCTCGATGCGAGACTGGGGCTGGGAGCAACACGCCACCCCCGGCTACATCCGCTCCCACGTCGCCCGCAGCGAGATCGATCTCGATGCTGGTGAGCTGGTGCTGATGCCGACGTTCCGGCTGCCGACGCTGATCCACACCCGGTCCGGGAACGCCAAGTACCTCAACGAGATCTCCAACTCCCACCCGCTGTGGCTGCACTCCCGCGACGCCACCCGTCACGGGGTACGCACCGACGACCTGGTCCGGTTGACCACCTCGATCGGCTACCTGGTCGGGCGGGTCTGGGTCACCGAGGGCATCCGGCCCGGGGTGTGCGCGCTGTCCCACCACATGGGGCGCTGGCGGCTGCACGAGACTGAGGGCAGCCGGTGGGTGTCCGGGCTGGTCGACATCACCCACCCCGACGGCGAGGACTCCTGGTTGCTGCGCTACCGCGGCGGCGTCGCCCCCTTCGACTCCGACGATCCGGACAGTTCCCGGATCTGGTGGACCGACCCCGGCGTGCACCAGAACCTCGCCTTCGGCGTGCAACCCGATCCGTGGTCGGGGATGCACTGCTGGCTGCAGAAGGTGCTGATGGAAAAGGCGCAGCGGGGCGATCAATATGGCGACGTCTACGTCGACGGTCGCCGCTCCAGCGCGGTCTACCGGGAGTGGCTGGCCAAGGCCCGCGCCACCCTCGGCCCCGGGGGGCAGCGGCGCCCGGAGTTCCTGATGCGCCCAGTCAAGCCCACCCGCCGCGCGTTCCGGGTATCGGACCGCCGGCCGGGCCGGCAATCAGACCAATGAGCGGCCCATGGCCACAGCGCCTGCTCACCAAGCGCGCAGGCGTCGACCTGGACCGGGTCGGCTCCGCGGTCGGTGCCGTCCTCGAACCCGAGATCGGCCGGCCGCTGGCCGAGCTGGGCCTCCTGGGCAACGTCTCGGCCGGCGCCGGCGGCCGGGTCCGGGTACCGGTTGCGCTGGTCACCCGCGACCACCCGTCAGCTGATCTGCTGCGCAGTACGGTGTGTGCTGCAGCGTCCGCTGTGGACGGAGTGCGCCGGGTCGAGGTCGAGTTCAGCGGGCTGGGCGAGCGGGCCCGCGTCGAGCTGGTCGAGAAGCTGCGAGGCGGCACCCGCCCGGTTAGCGCCACCCCGCGGATCTATGCGGTGGCCAGCGGCAAGGGCGGCGTCGGCAAGTCCACCATCACCGCCAACCTGGCCGTCGCACTAGCCGCGGCGGGACAGCGAGTCGGCGTGCTGGACGCCGACGTGTGGGGCTATTCGGTACCTCAGCTATTCGGCGTGCGCCGCGCTCCGGTGGCGTTAGGGGGTCTGATGCTGCCGGTGCGCGCGCACGACGTGGCGCTGATGTCCACCGGCTTCTTCGTCGCCGAGGACACGCCCATCGTCTGGCGCGGGCCGATGCTGCACAAGGCCCTGCAACAATTCCTGGCCGACGTCTACTGGGGCGAGCTGGATGTGCTGCTGCTCGACCTGCCACCCGGCACCGGCGACATCACCCTGTCGCTGCTCGAACTGCTGCCCGACGCCGCACTGCTCGCGGTCACCACCCCTCAGCTGGCCGCCCGCACCGTCGCGTCCCGGGTGGCCAGGATGGCCCGGGAGGCCGACATGCCGGTGGCCGGCGTGGTGGAGAACATGACCGCCGCGGTATGCGCCGGCTGCGGGGACACCACCGCGCTGTTCGGCTCCGGCGGCGGCGCCACGCTGGCCGAACAGACCAGCGCCCCGCTGCTCGGCCAGATCCCGCTGGACATCGAGCTCCGCGACGCCGGCGACCGCGGCGTTCCGGTTGTCGCCGCCTCGCCCACCGCGGCGTCGGCGCTCGAGCTAGCCCGGATCGCCAGCGCACTCCCGATCGCCCGGCGCAGCCTGCTGCGCCGCTCGCTGCCACTGTTCGTCAGCACGCCAGCGAACAGGCACGCATGACGGTGTGGGCTTGCCTGGCGGTATGCGGGGCACGTCGGTGCTTGTCCGGCGGACTGTTCGAGAGCGTGAGCTGAGCGTCCGGAAGTCAGGGCCTGCGGCGGCGGGAGAGCAGGTCGCGCAGCTTCGCGCGATTCTGCGGGTCGCTCGCGTACTGCCGTCCCTGATCGATCATTCGCCGTCCCTGGGGGCTATTCAGAAATCGCTGGATCTTGCTGAGGATCGAGGCCATCGCGGCTCCTTGGGAGTAGGTGCTGCCAGGCTAATCGACGCGTCGCAGGCCTCGCTGAAGATCATCCGGGGTGTGAGCAGCTGCCGACGCGGTTGTTATGCCACCGTATCTCAGCTTCGTCTACGAGCTTGCGTCGCGCTCAGCGGTGGGTCAGCTGCCTACGTAAACCATGGGCGGCGGTTGCGGCTGTAGTCCAGCTTACCGGCCGGGAGGACGACGCGGACGGCGACGCAGCGTATCAGTCGTTGTCCGGCATGTACTCGCCCTTCTCGTAGTACTCGAGGAGACCGATGAACGTCGGGTAGTCGTAAGTGACCAGTTCGTCGCCCTCCCACTTGGCGCCCAGCTCCTCGGCCCACTCCATGTCGTTGAGACCGGGCGGCGCATCGTCGGACCAGTGGAACGGCACCATTGTGTTGAACTTGGTACGCCGGGCCAGGACCACTCGCTCGCCCTCTGCTTTAGACGTTGTCACAGGCGCCGATTTTACTCCCCGAGGCTCGACACGACCTGCTCCACCTAATCTGTTCACTGGCCTCTCGGAGGTGGTACAACCGCTGGGGCGCCGGGCTCGAATCCAGCGCTACCGAACCGGCGAATACATCTTCCACGCCGGGGGTGATCCGGCCTTCGCGCCTCCGCGGAGGGACAACTACCTGAACCGATCAGTACCCCGCCGAGGGGTGGATACCAGGCCTTGGGATCTTGGGGGGCACTGTGGACGAGCATGCCGATAACGCTGCGATGAGCGCTTCGTCGGAGGCGGTCTCGTTGGGCCTTGGGGCGCCGGGGGGCTTCTCGGGTGCTGACCTGGTCAGTCCGGCGCAAGCTGCCGCAGCGGGGGCGTTGGCGGATCGACAATTCAGCGATGGTGCGCCCACCGAGTTCCGTATTCATGGTGTGTCGGGCTCCGACGGTCCCACGATGCTGCAGCATCCCCACGTGGTCCAGGTGGCTGGCAGGTCACCAACGGCGATCTACCGTCGATGGGATCCGGGCGGCCGCGGTGGACTGTCTGTGCCCTGGCCGGTGGAGGCTTACTCGTGGGGAGGGCTGACGGAGCGGCCGCTGGCAGCGGCCTCGTGGATCGTCTTGACACCGTTCATGCTCTACAACGTCGCCTTCTTCATGCTGCCAGCCGGCGGGGCCAAGCCGGGTCACCACCGGTGGGCTCGGAGAATCATGCGGCTGCTGGCGCTCGTAGCGACCCTCCAGTTGGTCAATGGTGCGGTCATCGTGCTGGTCAGCACGATCGGGTGGCAGAACGCCGCGATGCGAAGCGGCCGCCCGAGTTGGTGGATTGGGTGGTACACGCGGCTGGATGCCGGGCCGCGCATCGGCTTGGCGTTGGCTGGGGTCGGGGTGATCGTCGGCGGTTTGTGGCTGGCCAGTGTCCGAACGGCGAATCGGTACGAGAAACGCGAAATGAGCGTCAGCGCCGGCGGTGATCATGATTGGAAGCTGCGGAAGCCGGGTTTCTGGCATGGCGCCATCGTCGTGACCAGGCAGCGGAACCTCCACGTTGGTGCGGCGCTCGCCTTCGCGGCGTTGACCGTGGCGCTGCTGCCAACCCAGCACGCGGTGTGGCGAGTCGTCGAGGTCTCGGCCGCGACGATCGTGCTTGTGGTCGCTGTCGCAGCGACAGCCACCAGCGCGGTCGATCGAGAGCACCAGCTTGAGGTCCGCGGTAGCGCCTCGCACTACCGTTTCCGCGCGGTGGCCGGTGCCGGTGCGCTGGTGCTGGTCGCCACCGCCCTTGGCTGCTTGTGGACGGTCGACCGGACTGCCCAGTCAACGATCGCGCCCGGCCTGTTGAATACCACCACGGCTGTCCTGGCCATTCAGAGCATCCTGTTGATCGGGCTGGTGATCACGGTCTGGGTGCTTCGCCGCTCCGGTGAGTCTCAGCGCGCGAGCGGCTGGCAACCCTTCCTCGGCGGGTGGTTAACCCCGCTGGTGTCCCTGCTCGCGGTGCTGCTCGGGGGGCTGCTCTCGGCGGCAACCAACCTCGCCGTAGCACGAGTGTTCGGTCAGCCCAGCGGTGTGCATCTCCCGGCCGAGAGGCAGGCGTCCGCAACGTTGTTCGTGCCGGACGAGGCGTTCGCCTTCGCGATCGGCACGGTCGCCACCCTGCCGGCCTTGCTGTGTGCGGCGTTGGCGCTGTGGCGTACCTATCGGCGCACGGTCCATCAGTTCACAGACGGTGATCAGGTTCGGGCCTGGTACCCCGACGCAGAGCACGCCACCGTCGATGGGGTGGATCAAGTCGCCAGGGCGTGGGCGATCGCCTCGCTGACCGACCGGGTGGACATGCTCGTCGCGCTCGTGGGACTTGCCTGGGCCGTCGGTGTCACCGCGGTGGAGGTGGCAGCGCCGCTGGCCCTTCCTCAGGTGGCCGGGTTGGCTGGCGTGATCGACGTTCTGGTGACCTTCGGCGTTGGTGTGAGCGCCCTGACCGCACTTGTCCTGGTGGGCATGCTCCGCTCGACCTACGCCAACTCCGGCCGCAGACGCGCGGTGGGTGCCCTGTGGGATGTGGCCACCTTCTGGCCACGAGCCACCCATCCACTCGCGCCACCCTGCTACGCCGAACAGGCCGTCCCCGAGATCGTCGACCGGGTCGTGCTGCTCACGGGCGAGCGATCGGACCACTTCTCCCAGCCCTCTACCGAGCTGCGGCCCCCACCCGCCGTGCACCCGAGCCCAGTGCTGATCACCGGCTACAGCCAGGGATCGCTGATCGCGCCGGCCGTCGTCGCGCAGCTGCCGCCCCGAACGATCGACAAGGTCGCGCTGCTGACCCTGGCCTGCCCCTTCCGCCGGCTGTACGGGCGCGCATTCCCAGCCTATTTCAGCCAAGAATACGCAGTCGAGCTCAATGAACTGCTGATGAACGGCATCGATCCCGAATCCGATGACACACAAGCCACGCGCATAGGAAAATGGCGAAATGTTGTCCGACACACCGATTATATCGGTTCCTGGATTTTCTCCCCACCCCATGCACCCGGCCAACAGCGGCACCAGGACGCCATAGACGTAGCCTGCTTAGATCCACCATCACTGCGTCCCGGACCAGGCGGTGCCCTAGCCCCTATCCACTACCACTCTGACTGGTGGCAAGACCCACTCACCCACATCTATGCTCGCCGACTCATCGAGCAACTCAAAGGCAGGTGACGCGGGGCTCGGCCTTCCTGTCACCGGTCGTGCATGGGGCGGGGTAACTTCCGCAGCATCGGGTACTCCTGATCCGTGGGATCACTGAGCTCGCCGGTGTTGCTGCTGTTGTTCATCGCGAGCGCCGCGGTGATCTGGTTCGCCGGCATCAAGCTGTCGGACAACACCGGCGTGCTGGCCGAACGGCTGCACCTGGGCAGCGCGCTCGGTGGGCTGATCCTGTTGGCCATCGCCACCAACCTGCCGGAGATCGCGATCACGGCCAGCGCTGCCGTGGCCGGCCAGCTCGACGTCGCAGTCGGCAACATCCTCGGCGGGATCGCGATCCAAACCTTCGTGCTGGTGGTACTCGATGCTGCCGGGGTGCGCCCGCGGATGCCGCTGACCAGGCTGGCGGCCAGCCTCGTGCTGGTCCTTGAGGGCGCTCTCGTGGTCGTGGTACTCGCGGTGGTGGTGATTGGCACGCAGTTACCGAACGACCTCATCTTCGCGCGACTGACCCGGCATCGGTGGTCATCGCCGCGCTATGGGTGGTGGGACTGCTGCTGGTCAACCGGGCCGGCAAGGGGCTGCCCTGGCACGAAGGCGGTGACGCGCCGGCGCCCAGCCCGAGCCCCGCGGGCACTCCCGCGGCAAGAAGAACGCTCGGCGACGGAGAAGGGAATGAGCACCACCAACGGCGCCATCCTCACCATCGTGTTCATGGCCGGATTGATCTTCCGGCTGCGCCGCCAGTACCTCCGGATGGGCATCGACAGCATTGCCGTGCTGGTCATCTATCTGGTCGGCATCGTCGGCCTTGCCACCATCGGGAGCTAGCGTGTCCTGGCTGATCGCCAGCGGCGCGGCGGGCCGGATCAACGCCCCGTCATCAATCAATCGAACAGCTATTGTGGACCGACCCGTTGGTATGTCCGTGTGCGTACGCCGGCGTGGCGCCTATGCTGGGGGACATGACAGCGGCGCGCTCGTTTGAGTTACCTCCGCACAGTGGCGCTCCGGCGGAGGCGGTGGACGCTGCGGTCGATGGCCAGGTGGTGTACCTGATGCGCGATGGCCAGCCGGTCGCCGCAGTGGTACCGGCCGATGTCGCGACGGCGGGGGCCGCGGCTGTCGAGGCGCTGGAAGAGGCCGAGGACATCCGGGCTGCTCATGCTGCGTTAGCTGACCGTGCGCCTCGTGTCCCATTGTCCGAGGTGCTGGCGGAGTACGCCGACGACCTCGCCGCACACCCGGATGTCGATGCTCGGTGAGCGGCCGCTACATGGTCGAGTTCGAGCGGTCAGCGAAGAAGGAGCTCGATCGGCTCGACGGCCCGATTCGTGCGCGTGTGCTGCGTAAGGTTGCCGCGTTGGAGGATGATCCCCGGCCACCTGGTGCTACTCGGCTGGTTGATGCTGACGATCTATGGCGCATTCGGGTCGGAGATTGCCGCGTGGTCTACGCGATCGAGGATGATCGGCTAGTGGTGATCGTCGTTCGGGTCGCGGGACGCGGCAACGTCTACCGCAACCTCTGACTCGGGGTCACGCTTCTGGCCAGTCGCTGCGTGGCGCAGTCCTGACTGACAGCCTGGTCATGTCGGCCAGTTTCATCATGCCGCCGTCCTCGGTGGGGAAACCGACCGCGGTGAGCTCGCTGTGCGGCACGGCGTCGAACTTCTCGCCTAGGCCCAGTTCGTCGAGCAGGGTCAGCGTCGAGGGATGCACCGTGTCGCCGCAGGGCTCGCCACACCTCTGTGGCCATCTCGTCGGCCAAATCGGTGAACGTCATCATCGGTGTGATCCATCGCCGGGTGAGGGACGTATCCAGCGCCCGTCACGCGATCCACGCCGGACTGCCTTCAGCGCGTACCCGGCTTGGAGTGGTTCAGCGGGGCACCTGCCAGGGAACAGATAACTACCACCACGAAATAGGAGACGTTATGGAGCTTATGGAAACCGCCGCGCCCGCCCGTGCGGCAAGCAGCAGCCTGCTTGTCCGAGTGGTCGGCCTGGTGGGGTGCCTTGCGGTCGCCGCGATCCACGTCATCGACCAAGGCGGCGTGCCCGGCTCGAAAGGCCCAGAATACGTTCAGATCTCCTACTACCTCCTCGAAGTTGCTGGTGTGGTGGCCGCGGCACTACTGCTGGGCCGCGTCGCGAGGTTGGGGTGGTTCCTCGCGCTGGGAGTCGCAGCCGGCCCCATCCTGGGCTACGTGCTCTCCCGCGGACCCGGGTTACCCGACTACACCGACGACATCGGCAACTGGGCCGAACCGCTCGGGATCAGCAGCCTCGTCGTTGAGGGAATTCTGCTGATCCTCGCGGCAACGTCGCTCCTGACATCTTCTCGCCGAGCCGGGTAAGCAGCGCTAGTGAGTGACGTTGATCGTGCCGACCAGGCCGCCGTGCTCGCCGTCGATGGCAATGGGCTTGGCCTGCTCGGCTTGTAGTTGCCGCGGAAGTCTCCCTGGTCACGCGGCGGCGGCCTACCCGGTCAGCGCGGACACCGTTACGGGCCATCAGGTGGGGCGAACTGCGCGGTGGCGAGGGTGTGTCCGGTGCTGTTGATCAGTCTGGCGGTGGCAATGGTGGCGGGGTCGATAACGGCGGGCGCTCCCCATGCCCCGTAGCCCTTGGCGAGGGGGAACGTGCCGATCGGCACGGTCGAGCCGTCCCGGCGAACCAACTCGCATCGGACGGCGCCGTTGATGGTGTCGTTGTCGGTGTCCAGCGACAGGTAGATCCACGAGGGTTGTCCGGGGTAGACGTAGGCCTGCCCGACCTGGCGGTCCCCGGTGGTCAGGGGTGCGAACATGACGGTCCGCACGCCAGGCTTCGCGTCGGTCTGCGCGTCGCTCTGGGGTGGCGGCACATCGGGGTTCGAGCGGCCCAGGATCCACCCGCCGACGCCCAGCGCGAGGGCGAGCAGGACTGCGGCTGCGGGCATCGCCCACCGTGGTGCGCGCCGCGATGGTGCTGCCAGTGCGGTCATCACCCGCTGTTCGAACCCGGCGGGGGGTGCTGCGTCGGGCACCAGCTCCACTAGGCGGTCGGCGGTGAGGGTCAGCGCTGACACTGTGTCCCGGCAGCTGATGCAGCGATCCAGATGCGCCAGCGCCCCGGCGCGCTCGCGGCCCGCGAGTACGTCCAGGGCCAGCTCCGTCGCGAGCTCGCGGCACTGCTGGCAGCTCAGCTCACTCATGGTCAGCTCGCGGGGCGGGCAGGGCGGCGTGCAGCTTGGCCATGGCGGCACGGATACGGGATTTCGCGGTGCCTACCGGGATGTGCTCGATGTCGGCGATCTCGCGGGCGGTCATCCCGTGCACGGCGGCCATCACCACGGCCCGGGCCTGCTCCGGGGGCAGCCCCGCGAGTGCGGTCCGCAACTCCGCTGAGGTCTCCCCGGCCACCACCCGGTGTTCCGGGGTCTCGGTGATGGTTGCGATGAGCCCGGTCAGGTCGTGGGGGTCGACGGGAGCCGGTCGCCGGACCCGCACGGCGTCCACCGCGAGGTTGTGCACGATCCTGGTCAACCAGGTCCGTACCGATCCCCGCCGGGAGTCATAAACCCCGGCATGGCGCCAGGCCCGCTCGAAGGCCTGCTGGGCGAGGTCTTCAGCCAGAGCGCTGTCCCCGACGATGGCCAGCGCCACACCGAACACCGTCCGCTGGAACCGGCGCACGAACGCCAACGCCACCTGGGGGTCTCCCGCGCCCAGGCCGGCCAGCAGCATGTCATCGGGCAGCTGCTCCGGTGACGGGCGGCGGAGGTGCATACCTTTCATTACGGACCAGCGCGCGCCTGGGATCAACCATCGGACCGACGAAGTGACCATGCGCTCCCACCATCACCCGATCGGCACACAACCACCCACTGCAGCGGTTTGAGCGCGACCTATGCCGGGGCTGAGACTTGATGGTCGCCGTGGCGGTGGGCCCGGTAGAGACGGGCATAGTCGCCGTCGCGGGCGAGCAGTTGGAGGTGGGTGCCGGTCTCGGTGATACGGCCGTGGTCGAGGTAGATGATCTGATCGACCTCGGTGACGGTGGCCAGGTTGTGGGAGATGATGATGGTGGTGCGGCCGGCCTGGAGTCGGCGTAGAGGGGTGCGGATGCGCTCGCTGGCTGCCGCGTCGAGGCCGGTGGTGGGTTCGTCGAGGATCAACACGGGGTTGTTGCGGATCAATGCGCGGGCGATCGCGATGCGTTGCCGTTGCCCGCCGGACAGCAGCCGACCGCGTTGTCCCACCCGGGTGTGGTAGCCCTGCGGTAGGGCGGTGATGAACTCATGGGCGTCGGCGGCCACGGCGGCGGCGACGAGTTCCCGGCGGGTCGCGTCGGGGCGGCCAGCAAGGATGTTCTCGGCGATGGTGCCTTCGAGCAGCAGAGTCTCTTGCAAGACGACGGCCATGTTGGCGCGGAGTTGGTTGGGGTCGACGTTGCGCACATCGATCCCGTCCAGGCGAACGACACCGGTGCTCGGGTCGTGCAGCCGGAGCAGCAGCTTGGCGAGAGTGGTCTTACCTGCGCCGCTGGTCCCGACCAGCGCGAGGCTGCGTCCTGGTTCCGCGGTGAAGCTGATCTCGCTCAGTGCGTCGGCACTGGCGCCCGGGTAGCGGAAGCTCACATGCTCGACTGAGAGCGCGCCGCGGGGGCGACGCAACCGGACCGGGTGGGACGGAGCGCGGATGTCGGGTTGCTGGTCGAGCAGGTCGATGATGCGTTCGGCGCTGGCGGCGGCGGCGTAGACGGTGTTGGACAGTCGCCCAAGCCCGCGCAGCGGGCTGTAAAGCTGAGAGAGGTAGACCAGGAACACCAGCAGACCACCCAAGGTGATGCGGTTGCTGGTGAGCTCCCACACTCCGATCCCGATGATGGCCATGACCCCCGCGACCTCAAGCAGGTCGACCAAGGGCGAGAACAGGGTGCGGAGCCGGATGGCGGCGAGCTCGGCGGTGACGCTGGCCCAGCTCTCCTCGGTGAAGCGGGTGATCTCGGCCTGCTGGCGGCCGTAGACCTGGATCAGGGTGGCGTTGCCCAGGCTCTCCTCGGCGACCACGCTGATCGAGCCGCTGCGCCGGCGTACCTCCCGGGACGCCGCCTTGATCCGATGTGAGAAGAACCGGGCGGCCAGCCAGAGCACCGGGACCGCGACCAGTGACATCAATGCCAGTTGCCAGCTCAGGTAAAACAGTACCCCGACGAATAGACCGATTTTGACGATCTGCGCGACAGTTTCGGTGACCCCAGTGAGCACCAGATTCTCGATTGCGGTCACATCCCCTGTGAGCCGACTCAGGGTGTCCCCCAGCGGGCGCCGATCGAAAAAGCCCACTGAAAGGGTCTGCAGGTGGCTGAACACCCGGGTCCGCAACCGGTGCAGGAAATTCTCCCCGATCCACGCGGTGAGGTAGCCGTCGGCGAACTCCACCACGCCGATGACCATGGTGATCGCCACATACGTGATGGCGATCGGGGGGAACGCGGAGAAATTGCGAACGGTCAACACGTCATCGATCAATAGTTTGAACAACCAGATCGTGGCCGTGTCGAGCAATGGCGCCACCACGACCAGAACCAGACTGAGACCCAACCAGCGCCGGAAGGGGCGGGCGTCGGGCCAAAACCGGGTGAAGATGTCCCATACCCGCAACGACCCAGCCGGCTGCGTCAGCCCGTCAACCTCGACCGGTACCGGCCCAACCAGCCACCCCACCAGCTCCCGCGGCGACCGCATCCTCGCTGCCTCCTCATCCGCTGGCGTTGAAGGCTCCCCATCGGGACCAGGCGGGATGGGGAGCCCATTGGCAGCAACCCACCGCTACCTGTCGCACCGCCTGCGGCGGTCGTCGTCGTCGTGGCGGCGGTGACGGTCGTCGTCGTCGCGGCGGCGGCGATGGCGGTCGTCGTCGCGGTGATCATGCCAATCCCAAGGTCGTACACTCATTTCTTTCCCCTTCCCACCTCATTGAGAAGCGCTCCGATGCGCCCTCATCCGCGGGTGCCCATTGCCGGACCCGACGGATTCTTACCGCGGAGGAAACGCCGCTAGCCTTAGCTGACCTGACAGCCGTAGAGCACCTCGGGGCGATCGAAAGGCTCGGCCGCGGTGCGTCGCGCCGCCTAAGAGTTAACCGGTCACAACTTCACCCCACCCGTTAATCCGAGTTCACCCGAGCGACGGTTGCGCTCAACCTTCCAGTACGGACAACGGTCGCTGCGAGATCACTCACCCACAGGTCATCACCTGAAAGAACCAATTGCCTTGGATGAGGCTCACCCGTCGGGGCGGCCACGGCTGACGGCTGCCGGCTGTCCGCGCGCTCGAGAACCTCCATCTCGTCCGGCTCGCGACTCAATCCTGAGACACTGTGCGTGCCACCCCTGGCCGACTCGGAGCCTTGATCAATAGTGATGAGCCTTGAGGAGCACCCTTGGCAATGTCGTTGACCCCGGCAATGATCGAGCAGGCAGCGCATCGGCTGCGTCCGGTGGTGCGCCGCACGCCGCTGGAAACCAACGACCGGCTGAGCGAGTTGCTCGGGTTCACTGTGTTACTCAAGCGGGAGGACAGCCAGCTCTGCCGGTCCTACAAGGTCCGAGGGGCGTTCAACCTTATTTCTGGGCTGAGTCCAGCGCAGCAGCGCAACGGCGTGGTGTGCGCCAGTGCTGGTAACCATGGTCAGGGGATGGCGTTCGCCTGTCGCCGGCTCGGTATCCGCGGCCGGGTATTCGTTCCGGCGAACACACCACGCCAGAAACGGGAGCGGATCGCCGCAGTCGGCGGGGACCACATCGAGGTCATTGTGCTCGGTAACACCTACGACGAGGCCAGTTCAGCGGCGCGGTGGGACAGTGAGCGGACCGGGGCTGTCTACGTTCACCCGTTCGACGATGTGCGCACGATCGCCGGTCAAGCGACCGTGGGTGTGGAGGTGACTGAGCAGCACCAGGCTGCGCTGGAGGCGGTCGTCGTGCCAGTCGGCGGCGGCGGCTTGATCAGCGGGATGGCGGCGTGGCTGCGGGCGCATTCGCCGGGCACCCGGATCGTCGGCGCCGAGCCGGCTGGCGCGGCCAGTATGCGCGCCGCGTTAGATCATGGCGGTCCGATCCGGTTGGCCGAGCTGGACACCTTCGTAGACGGGGCTGCGGTAGGGCAGGTCGGTGAGCACACGTTCCCGCTGGTCCGCGACCTGGTCGACGAGGTCGTCACGGTCGAGGAAGGCGCACTGTGCACCGAGATGCTTGACCTCTACCAGTCCGACGGAATCATCGCCGAGCCGGCGGGGGCCTTGGCCAGCGCCGCGGTCCGCACATTGATGCCGCAGATATCCGGGGGGCCGGTGGTCTGTGTGGTCTCCGGTGGCAACAACGACGTCAGCCGCTACCCGGAGGTGCTCGAACGGTCGCTGCTGCACAAGGGCCTGCGCCATTACTTCCTGGTGACCTTCCCGCAACGTCCCGGCGCGCTGCGGCATTTCCTCGACGACGTGCTGCGCAAGGGCGAGGACATCATCGCCTTCGAGTACATCAAGAAGAACAACCGGGAGACCGGCCCGGCGCTGGTCGGCATCGAGCTGGAGCGCCCCGAGGATCTGGGCAGTCTCCTGGAGCGCATGAGCCACAGCCCGCTGACCATCGACCGGGTTCCTCCTGGATCACCGCTGTTCAGTTTCCTGCTGTGATCCCGGCGGGATCCGTTCCTCAATCGGCGCCAGAGGATAAGGCCACCCACCATGTCACTGAACAAGATCGCACTCGAAGAGCACTACCTCGATCCCGACACCGTGCAACAAATTCTGGGCGACGACCAGCAGCTGGCCCGGCTCTCGGCCGCTGCTGGGGTGATGCCCCGCTACTACCAACGAACCCTGCCCTTGCTCGCAGACTTCGACGATCTCCGATTGTCCAGTATGGACGAACACGGTATTGAGCGGTCGATCCTGTCGCTGACCGCACCCGGAGTGCAGCAGCTGACCGACCCCACCACAGCCGTGCGCGCCGCCGAGGCCGCCAACGATCTTCTCGCCCAGCAGATCGGGCGGCGACCCGACCGCTACGCCGGATTCGCCGCCGTGCCCCTACAGCACCCCCCGGCCGCAGCAGCAGAGTTACGTCGCTGTGTACACGAGCTCGGCTTCGTCGGCGCGATGGTCAACGGCTACACCAACATCGCCGATCCCGATCACGCCGCCTACTACGATCAGCCGGAGTTCGACGTGTTCTGGCAGACCACTGCACAGCTGGCCGTGCCCGTGTATCTGCACCCCCGCGCCGCCTTGCCCGTCACGCGCACCAATCTGGCCGGCCACCCCGAACTGATCGGCGCCACCTGGGGATTCGGCACCGAAACCGCCACCCACACCCTGCGACTGATCCTCAGCGGCCTGTTCGACCGCCACCCCGGCCTCCAGCTCATCCTCGGACACCTCGGAGAGGGCCTGCCCGCGCTGCTGTGGCGCACCCAATATTGCTTCGACCTGAACCCCTTCGACAAAACCATCAGCAAAACCCTCGCCGAGTACTTCGCCGACAACATCCATCTCACCACCAGCGGGAACTTCTCCGACCAAGCGCTGATCAACGCGATCCTGACCGTCGGCGCCGATCGCATCCTGTTCGCCACCGACTACCCCTACGCCGACCCTGCCCAGGCAGCACGCTGGATCGAACACGCCCCGATCAGCGAAAGCGACCGCCGCAAAATCGCCCACCGCAACGCCCAACGGCTACTCAACCTGGGGGCGAACGTATGAACGCTCTCACCAGGACCAACCGACGGCATGGCGCACCACCCAGACCCTGGACATCGGGCCCCATGAGGTCCGCCCGGAGTGGATGAGATGTATGTCGGACGGGCGCAGGACATACGGGCCAAAAGATGATCCGCTGCGGCTGGTTGGTCGTCAGTCTTGAGTGACAATCGCCTTGAGGACAACTCCGCCGCGGAAGGTCAAGGCGACAGGGAACCGGAGAAATCACATGCGCGCCAACCGCATCATGGCCAACCTTCGGGTGGCCGACGTCGACACGGCAAAGAGCTTCTACACCGACTACCTCGGGCTGAGCACCGAGGAGTTCAACATGGGGTGGGTGGCCCGCTACACCTCCCCCGAAACCGGGGCGAACATCCAGCTCGTCACGCGTGACGCCACCGCATCCGAGGACTCGGTCGTCTCCGTGCACACGGACGACGTCGACTCCGCCTACGCGGAGGCACAGGAACTGGGCTTCGAGATCGTACGCCCGCTGACGACGGAAGCCTGGGGCGTGCGCCGGTTCCTCGTCCGGGCACCGGACGGCAACGTCGTCAACATCGTGAACCACCGGGACTGAGCCCTTGCCAGAGACGCGGGCCGGCCACCCGCCCGCTACGACGAACTCGCTCTGACCCGTCCGTGGCGGCGTCGCGCTGAAGGCAACCGTCACTTGGCCCACGACAAGAGTGCTGTCTGTTCATGCGCTGACGTTGGATTTAGTCGTGGTCAGCAGGTGCTCGAGAGCGCTTACCCAGGTTTCCACGACGGCGTTGTCGTCAACCCTGCCCTGCGCGGTGCCCAGCAGGTTGGGAAGGAGTCGTGCGGAGATCAGGGCGCCGAGGCCGACCGTCGCGATGGTATCCGCCTGTTGGGCGGATACCATCGATCCAGATCGGTCGATGATCCACTCAGCGAACTCACGGTGGGTCAGATCGACGACCTGGGCGACGGCGTCGGTGAGGATTCTCGGTCCGTGCCGAGCCTCGCTAGCAAGCAGCCGCAGTAACTGGGCTTCCTGGTCGAGCTCGGCAAGGACATACCGGGCGGCGATGGTGAGTTCGGTGTGCAGATCTCCGAGGTCGGCGAAGAGCCGGCGAATGTCACGCAGGGCGGCCAGGCGGCTCAGCTGCCGTCGCACTCCGGCGGTCAGGAGTGCTTCCTTGGACGGAAAGTGGTGGTAGATGCCGCCGGCGCCGGGGCTGAGCCCGGCGGCTTGTTCGATCCGGGTGATGCTGGTACCGCGGTAGCCGTGCTCGCTGAACAGCTCCATCGCCGCGTCGATGATGCGATCCCGCCTCGCTTCGGTTGACAGATCGCTCATGGCACCAAAGTATTTACTTAGACAAGTCAAGCGTCAACTGAGGGAGCGCCGATGACCGCGCATAGTCGAAGCCGGCTGGGCCGCGCGGTTCCGCTGGCCGGGCTGGCTGGCCGGACCGCCGGTGAGGCGGTGGTCGCCGCCCTGCGCAAGCGGTTGACCGGCGAGGACAGCGCCGAGTTCCACGAGCGGACCAGCGAGCGTTACGCGGCCATGCTCGGCCACTCGAAGGGCGTGCTGATGAAGGCCGGGCAGGTGCTGTCCTTCACCGCGCTCGGGTCGCTGGTTCCCCCGGAGCGGCAGCGCGTTTACCAGGCGGCAATGGCCCGGCTACAGGCCGACGCGCCGCCGATGGCACCCGAGCTGGCCGCGGCGGTGGTGGAGGCTGAGCTGGGCGCGCCCCCGGAGGACGTCTTCGCGGAGTTCGACCCGCATGCGTTCGCGGCGGCCTCGATCGGGCAGGTCCACGCGGCACGGCTGGATGACGGCCGGCGGGTGGCGGTCAAGGTGCAGTATCCCGGGGTCGATCAGGCCATCCGGGCGGATCTGGACAACACCGAGCTGCTGGCCACCTTCCTGCAGCTGGTCGGGGCGATCATGCCCGGCTCCAACCGGCTCGATGTGCGCGCGGTGGCCCGTGAAGTGGCGGCCCGGATCGGTGAAGAGATCGACTACCGCATCGAGGCCGCCAACCAGAGGGCCTTCGCTGATGCGTACCGAGGTCATCCGTTCATCCGCATCCCGGAGGTGGTGCCGGAGCTGTCGACCCGCCGGGTGCTGATCATGGATCTGGTAGAGGGCAGGCGGTGGTCGCAGGCAATGACGGCGGATCAGCAGTTGCGGGACCGCTGGGGCGAGGTGATCTACCGGTTCTCGCTGGGCAGCCTGCGACTGGTGCGCATGTTCCATGCCGACCCCCATCCGGGCAACTACCTGTTCCACGAGGACGGTGCGGTGACGTTCTTGGACTTCGGTTGCGTCAACCAGTTCTCCGCCCAACAGATCGCGCTGATGCAACGGGTCGTCGCCGCCGCGATTGCCAACGACGCCGCAGCCTTGTGGGACGCCTTCGTCGAGATCGGGTTCCTGACCGCCTCCGACGCACCCACTCCGGCGGAACTGCTCGAGTGGTATCGCGACAAGCTGCAACCACTGGTGGCCGAGCAGCCGTTCACCTACACGTCGGAGTTCGCCGCGTCCGCGGTGCAGGGCATCTTCGCCCGCCGGGGCGCTGCCGGGTCGGTAATGCGTCGCTTCGAGCTGCCCCGCGAGTATGTGTTCCTCAGCCGCATCGACCTCGGACTCACCGCTTTGCTGGCCGAACTGCAAGCCACCGGTCCGTGGGCGGCGATCCGCAGCGAATGGGACGAGAACGGGCCGCCCGCCACCGAGATCGGCAAGCTCGACGTCGAACACTGGGCGCGGCAGGGGCTCACACCGTGAAGATCCCCACTGTTGATCCGTACCCGACCTATCGCGCGCTGCGCGAACAGCACCCGGTGTCCTGGGATGGCGACCTGGACGCGTTCCTGGTCACCTCCTACGCCGAGGCGAGCACCGTGCTGCGCGGTCCGGGGTGGAGCAGCGACCCGAACCGCAACCCCGCACTGGCCGCCCGGCTCGATCGCGCCGAACTCGGCACCCAAGCGCTGGGCACGACGCTGTTAACGATGGACCCCCCCGAGCACACCCGGCTGCGGCGGCTGCTCGCCCCGGCATTCACTCCCCGGGCCATCGACGCGCTGCAGCGCCGGATCACCGCGGTGGTCAAGGCCGCCCTCGCCGACCTCGGCCAGGCGGGTGAGGTCGACGTCATGGCCGAGATCGGCTATCCGATCCCGCTCGCGGTGATGTGCGAGCTGCTCGACGTCGACATCGAGGGTGCGCAGCTGTTGCGGACCGAGACCCCCAAACTGGTGGGAATGCTCGCGTTCGACCCCGACGAGGAGGCGGTCCTCGCGGCCGAGGAGGCCGCTGCCAGCCTCGCGCTTCATCTGCTGCCCATCCTCGGCGACCGCCGTCACCGGCCCGGCGAGGACCTGGCCAGTCAGCTGCTATATCTCGGAGACGACGACGGGGACGCACTGGGACACGGCTGTTTGGGCCTCGACGAAGTGCTCGCCACCACCATCCTGCTGCTCACCGCCGGGCACGAAACCACCGCCAACCTGATCGGCAATGGTGTGCTCACGCTGATGGAACACCCCGACCAACTCCACCTGCTCCAGCGTGATCCCACACTGGTCAAGCCCGCGATCGAGGAGATACTCCGGTTCGAGTGCCCCGCCAAGATCGTCGGCCGGACCACCCTCGTCGACCGGCAATTAGGCGGCCACACCATCCGCGCCGGCCAGCGCGTGCTCGTTCTGCTTGGTGCAGTGAACCGGGATCCGGAGCAGTTCCGCGACCCGGAGTGCTTCGATATCACCCGAACTCCCGCTCCGCACCTTGCTTTCGGTGCCGGACCGCACTTCTGCCTCGGAGCTGCCCTGTCCCGCGCGGAGGCCCAGGAGACCCTGCGGCAGCTGCTCCCGCTACTGGCTGAGTGGCGACTCGCGCCTGGAGCGCCCGCTTGGCGCGTTTCCGACACTTTCCGCGCCCTCGAGAAGCTTCACCTCGTCAGCCCCGCGACTCAGTCCTGACGCCTTCCTCCGCCATCGGGAAGTAGGCGACAATGAGCCAATCCTGGTGCGCGATCTTGCTCTCCGAATACGCGATTCCTGTCATCGAGCAAGGCCAAGTCGGCGGCATGGAGTTACTGGGGCCGAGACGATCGTGGTGTTCTCCAGGATGCGCCAGCACCCGCAGGGGCAGCGCTGGTAGGCCACGACGCCCTCAGCCGTGTGGTGCCGGGAGATTGCGAACCACCGGTGTTCGCGGCGCGCTGTTGGTGCCATGTGCCCAATGCTGGTGTAATGAGCTTGTGCAGCTCAACCCTTACGGGCAGGACGCGGTGCTGCTCGCTGTGGACCTGGCCAACCATGCACCCAGCTCGCCGGGCGAGCTCGAAACCCGTTGCGTGGCAGCGGGGCTGGTCGTCGAACGCCCTGCCGTGCCGCGAGACCTCGACCAGGCTCGCGAGTACCTGGCCCGGTGGGTCGAGGTGGTCGACACCGCCGAGCCCGCCAAGCGGGCGGCGCTGCTCAACGCATTGCTGGCCTCGTCGGCTGCGCACCCTCGGCTGACCGAGCACACCGGAACCGGGTGGCACATCCACTACCGCGATGACGACATGGCTCTCGTCGGCATCCTGCGATCACTGATCAGTGTGGGTACCGCCCTGCACCTCACCGGGAGAGGCATGCGCCGCCTCGGCCGCTGCGCCGCCGGCGGCTGCGACCGGGTGTTCGCCGACGTTTCCCGCACCGGCCGCCAGCGTTACTGCACCCCCGGGTGTGCGAACCGGGACGCTGTCCGCCGCCACCGCAACGGGCTCAGGGCCGGGAGGTCCAACCTCGGCGATGCGGTTTCAGGGGTGGGATGATGGCCGATGGGGGCAGTGTCGCGCCGGTTTGATGAGCGTGTGGTCGACCGTCCGAACATCGGCGACGCTGAGACACTCCATCCGGTGTCGCCCGGCGGGCAGGGTCGGCTCCCCACCGGGCACCGCGGGTGGCGCACTCAGAATGGCGGCTGGTCGGGTAGCTCGGAGGGTGGTGGTCTGGTGGATGGTGGGAGTTCGGGGAGGCGCAGGATCGGTCCCTGGAACATCATCGGCAGACCCGACGGGTCGGGGTCACGGTCGCGGGGTAAGGGTGAGGGCAGGTCGGGGATGAGGGGTTCGCCGCGGGTGTGGTAGGTCTGCCCGAGCGGGCTGGTCCAGGTGAAACGCCCGGCCTGGGGTTGGGTCAGTGTCCAGCCACCCTGGTGTTTCAGGGCGTGGTCGCGACCGCAGCACGGGCCACTGTTCGTGGTGACGGTCGGCCCGCCGTAGGCGTGATCGCGTGTGTGATCCAGCTCGGTGGCCGACGCGCGTCGCCGGCAACCAGGCCCGACGCAGTGCCGGTCGCGCATCTGGACATGCCGGCGCAGCGCGGCGTGGGCGAAACGCCGGTTCGGGTGCTGGTCCAGGGCGGCGCGGGCTTGGTCGCGGTGTTGCCAACTGCCGGTGATCCCGTGCAGCACCCGGGCCCAGCGGGGGTGAGCGAGCGCGAGTGCGGGGAGTTGGGTCAGCATGGTCACCGGCAGCGCGATCTCCACGATCCCCCCAACACGGTCCCCGCGGGGGTTCGGTGGGCTGGGGCGGCGCCGGGTGAGATCACCGTGGAGCAGGTACCCTGCGGAGT
>CAXUFG010000058.1:8550-24473 GCA_964250265.1 uncultured Pseudonocardiaceae bacterium | reverse complement strand
ACTCCGAGCCGTCCCAGGTCGAGTGCCAAATGTCGTTCGAGCTGTTACCCAGGTGCACCATGTGCAGGTCACCGCCGGGCCCGAAAAGCGGCGGGGCCGCCAGCGCGGGTGACGCCTTGCTCGTCTGGTCGGGGATAGGGACGTTGTTAGTCCAAGACATCGTCTCCTCCTAGATCAATGATGGCGTTCGCGAGGCAAGTGCCCCACACACCTTAAGAGAGCCCGGTTCTTGGTTTGATACGCTTAGAGGAAGTTTGGGGCTTTTTGCTGTTTTTCAGTGGGTTACTCAGCGTTAGTCCGACCTCATCACGATCTTGGCGGCGTGTCTGGACTTGGATGAAGAAAATTCCGTCTGGCTCGGGAAGCTGGGCTTGCCGGGCACTTTCGACGTGCAGGCTACAACGTCTCGATCCAAGATCACGATTATTGCACATGCCGGACTGAGCTCCCTAGCGAGCAGCAAGGGCATGGTGCTCCTGCACCTCGCGAGGTGTGGAAGGTCGCTTCAGCACCACGGTTTGGTTCTCGACGAACTGACTTTGCTTCGACACGAGACCAGTGGAGACTAGTGGCAGGTACGGAAGTCAGAGATACCGTCGGGATGCGTCCGCGGCGGTCGCAGCGATTCGGGTGAGTCGGTGGCGTCGATACCCGGTGCTTGGTGCATGTTTCAGTGCGACACTCCAGCGGTGACCATCGAACAGTTGACTCTTATGGCCATCCATGCCCATCCCGACGACGAGTCCACCTCGACTGGCGGCATCCTTGCGCACTATGCGCTGCAGGGCGTACGAACCATTGTCGTCACGTGCACCGATGGGGAACTCGGTGATGGGCCAGGTGGTGTCAAGCCGGGCCAGGATGGTCATGATCCCCGTGAGGTGGCGGCGATCCGCCGAGATGAGCTCCACCGCGCTTGCACTCACCTGGGAGTCACTCATCTCGAGCTGCTCGGTTATCGCGATTCCGGCATGGCGGGATGGGGAACCCAGCAGCGCCACAATGCGTTCTGCAGCGTCGCCGTCGAGTCCGCTGCCAGCCGGATCACGCCACTCATCGAATGTTACCGGCCGCAGGTCGTCGTCACCTACGATCCGCACAGTACCCGGCATCCGGACCACGTTCATGCGGCACAGGTCGCGACATACGCGGTCGATTCCAGCCAGATTGTGTCAAAACTGTATTACAAGGCCCACGGCAGCAGCTACTGGCGGCAACTGAACCGAGCATTGGACGATATCGGCATCCGGCGTCCCGATCCGTCCGGGGAAGCGCTGCAGATCTTGGATTCCGTCGATCAACGGATCACGACAACCGTCGACGTCGGCCATGTCATCGACCGGAAGCGGACCGCGTTGCACGCGCACGCCAGTCAGATCGGCTCCTCACTGGCCGGGAAACTTCCCCCCACCCAGTTCTCCTCCGCGTTCGGTACCGAGACCTACATCCGGATCCGTGATACCACGGGTTCGGCCACGCCTGAAGACGATCTGTTCACAGGAGTCGGCGGCCATAGTTAGAGCTTCACCAGGGGAACTCCGCCGATGAGCATCAACCGGACCTTCCCGGAGGAACCGAAGTCGATGGTCGCGGTGGCCCGGGGTCCGCTGCCGTCGGTGGCCACCACGGTGCCCAGGCCGTACTTGTCGTGGTTCACCCGGTCCCCGACGTCCAGCGACAGCGCAGGGGTGTTCTGCCAGCCGGGGAACGAGGTCGAGCGCAATCCGCGGGCCGCGACCCCGGCCTGCGCGGAATCACCGCCGGTGACATCGGCACCGCGACGGCCGAAGACGGTGCGCTGGGCCGGGCCCGCGCGCCCGGGATCCTCCCGGCGCCAGTTCACCAGCGACTCGGGCACATCAGCCAGAAAGCGCGACGCCGGATTGCTCATCGGTGAGCCCCAGGCGGACCGGGTGATCGCCCGGGAGAGGAAGAGCCGGTGCTGGGCTCTGGTCAGCCCGACGTAGGCAAGCCGACGCTCCTCGGCGAGCTCGGCCGGGTCGCCCAGCGCGCGCAGGTGCGGGAACAGGCCGTCCTCCCAGCCGGTGAGGAACACCACCGGGAACTCCAGGCCCTTGGCGGTGTGCAGGGTCATCAGGGTGACCACGCCGCCGGATCCGTCGTCATCGGGAATCTGGTCGGCATCGGCGACCAGCGCGACCCGCTCGAGGAATGCCGCCAGCGACCCCGGCTCGGCGCCCCCGTCCGCAACCGGGACGACCACCGGCCCACCCTCGGAGGCGAACTCCCGCGCGACCGTCACCAGTTCGGTGAGATTGTCCAGCCGGGAGCCGTCCTGAGGATCCTCCGACGCGTCCAGCTCGGCCCGGTACCCGGTGCGCTCCAGCACCGCATCCAGGACGTCGGCGACCTCCGCCCCGGCGGCCACCTTCTCCCGCAGCTCATCCATCAGCACCACGAACGCGGTGATCGCGTTGCGGGACCTGGGGTTGAGCAGCGGGATGTCCTGGCCGGCGGCGGTGGCCCGCAGCGCCGCGGCGAAGGAGATCCGCTCCCGGTCGGCATAGGTGGCGACCACGGCCTCCGCGCGGTCCCCGATCCCGCGGCGGGGGGTGTTGAGGATCCGGCGCAGCGACACGGTGTCCTCGGGATTGTCCAGCACCCGCAGGTAGGCCAGCGCATCGCGGACCTCGCGGCGCTCATAGAAACGCACCCCGCCGACCACCTTGTAGGGCAGCCCCAGCCGGATGAACACCTCCTCGAACACCCGGGAGGCGTTGTTCGTCCGGTAGAACACCGCCACGTCGCCGAACCGCGTCGCACCGGTGTCGACCAGGCGGTCGATCTCCGAGGCGACGAACGCGGCCTCGTCGTGCTCGTTGTCGGCCACGTAGCCGATGATCGGCTCGCCGTCCCCGGCGGCCGACCACAGCCGCTTGTCCCGGCGCCCGGCGTTGCGGGAGATCACCGCGTTCGCCGCGCTCAGGATCGTCTGGGTGGACCGGTAGTTCTGCTCCAGCAGGATCGTCTGGGCGTTCGGGAAGTCCCGCTCGAACTCCTCGATGTTGCGGATGGTGGCGCCCCGGAAGGCGTAGATGGACTGGTCGGCGTCACCCACCACGCACAGCTCACCGGGTTCTGCCGTCTCGGGACCCACCAGCTGGTACACCAGCTCGTACTGGGCGTGGTTGGTGTCCTGGTACTCATCGACCAGGATGTGCCGGAACCGGCGCCGGTAATGCTCGGCGACCTCGGGCAGGCTCTGCAGCATCTCCACGGTGCGCATGATCAGGTCGTCGAAGTCCAACGCGTTGGATACCGCCAGCCGCTGCTGGTAGGCGGCGTAGACCTCGGCCACTCGACGCTCGAGGTCGTTGCCCGCCGCACTGGCCGCGGCGTCGGGATCGAGCAGTTCGTTCTTCAGGTTGGAGACCTTCGCTGCCAGGGTGCGGGCGGGGTACCGCTTCGGATCCAGGTCGAGATCCCGGGCCACCATGGCGATCAGGCGGCGGGTGTCGTCGGCGTCGTAGATGGAGAAATTCGAGTTCAGCCCCGGCAGATGGGTCGATTCCCGGCGCAGGATCCGCACGCACATCGAGTGGAACGTCGACACCCACATCACCGCGGACCGGCCACCGACCAGCGCGCTGACCCGTTGCCGCATCTCCGCCGCAGCCTTGTTCGTGAAGGTGATCGCCAATACCTGGCCGGGCGCGACGCCGCGGTGGGCGAGCAGGTAGGCGATGCGGTGCGCGAGCACCCGGGTCTTACCGGATCCGGCGCCCGCCACGATCAGCAGCGGGGAGCCGGCGTGCTCGACCGCCAGCCGTTGCTGCGGGTTGAGCCCGGCGAGCAGATCCTGTGGCGGGCCGGTGACAAGGGAAGTACTCATCGTGGCGACCACGGTACCGGGGGAGGCCGACATACCGAGACCGCGCTACGGACCAGCACCTGGAGGCGGGTGGACGGGGACGCGCGCACCATGGCAGACTCTCCAGTCGTGTCGAGTCGCCATCGCTTTTTTTACGGGTACCGGATCCGGTTCCCGTGATGGCGCACCGCACGACATAGACCACCACGACGCCCCGGAGTCCAAGACCCGGGGCGTTGTTGCTGCCAGGGATCGCGGGCTCCGATACTCAGACGAGGAGACCACCGAAATGTCCCCGAATGCGACCAGCGAGGCAGCGCCCACAGTCCCGGACGGTTCGGCCCCCGACCTCGCCGCGCTGCGCTGCGAAATCGACTACCTCGACGCGGAGATCCTGCGGTTGGTGCAGCGACGCACTGCGGTATCTCAGGCCATCGGCGAGGTTCGCCGAGCAGCCGGTGGCCCGCGGGTGGTGCACGGCCGTGAGATGGCCGTGCTGGATCGCTACCGCGCGCTGGGCGAGGAGGGCCGCGAGCTGGCGATGTTGCTGCTGCGGTTGGGGCGCGGCCGGCTCGGCCACTGACCCGCGCACGATCCGTCCCGGCCTGCCACGGCACGGCCCTCGCCTGAGAAGGGCACACTGGCTTCATGGTGCTCAATGTCATTGCTGTCCTCGCCGCGCTAGCCGGGTTGCTCGCTGCGGCAGCTCACGGTGGATACCTGGCGATGCTGGGGTCGGCGGCAAACCGCCGAGCCGGCGGCGACCCGATCAGCCAGTACGTCCGCGGTCGGGTTCCGGTCGCCGGCGTCACCCTCGCCGTCGCCCTACTCGCACTACTGCTCTCCACCGGCGGCACCGCTGCCGACATCCTGGCCATCCTGGCTGGCGCCGGTAGCGGTGTGATCAGTTACCAGGCGCTGCAGAGCACCCGGACCCGCTACCGCAGCGGCAGTTGAGCTAGTCAGGCGCGCACCGCCCGTCCTGCCGGAGCTACCGGACAGCGACGGGGCATGCGGCTGCCGGTTTCGCGAGTGACGCAGAGCCTAGCCTGAGGTGGTGAGCGCGGAGCGTAGTAGGTGAACGCCGAGACCCGGCTGGTCGCCGGTCGCTACCGTCTGGACCAGCAGATCGGCACCGGTGCGATGGGCGTGGTCTGGCGAGCGCACGACGAGCGGCTGGATCGCACGGTGGCGCTCAAGGAACTGCTCATGCAGCCTGGGCTGGCCGAGGAAGAGGCGGAGACCGCACAGGCCAGAGCGATGCGGGAGGGCCGCATCGCGGCTCGATTGCAGCACCCGCACGCCATCAGCGTCTATGACGTGGCACTGGATCGTGGCACTGGCGCTGGAGAGCAGGTGGTGCCGTGGCTGGTGATGGAATACCTGCCGGCGCCCAGCCTGGCGACAGTTCTCGCCGAGCACGGGGCGCTACCGCCGCACGAAGTGGCCAGGATCGGTTGGCAGGTCGCCGCGGCGCTGGCCGCAGCTCACCAGGCTGGGATCGTGCACCGGGATGTCAAGCCGGGCAACGTCCTGCTCGGCCAGGACGGGACCGTCAAGATCACCGACTTCGGGATATCCCGAGCCAGCTGGGACGCCACCGTGACCCGCACCGGCATGTTGGCAGGCACACCGGCGTATTTCGCTCCCGAGGTGGCCCGCGGTGAGTCGCCCGGTCCCCCGAGCGATGTGTTCTCGCTGGGCTCGATGCTCTACGTGGCGGTAGAAGGCGAACCACCGTTCGGGCTGGACGACAACACGCTGGCATTACTGCGTACCGTCGCCGAAGGTCGGGTGCGGCCTCCCCGGAGAGCCGGCCCATTGTCCGAAGTTCTGATGCAGTTGCTGGCCGACAATCCGGTGGCTCGTCCCTCGATGCCTGACGTGGTTGCGGCGCTCAGTGCAATAGCAGCGCACGGTACGTCCGCAGCCGGCGCTCCCCCGTTGTTCACCTCGCCCGCGGGCAGGCCTCCGCGTCCGAGGAGCGCTGCCCCCACCCAAGCGATATCGATGCCGGTGGGTATGCCCACCAGCAGCCCGCCGCGCACTCGGGGACGGCGGGCTGCCCGGATCGCGTGGTGGCGGCGACCCGCGGTGTTGTTCGGGAGCGCTGCCTGCCTTGTCGTGCTCGCGGTGATGCTGTCCGTGATGGGGACCGTGCCCATCTTCGGCCCCACTGCCGGACGTGGTCAGCTGGCGGCGCCCGCTACGCGGACGTTCGCGCCTCAACCATCTCAATCGCCACAACCACCCCAGCCGCCACAATCTGCCCAGCCTCCGCAAGCCGCTCAGAAACCACCACCAGAGCAGTTGGAGCAGACCGTCCGCACGTACTACGGCCTGCTACCCCAAGACACCACGGTGGCGTGGCAGTACCTTGGCCCCACCGAACACGCCCAGGGTTTCCAGCACTACGACAAATTCTGGAACGGGATCAACGGAGTGCGCATCCGCGGGCCGGTTGCCGTGCAGGGCAACACCGTGCTGGTAGGCCTGGTTTTCGAGCCGGTGAACCGGAAGCGAACCTTGGAACGCTACCGACTCACCATGAGCAGCTCACCCGACGGCCGGGTCGTGATCGAGCGCGCTTCGCGGATCGGTGCCTCCGCACTCGCCGACAGGTGACGCCCCAGCGAGCGCACCGTCTGAGCGCAAGGTCGGCGTTTGATCAGGTGTGGCGGCTGGTGAGCGCGATGAGGTAGCGGCAGGCCGTGCGGGTCGGATTGATGAACGAGCATGGTGCCGGGGGGCCGAGCTGGAGGCAGTCGCCGGCATCGAGCTCGTGCTCGGTGTCGCCCTCGCGGAAGCGCAGATGGCCCTGGAGTATCCAGATCTGCTGGTGGATGAAGGTGTAGGCGTCGGCAGGGTAGGAGATTTCCGTGCCCGCGGGCAGATCGACCTCGACGAGCTCGAGTGGCCCCCCGCTGGACGGCGACACCGCGCGGCGACGGTAGCCACTGCCGGGATCGGTCCACGTTGGTTGGTCCGCGGCGCGTACGAGTCGCTGGCCGTCACCTTCTGCCCGGGCCACGAGCTCGGAGAGGGTCATGCCCAGCGCGCCGGACAGCCGGCCCAACAGGGCGGCGGTGGGTTGTGCCTTGCCGCGTTCGATCTTGCCGATCATCGCTCGCGAGACCCCAGAGCGCTCAGCGAGGGCACTGGCCGAGAGGTCCCGGGCGAGCCGGGCGGCGTGCAGGGTTGCCGCGAGGGATGCGGAGAGCGGGTCCGACATAGTTGTTCACTATAGAAGCGCCACTGGCTACTATCGTTGACATGAGTGGCGGCAGCCCGAACGTTCGAGACGCGTCGGAGTGTGACGCCGAGGCGTGCGCGGCGATCTACGCCCCCTACGTCACCGACACCGCGATCACGTTCGAGAGCGACCCACCGCCGCCGGCGGAGATGGCCGAACGCATCGCTACCGCCATCCGCACACACGCGTGGGTCGTGCTCGAGAATCGGGGCCGGGTCGTGGGCTACGCCTACGGCAGCCCGTTCAAGTCTCGGGCGGCGTATCGCTGGTCGTGCGAGGTCAGCGTCTACCTCGAGCTCGGCCGGCGGCGTACCGGCGGCGGTCGCGTGCTCTACGACGCGCTCTTCGCCCGTCTGGCCGAGCGGGGGTTCCGCACCGCCGTCGCGGGCATGACGCTGCCGAACGACGCAAGCCTTGGCCTGCATCGCGCGATGGGATTCGAGCCCGTCGGGACCTACCAGCGCATCGGCTGGAAGCACGACACGTGGCACGACGTCGCCTGGGTCCAGCGGACGATCTCCACGGGCCAAGACCCGCCCGCCGAACCCCGGTGAGCCCGACGGACCAGGCCGGCCCGCGCCCCGCTCAGTCCGGATAGGTCAGTAGGAAGGCCTCGGGAAAGACGCCGAATCCGGCGCCTTCCGCGGCGACCTTGACGGGTGAGTTCAACGACGTTGTCGACGGCGGTCACGAGATGGATCACTTCACACCCCAGGCGATGATCAGCTCGCACGGGCCCTCGAAACCCGCGGGCCCCTCGAAGCGGGCCAGCTCGGTGCTGATCTCCTGCCAGGCCTCCTCACGTTGGGCAGGCGTGAGACCGGCCAGCATCTGATGCAGCGCACCGAAGGACTCGCGCTCGAACCGGACGCAGTCCTGGGCGTGCGCCATGCGCAGTGGGGCCGGAACCGGCTGCGAGCCGACCTCGCGGAAGCCGGCCTGGTGGAAGGCGTCCTCGATCACGCCGGGACCGCCGAGGCTGAACGGTCCGGGCTGGCCGGGCGCGGGTGGCGGCAGCTGGGCCCGGCGACGGATGATCGAGATCGGGATCGAGAAGAAGCCGTTGCGCTCCGCCGTCGAGTAGACGATCGCGGAGATCCGGCCGCCGGGACGCAACGCGCGGTACTGGCCGGCCAGTGCGCCGGCCTGGTCCGGGAAGTAGATCAGACCGAGCCGGCAGATCGCCGCGTCGAACGTGGCCGACTCGACGTTGAGCCGCTCGCCGTCGAGTTCCCGGGTCCGCACGGTGCTCAGCCCGGCCGCGGCGGCCGCGGCGGCCGCGTGGCCCAGGATCACCGGGGAGATGTCCGTGGCCAGCACCTGGCCGGAGGGGCCGACCCGGCGGGCCGCGGCCAGCGACTGCCCGCCGGCGCCGGCGGCGACGTCGAGCACGGTACTGCCGGTGGTGACCCCGGCCGCGTCGAGCATCAACGTCGTCGCCTCGCCCAGCCAGTCCTCCAGCGTTGGGCCCCAGGCGTGCCAGGCGGCGGCCGCGTCCTGCCACTGGGCGCGGGTGGTCTCCTTGTAGTGGACGGGATCGAAGCTGACGGTCATGGCGTGCTCCCTGTGGACCGGCCCTCAATCTCTTTGAGACCCGTGCACGAAAGAGCGCCGGTTGCTGCTCCTAAATACCCGAGCCGCAAAGTCCGGTGACGGTCTGCGCAAGCTGGACAAGGCGGGGAAGGCGAACGGCTCCGGAAGTCCCACCTGCTGGCGTTCTCCGACGGGGCCAAGAGCGACGGCTATCCGCAGTTGCTGCCCCGTCCCATCGCCTTCTCCTGCGCGCCAGACATGGGGGCGCAGGGCTATACCAGTCGGCGGTCGGAGGCCCATCGGGAGAGTTCGTAGCGGTTGGAGAGTTGAGTTTTGCGCAGCACCGACGAGACGTGGGTTTCCACCGTCTTGATAGAAATGAACAGCTCGGACGCGATCTCCTTGTACGCGTAGCCGCGGGCCAGCAACCGCAGCACGTCGCGCTCCCGTGGAGTGAGCAGATCCACCTCCGGGTCGCCGACCGGCGCCTCCCCCGGCCGTTGAGCGAAGGCGTCAAGGACGAATCCGGCCAGCCGCGGGGAGAACACCGGGTCACCGCCGTGCACGCGGCGCACCGCGTCCGCCAGCTCCCGCCCCGAGATCGTCTTGGTCACGTACCCGCGAGCGCCGCCCCGGATCACCGCGATCACGTCCTCGGCCGCGTCGGATACCGACAGCGCGAGGAACACCACGTCGGGGTGCTCAGGACGGACCCGGCGCAGCACCTCCGCGCCACCACCGTCGGGCATGTGGACGTCCAAGAGCACCACGTCGGGTCGCAGGTGCCCGATCCCGGCGACCGCCTCGGCCACGGAACCGCCCTCGCCGACCACGACGACCGGCGGCACGCCCGGGTCTGCGGCACCGGCTCTGCCCAGCTCGGCCTTGACCCCGGTGCGAAACAGTGCGTGGTCGTCCACCAGGAAAACCCGGATGGTTCGGCCCTCGCTGGTGTCTCCGGTCACGTCTGTTCTCCGCCCTTCCGGCGAGCGATTGCCAGCTGGACCTCGGTGCCCTCCCCGGGCGCGGTACGCACGCTCACCGTACCCCCGTGACGTTCCATCCGGCCGTGGATCGAGTCGGCCAGCCCGTGCCGGTCGGCGGCCACCGCCGCCGGATCGAAGCCGGCGCCCCGATCCCGGACGAAAACGTGCACCTGCCCCGGTTCGACCTCGGCATAGACGCTGACCTCGGAGACTCCGGCGTGTTTGGCCGCGTTGACCATCGCCTCCCGGCTGGACTGCACGAGCGAGGGCAACGGTTCTTCCAGCGCGCAATCACCCACGACGACGACCTGCATGCTTACCGCGTAGGTGTCCTCCACCTCGCCGGCCGCCGCGTGCAGTGTCGCGGCAAACGCCGGTGCCGCCGTGTCTGCGCCGTTGGTCGGGGCCTGTACCACTCGCCCGTAGCCCTGCGCTCCGTAGAGCCAGGCGCGAAGCTCCCGTTCCTGCCCGCGGGCGAGCCGGCGCACCTCCCGGGCCGAATCGGACTGCTGCTGGATCAGCGCGAGCGTCTGTAGCACCGAGTCATGTAGGTGCGCGGCGATCTCGGCCCGTTCCTCGGTGCGGATCCGAGCCCGGCGTTCCTCGCCCAACGCGCGCATCAGCCGCAACCACCAGGGCACGGTGAGCACCGCGACCCCGACCAGGGTCGCGGCGGCGGCCAGCAGCGCGAACCGCGCTTGACCCAGGTTGCCCTGATTGAGCAGGAACACCGCGATGCCGCTGGTCACCAGCGCGATCCCGGCCAGCACCCGCAGCAGCGCCATCCGCCCGCCGCCGAAGACCACCCCGGCGCCACTGCGCCAGCGGGTCCGCTGGCCGGTGTCGGCTTCCCGCCAGACCACACCCGCACCGATCAGGGCGACGCCCAAGGGCCCAGTCACCCAGCCACCCCACGCGGTGCCCAGCGCCGCGCCCACTATGGCCAAGCCGACACCTAGCACGACCAGTCCGACCGCCTGCTGCCGCTCCCGCGGGTTACCCGGCCCTCGAGCTGGTGACTCGGTCGCCGGCAGGAACGCCCAGAACAGCGCATAACCGATCAGCCCGGCCCCGCCGAGACCGGCGAGCGCGACGAAGACCAACCGAACCCACAGCACCGGCACGCCCAGGTGCTCGGCGATCCCACTGGACACCCCAGCGATAACCCGATCCGACCGATGCCGGCTCAACCGCAGCGGCCCAGGCACAGGCGGCGGCCGCGACCGGGTGCCGGTCGTCTGATCTGCCGCTGTGCTCACGCCTGTCATGGTCACATAGCAGCGACGCCGGGGATATCAGGGGCGTCCCTGGTATCGCCAACCCGGGGACGGTTCAGGGTGACCCCCGATGGTGCGGGAGCTCCGGAAAGGTCAGGCTGGGCAGCGTGAGTGAGATCAACCTGGAGCACACGGCACGGGACTTCTGGGCCACCAGGCCGCGCCGGCGAACCGACGACCGCAAGATTGCTGGAGTGGCCGCCGCGATCGCGCGGCGGTATGCCATCGACCCGGTGCTGGTTCGAGTGGCATTCGTGGTGGCCACCATCTGTTCCGGTGGCGCGGGGGTGCTGCTGTACCTGCTGGGCTGGCTACTGCTTCCCGGGGAGCACACCGAGGGCAACCAGTCCCCGGGCGCCGGGAGCGTGGTCGGGCGGGGCCGCAGCTCGATGTCAGCAGTACTCACGATCGTGCTCGTACTGTTGCTGATTCCGGTCACCGCTGCGGTGCTCGGTGGGCATGGGTCGGGGATTATCGGGCTCGCCGTAGGCGTGGGAGCGCTGCTGTTGCTACACCGATCCCGGGCCGCATTGGGCGAGATTCCGGGATCGCCGCCGCCTGCTGTGCCACCGTCGGGTCACGCACCCGAGACGGCGCAGGCCAACCCCGCAACGCCAGGCGCGCCGGGTGCCACCACGACCGACGATCCCGAGCGGCCTGCTCCACCGGCGTGGGACCCGCTGGGTGCGGCACCATTCGCCTGGGATCTGCCGGAACCCTCAGCGCCGCCAGTGCCCACCACTCCGCCGCGGTGGGCCCGATCGGGGATCACCCCGATCACTCTCGGGCTGGCCCTGCTGGCCGGCGGGATCGCACTGGCATTCGGGCCTGGGCTCTCGGCCGCCCAGATCGCCGCGATGCTGCTGGGCGTGGTCGGGCTCGGCCTAGTGGTCGGCTCGTTCCTGCAGGCCGGTCGGGGGCTCGTCCCCGTCGCTGTCCCCCTGGCCCTACTCACGTGGATCCTCGGCGCCGCCCCCACATCTGACTTCCAGGTCGGCACCCGTCATTGGAGCCCGGCGACCACCGCCGAGTTGCAGGACCAATACTCAGTCACCCTGGGCAATGGCGATCTGGACCTCTCCCGATTGCAGTTGACCAATGGTCAGACGGTGAAGACGAATCTCGCGGTGGGTGTCGGCGAGACTCACGTCTACTTGCCGCCGAACGTCGACGCCCAGGTGAGCTGCCGGACACAGGTGGGGGATGTCGATTGCCTCGGCCGGACCGACTCCGGCGGCAGCCCATCCCGGGTGACCCTGACCGACACCGGGACCGACGGCCCCGGCGGCGGCACCCTGATCCTGGACGTGCACTCCGGTGTCGGCCAGGTACACGTGTATCGCGCATCATGAACGAGACGGAACCGACCATGCCGAACCCAGGACCGCGCCACCCCGACGAGACGGCTGCGCTGGCCCCGCAGCGTGGGCCGGATCTGCTCCCCCTGATCGCCGGGCTGGGCGCGTTGGGAATCTCCGCCGCCACCTTGCTGGGTGGCATCGCCTGGCTGCCTGACATCGACGGCCGGTGGGTGCTCGCCACCTTGGCGCTGATCATCGGACTGCTACTGGTGATCGGCTCGCTGCGCCCCCAGAAGCGCTGAACATCGAGTACTCCGTAGTGCGGCCCGAGATCTTTCGTCCTGCGCACTCGCGGCGAAGTCAGGCTTAGTCAGCGTTGGCAGATCATCCCATGGCAGTTTAGCGATGGCCCTGCTGGGCCAATCGACAGCACAAGGTGGCCTTTGTGGTCCGCCACTCGGAGGCAATTACCGAGAACATCGCGGAATCGCGGAGGAGTCCCTCCTCCCCGGGCGCGTGGGACTGCGACCAGTGGCGAAGGACGCCCTCGAATTGCACCCCCAGGCGCTCCATGGCGCGCCGGGATCGCTTGTTGCGGGCGTCGGTCTTGAGGTCCACCCTGACCACGCCTAAGGTCTCGAACGCATACTCAAGGAGTAAGAGCTTCGCCTCAACATTGATGCCCGTTCGCTGCGCCGAAGAGGCTAGCCAGGTCCAGCCAATCTCAATGGCGTACAACTCAGAGCGGCCCGGCCAAAACCGGGGATCCCAGTACGCCGTGCACCCGACGGCCCGCCCATCGCCTTGGCGGAGCTGGGCAAACGGTACCAGCTTGCCACCTTTCGCCCGTTCGAAATGGGCGGCGAGGTACTCCTCTACCTCCCACGCACGGGGAACGCGGGTGAAGCCGTACGCGTCGCGATCTTCTTCCGCTGAAATCGCCAAGTCCTCACGATGACTCATCGAAAGCGGTTCCAGCCGGACCAGGGACCCGTGGAGTACCGGAATCTCAGGCAAAAAGTTCATGGATACCCCTCATCGATCCTGGCATTGGCACCTTGCGGCGAGCGCAGGTTGCCGGACCGTCACTGGGCCAGGTCCCTCAGATCCTCTGGATGATTACAAAGTGAGCAGCGTAACCAATACACTCACTGGTGTCAACGGGTGGCCACGATGGCGGCGCCGATGCTACCCGGATAGACGACACCGGCCAACCCGCAACACCGGCAGCAGCCCAGGATCTGCTAACGAATCTCTATCTCCTAGGAGACACGCTCGAGCTTGAGGCGGGAATGACACGTTTGATCAGTCCACGCTCGACAACGTGATCAATTACTCATGGGCACCCGCCCACCAACGCATCGATCAGAGGGGTCGCATCGAGGCTATTCGGTACCGGCATCGATACCGACCGCAGCCGATGCTGCCGCGATGAGCGCCTCGCGCACGCGTCTGTGGAGCACGGCGCTGGCCTCACGATCAGTGCGGACCTCGACGAGGCGAGTACCGCCCTCCTTCAGGGCGCCAGGAAGCTCGTCCGCGCTGGTTATCCGCTGGTAATCCCACCCGCTCGCCGCTGCCATATGTGCGAAGTCCACCCCGTGGGGGGTGCCGAAGAGCTTCTCGAACTTGTCCATCCCCGCGTAGGGGAGGAATGAGAAGATCCCGCCACCGTCGTTGTTGACCACTACCACCGTCAGATCGGGACGCGCCTCACCGGGGCCGATGACCAGGCCGTTCTGGTCGTGGATCACCGAGAGGTCACCAAGCATCGCAACCGCGGGGCCGCCGCCGGCCACCTGATGAGCCAGCGCTGCGCCCACAGCGGTCGAGACACACCCATCGATGCCGCTCACCCCCCGATTGGCCAGCACCCAGGGCCCCGCCCCGGCGCGCATAGCCAGGTCGAGACAACGGACCGGCATGCTCGAGCCGACGAAGAACACTGCGTTATCACCAGCCAAGTCAGCCATTTCCCAGGCCAGCCGCAGTTCGCTGAGCTCACGTTCCCGGCCCAGAATTCGCTCCAGCTCATCGCGAGCCGCCAACTCCATGCGTTGCCATGCCGCAAGCCAAGCAGATGAATCACGCTTGCAGCCCAGAACGGGCAGGGAATCGATTACGCGGGCCGCTGTGCGAGTCGGGTCCGCCCAGCGTGCGCTCGGGTCCACCACCAGGTGCGGAATCCCGGGATAAAGCGCAAGGAGAGCCTTGGCCAATCCCGGTTTACCGACAGTGATTATCATATCGGGGCAATATCTGTCGATCACTTCTGGAATTGCGACGAGTTGGCTGTACGTCGTGAGCGCGTTCGGGCCAAACCGGGCCCCGCTCATCGGCTCCGCGAAGATCGGCCACCCAACCGCTTCGGCGAACGCCACCGCCCGCTCGGGCGCCGCGGCACCGTCTCCCGCCACGAGGATTCCCCGCTCGGGCAGATCCGCCAGCTCCACAACCGGGTCCGTACTCGCCGAACGAGACCGTAGATCCTCCGTCCACGGTCGCCCGCCGGATCGCCCGTCCAGGGGTTCTGGCCACGCCTCATCGGCGGAGTCGGGCAACAGCGGCTCCCGGAATGGCACGTTGAGGTGCACGGGACCGTTCCCGTGGGCAGCCGACAGCGCCCGGCAGATCACCGACCGCCAGCAGGCGACCATCCCTGGTCGCGACTCGGCGACACCGAACTCGGTGAAGAAGCGAACAGCATCCCCATACAGTTTGATCTGATCGACCGTCTGGTTGGCGCCGGTGCCCCGCAATTCGGGCGGCCGGTCTGAGGTCAGCACGACGAGCCCTACCTGGGAGTGCGAGGCCTCCAGCACAGCGGGGTGGAAATTGGCCGCGGCCGTACCCGAGGTGCACACGACCGGCACTGGATCGCCTGATGCTTTGGCCAAGCCGAGCCCGAGGAAAGCAGCCGAACGCTCATCGATCCGGACATGCAGCCGGATCCGGGGATGCTCCGCGAAGGCGATCGCCAATGGCGCCGACCGCGAACCCGGAGCGATCACCGCCTCGGTGACCCCGCCGCGGACGAGTTCGTCCACAAGAACACGCGCCAGTGCCGTCCCCGGATTCAGCATGCGGTCCCCCGTCTCCGGCCCCCGGCTCTCACTCAGCAGCACCCTGCGACTCGATGATCTTCACAGCAACGTGCGCGACCAGCCGGTCATCCGGATCACCGAGGTCAAGCCCGCTGATCGCTTCGATGCGAGCGATCCGGTAGGCGACGGTGTTGGTGTGCAGGTGCAGCATCCGGGCGGACTGCTTGTGACTGCCGTGATGGTGCAGGTACACCGACAGCGTTCGCACCAGCTCAGCGCGGTGCTCGGTGTCATAGTCCAGCAACGGCCCGAGCACGTCGCGGGCGAATCCCATCAACTGCCGCATGTCGCCGATCGTGCACAGCAACCGGTAGACGCCGAGCTCCTCGTAGCGGACCGGCTGGCCCGCCCGACCCAGCCGCAGCCCCAGGTCGATGGCCCGCTCGGCCTGGCGCACCCCGCGGGGCAGCAGTTCCGGGGACTCCACCAGTTCGCTCACCCCGCAGGTGACGCCGGGGCCCAACCGGCACAACGCCGATAGCGCATCGACGCTCGGGTCTCCGGGGACGATCACGACCAGTGCGCCGTCTCGCACCGCTGCGCCTGCGCCCGGCACTATCGACGCGACCCGCTGTGCCCAATTCCCGTCCGCCCAAGTCCCGTCCGCTCGATTCCCGGGGGCCCGATTCCCGGGGGC
>CAXUFG010000058.1:0-8450 GCA_964250265.1 uncultured Pseudonocardiaceae bacterium | reverse complement strand
CGATTCCCGGGGGCCCGATTCCCGGGGGCACAGCCCGGGGCCGACGGCGCCGGACGCAGCATCGCGATCCGCAGCGGTACGTCATCGTCCAGGCCGAGTGAGCGGGTCTTGCGCCGGGCGTCCTGAGCGTCCAGAAAATGACCGGAGACCAGGGCGTCGACCACGCTGCTGCGGTAGCGCAGGTCCAACTCTGCGCTGGTCTGCTCGTGCGCCAGGGTCAACGCGAACAGCGTGGCTGCGTAGGTGACGGTGAGGAATTCGGCGTCGTCGGGTTGGAACCCGTACCCGCTTCCCGCGCTCACCTCATCGAGCACCAGCAGGTAACCGAGGCTGGTCTCGCGGACCACGACGGGGGCCACCAAGCAGGCTTGATCCAGCAGCGAGCCGGGGATAGCGGGAATTCGCAGCGGCCGGCGCGCGGCTTCCAGCGCGCAAAGTAGCCGGTCGACGCTGGGATCAGTGCGGTTCCAGCGCAGCCCCCGCAACGAACCCGATCCGCCGGCCTGGGCCCGCAGCCGGAAAGCTGTGTCCAGCAATACGATCCGCTTGCCGACCAGCCGGGCGAAGACCTCGGTGAGCCGCACCGGGTCGGCCCCACCCAGCGCCGCGTCCGCCAACTCGTCGCAGACCGCCATGGTCCGCCGGTAGATCGAATTCTGCCGGGACAGGCCGCTCAGCGCCGTGCCGTGCTCCCGCGCGGGTACCCGCTCGGAGCGCCCCTGGCTGGTCATCAACTCCCCCGTAGCCGGGCAAGAGCGCTGACCAGCTGCACGGCCTGCTCGTCCACTCCACTGGGCACCTGTACCACGACGCCGGAGATCAGGTGCCGCAACTTCTCCACCGCACCCACCGAAACCTCGACAACCTGCTCGGGGTTGTCCCGGTGGCGCCGGGCGGCGGCCAGTGCGGATAGCGGGATCGACCCCTCCGGAACCTCGTAGGAAAGCCGCTGCAGGGTCCGGGTGTCTGCGAACGGCTCGAGGGTCGCGAGCACCGGCAACCCCACGCCCCGAGCCCTCAGCGTGCCGAGAAACCTGGCCGCCTCCTCGACGTCGTAAATCACGTCAGTGACCAGGAAATGCGCGCCGGCCCGGAGCTTGGACTCCGCTCTTTCCACCTCGTGGGCCACGTCGCTGGCGGCGGTGTGCAGGGCCCCGCCGATCACGAACCGGGTGTGCTCCGCGGTGGCCACCCCCCGCCAGTCGATGCCATCGTTCAGGGCGCCGAGCATCGCGATGAGCCCGACCGAGTCGACGTCCCAGGGGGTGCCGCCAGGGGCGATGGGGTAGTCGCCCGCCACCCGCGGGCTGCCAGTACGGCACACCACCATCCGCAGGCCCAGCGCGTGCGCGCCGAGCAGGTCAGCCTGTAGAGCGGCAAGGTTGCGGTCTGCGGCCTCCACTGGCAGCAGCACCTCGCTGCCCACCCGCTCGCTGACTACCACGGCGGCGCCGACCGGGCTGATCCGCGCCGCCGGCGGTGCCGCTTCGATGATGGCTAGTACCCCTGCACCGGCAGCCCGCAACGCGGTCGCCCGCTCGAGGAACTCCGGCACCTGCGGCCCATTGGGTGCCCGTAACCCGGCCGCCACCACCAACTCGCCCTCCCAGGGCCATCCCGCAGGCGGGGGCGCCACCCGGGCCCCGGCCGGAGACGCCCGCCGCGCCGCAACCCGGGGGGTGGGGGACCGCTGGATCGGGGCCAGTGCCGCGACCGCCTGGGAGATCGCCCGCACATGTGCTGGTGTCGTCCCGCAGCACCCGCCCAGCAGGGTGGCCCCGGCGGCCACGAACCGCTGGACGGCTTCCGCGAAATAGGCCGCGTTGCGGGCATAGCGGACCTGACCACCAAGCCGTTGCGGGATGCCGGCGTTGGGCTGGACGGACACCGGTAGCTCAGTGCCGCGGGCCAGTTCACCAACCACGCCCACCAGAACGGCGGGACCGACCGTACAGTTGGCGCCCAGCGCGGTCACCGGCAGATCGGAGAGCACCAGGGCTGCCTCCGCAGGATCCTCCCCGCGGAGGGTCCTGCCGTCGTCGCCGAAAGTCAGCTGCGCCACCAGCGGTAGGTCGCTCTCCGAGCTGGCCACCTCAACTGCGTCGACCAGGGATTCCAGGTCGCCGAAGGTCTCCAGGATCAGCAGATCGACCCAGTTGCACAGCGCCGCGATCTGCTCGCGAAGGGTTTCCGCTCGCGCGCTGGCGGGCACCCGGCGGACTGCGGGCGCGCTGACCGCTGGCCCGACCGACCCGGCGACCAGCACCGGATGCCCGGCGCGCTGAGCTGCCTCACGAGCCAGCCGGGCACCGGCGATGTTGATCTCAGAGACGCTATTCTCCAGCGCGGACCCGACCAGCCGCAGCCGGTTCGCCCCGAAGGTGTTGGTCTGCAGGATCCGGGCGCCCGCGCTGACGTACGCCGCATGCAGGTCACGGACGAGGGCCGGACGCGACAGGTTCAGCTCAGGCAGCGAGCGGTCCAGCGACACCCCCGCCGCATGCAGCATCGTGCCCATCGCGCCATCGCACACCACCACCTGGCCCGCGCGCAGCTCCTCCAGCACCGTCCCGGGCTCCGTCGCGTCCACGCCTCTCGCCTCCCGAGGCGAATTCTCCCCCAGCTCACCCAAAACATCGAGCGCACTGGAGTTCCCTCGAACTCAACAGCAGCGCTGTCCCGGGCGAATTTGAGTGAGAGCTGTTGTTCGCCGAAACGCAGTGCAGCACGGGTGGGTGGTTATTCGGGTGCGATTCCGTGCTGTTTGAGCAGGAGGAGGCCGAGTTCGCGGGCGCGCGCGGCGGCCAGGGTGTCACCCTCGGCGGCGGCGACGATGGATCCCTTCATGAGGATGTGCCACTTGCGCGCGAACGAATCGGGGTCCGTCACGCCGGCTTGCTCGGCGAGCTCGCACAGGTAGCTGCGGATGTTCGCCAGGTGCCGGACACTCGCCTGCCGGACCGGACTATCCCGGTCGGTCACTTCGAGCAGCGTGGTCACGAAGGAGCAGCCCTCGAAATCCGGTCGGGCGAACCACTCGCCGAAGATCTCGAAGATGGCCAGCAGGCACTGCGCTGGGCTCTCACCACGGCGCCGCGACTCGGCTCGCACCCAACCGTGAGTCCAGTCAAGCTCGCGACGCTCGAGGAAGGCCAGAATAAGATCATCTTTGGAGGCGAAGTTCCGGTATAGGGTCATCTTCGCCACACCCGCCTCGCCGATCACCGCGTCCACCCCGACGGTGCGGGTGCCACGGCGGCTGAACAGCTCATACGCCGCCCGCATCACCCGCTCACGACCGCTCTCAGTGTCGGCTCCGACGACAACGACGTCGCTCTTTTCATCGGCTCCGACGACAACGACGACGTCGGCGGATTCCACCGCTTCTTGGGTAGGTTTCCGTGAAGAGTTCGGGGGCACCATTGACCAATCCTGGGAGAAAATTGGCCCAGTGTACCAGTGGGGCAATTCAACCCAGGTCTGCTGGAGGTACCTGAGTGATCACTGAGGGAATGTCGCCGCAGGTTATCGACGTTCGGCCAGCCGTTGCGGACGATCTGCCAGCCGTGCACCGGATCGTCACGGCGGCCTACGCGGAGTTCCAACCGTGGCTGGCTCCGGCGAACTGGGCCCGGATGACCAGCAACATCGCCAAGGTCATCGAGCCGGACGCACCGGGCCTGCTGCGGGTCGCGCAGCTTGGCGGTCAGCTCGCCGGCACGGTGACCTACCTGCCCCCCGGCCCCAAGGACTACCAGCGGGTGCCGCCGGAGTGGGCGGTCATCCGGGTGCTGGGAGTCGACCCGGCGCTGCGTGGCCGCGGGGTGGCCCGCGCCCTTACCGAGGATTGCCTGGCCCTGGCCCGGGCAGATCATGCGCCCGCGGTGGGCCTGCACACCGCGGAGATGATGGTCGCCGCACGCGCGCTCTACGAGTGCGCAGGCTTCGTCCACCAGCACGACTTCACCCACCTGGATCTTCGGTTCAGCATCTATATGCGGCCGATGTGACGGCGTGGGTGCTGGACCGGGCATCGGTTCCTCGGCCGGTTGCCGGCCCGCCTCGCTAGCTCCTGCGCCATTACCGTCGGTGCGTAGGCTGCTGCCATGAGCACCCCAGCGCGGGAGCCGGTGCGGGTAGTCGTTGTAGATGATCACCAGATGGTGCTTGATGGGCTGCGCGCGATGCTTGCGGCGTATTCCGGCCAGGTTGAGATCGTCGGTGAGGCCACCGAACCAGATCTCGCGCTCAAGGTCATCACCTGGCAGGAACCCGACATCACCTTGCTCGATGTCCGGTTACGCGGCTCCAGCGGGTTGGACCTGTGCGCCGAGATCCAGAGGCGCCAACCCGGCTGCAAGGTCGTGTTCCTGACTGTCTATGACGACGAGCAGTATCTCTACCAGGCGCTGCGCCTGGGCGCCGCCGGGTTCCTGCTCAAGCGGGTGCGTGGCGCAGAGCTGGTGGATCATCTGCAGCGGATCAATCAAGGCGAGGTCCTGATCGATCCCAGCCTGGCGACGAAGGTCGCGATGTCGGTGGCCCACCTGCGCGGCGGGGAGTTCTGGCCGGGGGCGCGTCTGGGGCTGACCCAGCGGGAGAGCGAGGTGCTGGCGCTGATGGTGGCCGGACTGTCCAACCGCGCCATCGCCGGGCGGCTCACCGTCAGCGAGGAGACCGTCAAGACGCACGCCCGCGGGATCTACCGCAAGCTCGACGTGGCGGACCGCTCCGGCGCGGTCGCCGCCGCACTGCGGGAGGGGGTATTCCAGTGATCCGCTCGCGGCTGGGCCTGGCCGACGCCGACTCCGACGCCCAGCTGCTGCATCGGGTGATCGAGATCCTGACGTCGGGACTTGACCTCGACGGGATCGCCCAGCGGGTCGCCGATCTGATCACCGAGACCACCTCCACCGACGTGTGCTTCGTGCACCTGCTGGATCCGGCCGGTGACCGGTTGCAGCTGCGCGGCGCCACACCGCCGTTCGATCGGCTCGCCCGGCGCATCGAGCTGCCGCTCGGCGAGGGGGTCTCAGGGTGGGTCGCCGCGCACTGCCAGCCCGTGGTGATCACCGACAACAAGCGGGAAGACCCGCGCTACCGCTACATCCCCGAGTTGCGTGGTGAGGAGTTCGTCTCCATGGCCTCGGTGCCCATGCTGACCAGGCCCGGGGATCTGGTCGGGGTGCTCAACGTGCATACCCGGGACCGCCGCGAGTTCACCGAGGCCGACGTCGAGCTGCTGGACTCGGTGGCGGGTCTGATGGCCGGCGCCATCGAGAACGCGAGCCTGCACAGCAGGCTCACCGAGCGGGAGGAGGCGATGGAACGCTTCGCCGAGCAGATCGTGCTGCTCCAGGAAACCGAGCGCCGCCGGCTCGCCGGCGAGATCCACGACGGCATCAGCCAGCGCATCGTCAGCCTCTCTTTTCACCTCTCGGCCGCGGCGGACGCGGTTGCCTCCGACCCGGCCAGCGCCGCGGAGCAGATCGCCCGCGCCCAGCAACTGGCCGCGGGGGCACTGGACGAGACCCGCAACGCAATCGCCGGGCTGCGCCCGCCCGTGCTCGACGACCTCGGGCTGGCCGCGAGCCTGGAAAGCCTCGCTCGATCGACCCCGCTGCCCAACGTACAGGTGGACACCGTGACCACCGTGCTACCCGAGCACGTCGAGACCGCGGTCTACCGGATCGCCCAAGAGGCGCTGCAGAACGTGATGAAGCACGCCAGCGCCGCGCACGTCCAGCTACGGCTCTCGGTGTCCGCCGGCGCAGTCCTGCTGGAGGTCTCCGACGACGGCATCGGCTTCGACCCGGCCACCACTCCCGAGCGACCTGGGCCGATGGGATACGGCCTGCCCGGCATGCAGCAACGCGCTGAGCTGCTGGGTGGGCAGCTCACCACAGAAAGCACCCCCGGCCGCGGCACCGTCGTGCGGCTGAGGGTGCCCCTCGCCGAGGAACACTGACGGCGCCACTCACGGAATGAGACCGACCCGGGACGCGAATCTTGCCGGTGTCTCGGCCAGATCCGCGGCGAGTAGTTGACGGTCCATGCTGAGATTCGCCGACCTCGGCCTCGTTCTCGGGGCGCACCGGCAAGTCCAACGGGGACCTCGACCGCCACGGCCGGCCCTAAGCTCTGCGCATGGACGCCGGCCGATTGCCCCTCTTCTGCGGCACCGCACTGGCCGAGCGCATCGAGCGGGTCGAGGCCCAGCTCGTCGCCAAGGGCAGCGAGGCCGCCCGCCGCCGCAGGACAGACACGGCGGGCTTCGTGATCCCTATTGCCAGCGGCGTGGCGAGCTTTGCCGAAGAGGGCTCGCCGCTGAACAAGGTCGCGGGTCTCGGCTTCGGCGGCGTGCCGAGCGCGGCCGCCCTCGAGGAGATCGAGCGGGCCTTCACCGCCTGCGGGGCCCCCGTGCAGATCGAGCTCGCCCACCTCGTCGACCCCGCGATCGGCGCCCTTCTCACCGAACGAGGCTACCGGCTCGCATCGTTCGAAAACGTGCTCGGCCTTGCCCTCAAAGGCGCGCCCGAGCGAGTCACGCCAGCCGGGGTCGAGGTCCGGCCCAGCGGCGACGACGAGTTCGAACCGTGGCTCGACGTCGTGGCAGAGGGCGTCGCCCACCCCGACACGCAAGGCGTTCCCTCCCACGAACAGTTTCCCCGCGAGGTCATCGCGAGGGCCATGCGCGATCTTGCGGCGGCGGCCGGTGTCATGCGCTACGTCGCGCTGCGCGACGGGGTCATCGCCGGCGGCGCCAGCTTCCGCATGACAGAGAGCATCGCGCAGCTCACCGGCGCGGCGACCGCGCCCACGCAGCGCCGCCGGGGTATCCAGACCGCGCTGCTCGCTGCCCGGCTCGCCGACGCCGCAGCCGCCGGCTGCGACGTCGCCGTCATCACCACGCAGCCGGGGTCGAAGTCTCAGCAGAACGCGCAGCGTCGGGGCTTCGATTTGCTCTATACCCGCGCCGTCCTGGTGAAGCAGCCCTGAGCCCACCGGCCCTCGCCAGGGTTGATGCTTGACCACGACAGGTCGGCTGGTCCGGCTGCGTGGTGCTGGGATCAGCGTCCGTAGACGGAGACGTGGTTGCGGCTGGTCGAGGTGAAGGGCTCTCGTTCCCAGCCGCCCCAGCGGTCCTTCAGCCGTAGCCCAGCGATCCGAGCCATAAGGTCGAGCTCGCTCGGCCACGCGTAGCGGGCGACGATCGGGAAGAAGCGCAGACCCGCTGGGGACAGCACCACGTGGGTTTCGGTCAGCCGTTGGGTGACTGGGTCGTGGCGCGCCACGTCGAATTGGACCCGGTCGACACCAACACTCTCAGCATTCACGTATTGGTCGTCGCGAAGCCGGGTCAGGTGATTTGGAACGAATGCCTCCAGGACGAAATGCCCGTCGTCGGTGAGATGACGGGCCACGTTTTCGAAGCAGCGGACCTGGTCGTGCTGGCTCAGGAGGTTGAACAGCGTGTTGAACACAAGAAAGATCAACTGGTATGCGCCCTCGACCGGTACATCAGCGAAGTCGCCCATCGTAATCGGCAGGGCGTCGCCGCCAGGCTTGGCGCGAAGCTTGGCGACCATCGCCGGCGAGAGGTCGATCCCGTCAACGCGGATGCCCCGGGCGGCGAGGGGCAGAGCGATGCGCCCGGTGCCGATCGCGAGTTCCAGAGCGGGGCCTCCGCGCGCCAGGTCAGCCAGGAACGCAACCGTGGACAGCTCGTCGCCCCGCAGTTCGTCGTCGTAGACGTTCGCGGCGTCTTCGCCGAAGCTGTCCATCGGCTGGTAGCCCTGCACGACGTCAGTGGTCTCACGCCCCATCGACCAATGCAACCGGTTTTGTCACGGTGATCGACAACGCCGGCCCCATCGCGGACGATCCGCTTGCGGACGCTGGTCGGTGAGGACTGGCGTTAATAGATCGCCGGGCGCACGGCGGGAGTGACAGCATGTCGGCATGCAGCCACTGGTTCGAGTATTCGAAGATCGTGACCAAGCTGCAGTTATTGCTCTTTCGCTGCGAGCGTGGGCACCTGTCTTTGTCTCGCTTGAGCGCGTTTTGGGCGAGTGTGGTGTCTTTTCGCAGTTACATCCCGACTGGCGCGCGGATCAGCGGCGCGCAGTGGGAGCTGCGTGTAGCGCAGAGAAGATCCACGTTTGGGTCGCCGAGATCGACACAGCCGTTGGTGGTTTCGTCGCTATACAACTTGATCATGAAGCGAGCATCGGCGAGATCCATATGCTGGCCGTTGACCCTGATTACCAACGCAACGGCATCGCTTCGATCTTGACCTCCTTCGCGCTGGACTGGATCAAGAATAACGGCATGGCACTAGCGACGGTGGAGACGGGTGGAGACCCCGGGCATGCTCCGGCGCGCCACACCTACGAACAGGCCGGATTCGCGCTGCTACCGATCGCAAGGTACTTCAAGAAGCTCTAACG
>CAXUFG010000057.1:0-24578 GCA_964250265.1 uncultured Pseudonocardiaceae bacterium | reverse complement strand
GGCCAGGGGACCTAGGCCCAGCATGGTGGCCTTGATCTGCGGGCTGGACAGCCCATCAAGGGTGCCATCGAGTAGCCGCAGGAACACATCCGCGCGGGTCTGGTTGACCGTGGCCGGGTAGCCGGCCGCGCGGAGATCGTCGGCCAGCGCCTCCAGCCGGGCCGCGGCGGCCGCGGCCTCAGCGGCGGGCAATCCGGATCCCGACAGCACGGCGGTGCCGGTGTGGTCCAGGTAGCCATGCACCCCGCGCTCACGCACCGCCTGCTGGTAGGCGCGGCGAGTGTAGCCGGGATCAATCGCCGCCACCTCGCGGAGCAGCCGCGCGGCCAGCTGTCCGGTGGTCCACCCTGGTGCCAGGGGGACCAGGCGGGCGCAGATCCGGTCTGCCTGGGCAGAGGTGAGGCCGGCCAGGTAGTCGGTGAACACCCGGGTCTTGTGATGGTCCAGCTCGCCGGTGGCCAGCGCGGCGTGCACCCGGGGCAGGTGCTCGACCAGTGTCTGGGCGCAGCCCAGTTCGTAGTCCGCCCGGCGGACGGTGAAGGTCAACGCCGCAGCGATCTCGGCGGTCTCCCACCCGGTGGTGGTGCGCCGGGCCACCTCGGCCATCGCCGCCCAACACCGCGCATAGCCCTGGGACACCTCGGCCCACGCGGCGCGCAACTCACTGATGATCTCCTCATCGGAGACCACCGAGCCCACCGCCGCCGCCGCCATGAATCGACCATATGTTCGACCCCTGACACACCGGGCTTCAAGCCCTGTCACCGCCCCCGGATTCACCCGATCAGGCGGTGGCAGTCGAGGCACGAGGTCCGGCTCGGTGCCACTAACCGGCGCTGCAGTTCGCGGCGGCACGGGCAGCGCACTAGCTGCCCGAGGTCAGGATCGAGTTGATCCGGTCGTAGACGGGTCTGGCGGCATGGTCCAGGTTGGCCAGCATGACGACGATTTAGCCGAGGTCGGGGTACATCCGCAGTTGCGCTTCGATACCGGGAGCACCCCGCCGTGGCCGACGATGCGCACTTTGTCCCGCGCCTCGTCCTCGAAGCCATAGCCATACTTGAGAAGGCCGGGCCGGGCCGGCCGGTGTCGACCTTGCCGGTGAGTACCGTGTCGGTCATCGCCGGGCTGAGTGGCTGGTGCCCCAGCAGCACCTGGACGAACCGGGTGAGGTCGCCGACGGTCGGGTAGGCACTGCCGGAGGGGTTGCCGGGTGGCCCGGTGGGGTAGGTGTCGTGGGGTGTGCCGGGCTCGTTTTGGCGAATCCGTAGGCCGCTGTCACGACCATCGACCGGGTCGGGGAACTCGGCAACGCCGTTGTCGCGCATGCACTGGGCGTATCTCATCGCTGGGTCACCGGCATTGCGGGGGCTCCGGGTGGGCGCCGGCAATGTGGTGAGCATCGAGATCGACCCTGACATCGCCGAGCACCTCACAACCCTGGATCGCGCAGACCCAACCTGGCGGCGTGATCGTCACGCCGTGGGGGCCCTCGATGGCCAACGATCACCTGCTCCGCCTTGAGATTGGCCCCCGACGGTGCGGTGGGCACCATCGTGGACTCGGTCGGGTTCATGCGGCTGCGCGCGCAAACGATGGAACGTCCCTGACGAACCGGACGACTTTTCCGACATCGCCATCCGGTCAACAACGGACCTCGATCCGCACGAGGTGCCCGGCAACCATTCCACCCCTCGCGGTGGCGCTGCATCTCGACAGATTCCGCGCGATCTTCGAAACCGACCCCACCGGAACAGAAATACTGTGGCTGCCGGCCGGTGATGCGTGGGCCTCGATTGCCAGCGGGCAGGTGCGCCAGGCCGACGCCCGGAATCTGTGGGACGAGGCGGTGATGGCCTACCAGTGGTGGAACACCCACGGCCGGCCCGACCGGGAGCAGTTCCACCTCACAGTGAGCACTGATCGTCAATGGGTCTGGCCGGACGACCCCGCCAACGTGGTCACGGTCCTAACCTGAGCTGCGATCTCACGCCCCAGATACCGCTGTCATCCAAGCCACAGGCGGGCGATTCGGTAGAAATCCGCGCCGCTGGGCATGACACCGTCCTCCGCGATGGGTCCAGCGACGAACAGCTGGTAGAGCATGCCGACGTACACACCCTTCTCGGTGACCTCGGCGTGCAGGGACTGGAGGTAGGTGCGCTGTGCGGCCAGTGCGGGGCCGGCCTGCTCATGTGGGTAGGCCGTGGACGGCGCTGGCGCCTTGGGCGGTGAGGATGGCTCCGTCGCCTCGTTTGATCATGGGCGGGAGGAACTCCTGAACGAGTGCGATGGGTGTAAACCAGGCCTTGCAGGAGGTTCTGAAGCTACTGGCACAGCGACCTCGAGCTGGCGCACGACGGCATCCGCATCCCTGGGAACGGTCGCGGAACCAGCGCGTGATCGCGAACGATCTCGCCACCAGTGTTCACTTTGACAACGCGTGCGGGTGTGCCATAGGGATTGATCACCGCAGAGACCCCACACGTTGGGTGACAGGATGGCCGCTGTGGATGTTCGCGATCTGACAGCCGCCGATGCCGGCTGGGCGGCAGCGGTGATGGCGGCACGTCGGGAGGTGTACGCGAGCTACTCGCCGGTCTTCTGGCGTCCACGGCGTGGAATTACCGATCGGCATGCACGCTTTCTGGGTCGCCAGGTGCAGGACAAGGGTTCGATCGCGCTGCGCACGGACCATGGATTCCTCATCGCTCAACGTCGCGACGGGGAAGGGTTCGTCGACGACTTCGCCGTCGACGGCGAGGGGACCTGGGCAGATGACGGTCTAGCGCTGTTGAGCACGGCGTGGGATCGGCTATCGGCTCAAGGCATCCGAGATCTCCGTGTGGTCACGGCGCAGGCCGATGAGCCGAAGGTCGCGATGCTTGTCGCTACCGGATTGCGCCTGGTAGAGCAATGGTGGGTCAAGCCCGTCGAGCCTCGCGATGGGCCCGGCGCGCCCGCCGGTCGGGTCGACGGGCCCGGCTTCTCGGGCTTGCTCGGTCCGGCGCCGCCGGTGTACGACCCAGGCGGCCCCGTGCTGTTGACAGACCGTGTTGCGGTGGACGCAGATCTGACTGTGATCGAGGACGAGGCGGCCCGCATGGGTTCAGTTCTGGTGGTGATACCAACCAAACCGGGCAGCGACCGCGAGCGAGCATGCCAGCACGGTGGATGGAATGTCGCGTCCAGCTGGTATCTCGGAGAACGTCGTTGACCGCGCGACGGAACGTTGTTCGGCTTGCTCACGCGTCCCGAAGCGGTTGATCCGGTGGCGTTGGCGGCTTTCCTATTTCTACTATTTCTTTTTACTTCTCGTCGGTTCTTCCGTCACTATCCACGCCGACCCACGTTGCCGTGATTCGAAACGGTACAGTCGGCGACTGAGCCAGTGACTTTCTATGACGACGGGGGCCCTGGAGGTTCCTAGATCGGTCACCGCTTCCGGCGGGCCGGCTCTCGCGTCGCGGCTGGCGTCTACCGCCATGTGCTGGTGGGTGTCGCCCGCGCGGGCTGGTGGTGGAAGACCTGCAGGCGGTACCTGCTTCGAGGCTGCCCGTTGGCCGAAGTATGCCTGCTGATCCGCCACGTATGTCTGCCCAGGAAGGTCTGTTCCCGCTGTAGGTGCTACCGGCCCCGTGGCGTTGGCCAGGCCTGCGCGGCCGGGGCCGGCCGGGGTGAACCAGGACCAGCCCCCAACGAGCTCAGCCGGGGGTCCTGGCGATCGGCCGCATATCGCCGGCGCACCTGGTGCGTCGTCGTGGAGGCGGTGTTTGCCGGGGTGACCGGAGTTCCCGGTCCCGAACCCGGACCAGTCGGCGAGATCAGCTCCTGATCCCGGTGGTTGGCCGCCCACCGCCGCACCTACCGCATCGTCGGCGAGTCGGTGTCTGCCGAGGTGATCGACCTGTTGCTCGTTAACCTCGCTGGCCGGGACATCGGCGTTGATTCGCTCGCCACGGAGCTGGTCATAAGTCGGCGTCTGACTCATGCGCGACACCGTAGAGACGCCTCGGTGGGGGCGGCATCCACATCGTGTGGACAGACGATGAGCCTGTGCGCCGGCGGTGGACAGGCTGTGGAGAACCTGTGGATGAGGCGCGAGTGATGCGAAATCCATCGGTTCCGATCGATCATAGTCCAGGGCGGTTACCTCACTCGACACCCACTAATCCAGTTTCCGCCACCCTGTGCAACTAAGTGAGCCAGCAGTACACCCTTGTGGCTCAATATTGTCCCTCAACGGCTCATCCTGGTCGCCTCACCGACACGTAGCTGGAACTGACCGGAGCGGGTCGATTGTGGATTCTCCAGCAGCTGGGCGATGCGGTGGTTGACGAGATCGCGTGGGTGCTTGACGGGCTTCGGCGAGCCGGAGTCCGGCCTCGCAAGATCCGCTCGGGACTGGATGAGCTGAAGCGCCAGTTCGGGGCCGAGTACGTGCTCATGGCGCCGGAGCTCGCGACCGACGGCGTTGAGGACAACCTGCCCGAGTCGCTAAGGCTGACGAGCTGTGGTTAGAGAAGGTCGCGAAGACCGGGTGGGCCGTTCTCAACCGGGACACGATGATCATGCGGCGGCGCGATGGGCTGGCCGCGTACCGTCGCGCCGGAGTGCATATGTTCTACCTGCCCGGTGAGGCCAAGGTCGCCGTGCTGGTCAAGCTGGTGTCGGTGAACCTCGCTGAAATCTGCACGGCTACCTCCTCACGAAACGCGAAGCTGTGGTACCTGACGCCAGAAGGACTGAAGGAGCTGACTCTGCCGGTGTGAGCCCGGAGGCGTGACGACGACGCGCGCAACTACTTGAGGTCAAGTTCGCGGCTCACCGGGAGGGCTGTGACAAGCACGTCGGATACGGGCAAGCCCCGACGGGGATCACTCGTCCGTGCGACCTTGCGCCAGCCCCATTTCTGGAACGCTTTCTGCGCCGGGGTGGCCGCCGGCAGGACGATAAGCGTCGCCCGTTCCTCCGGCCGGTTCCTCAGGATGAGGTCGTGCAGCGTTGCCGCGATGCCCTGGCGCCGCCATGACGTACGCACCAGCAGGTCGACCAGCGCGAAGGTACGGCCGGGATGCTCGGTAGTGACCGCGCCTGGCAGTGGGGTAGTCAGGTCCCGCCACCACGAGGTGGACGGCCGCAGCGGCATCCCGGCCGCGTAGCCGACCAGATAACCGCCATGGCGCGCCTCAGCCAGGACAAAGCCCGGCTGTCTGCGCTGGACCCGGAAGCGGTCTGCGAACAGCGCGGCGTCATCATTACGCGCATACGGCGGGTTCGGGTAGACCTCGGCGTGCAGGGCCTGCAGTTCGCCCGCGTGCGCGGCGGCCTGCGTCCCGTCGAGCAAGTCGAACGTTATGTCGGGCATGGGCACGACCACCCTCTCTCCTCCGGCTTGAGGAACTTCTCGATGCCGATCCGATGCGCGGATCCGCGGCGAGGAACCGAGCACGTTCGTCGTCCTCCGCTGGCCGTCGGCTCGGGCTGCAAACGCTGCGGACCTCGCCGTTGGCACGACACCCGGCACGTTGCTAGGCCCCCAGACGGCTGGCCACCGGGAGCTCGCGCGCGTCCACCAGACGCCGGTTCGCGACTCACACGGCTGGGGTTAGGCGGGCCGCGGCATCGGATCGCCCGCCGGCGCTAGCGACTGCGCGGTACAGCAGCACCATTCCGCAGATTTGCCCCAGGTGGTAGCCGGAGTCGGGATCCAGTCCCGCCAGCGCGGCGGCGGTGGGCACCAGGCGCAGCATCGCGGCTGCGATGCTCGCGCCAATGGCAACCAGCATCGGGCGACCCATCGGATGATGGCGCAGCCACGCCCAGATCCACAGCCCCAGAACGCTGGCCATCGTAAGGCTCTCGCACCACATAATCGCCGTGATGCTCGCATGGCCGGCCGCGGCGACAACCACATACGCCACCAACCCCACCGAGCGCAGCAGCCAAAAGACGACGGCTCGACTCCGCCCCAGGACCTGCACCACCGACGCCGCCAGCAAGTACGACATAACGACGACGACCATGATGCTCATGACCGCCCACACCAGGTCGTTCACCCTGGGGATCCCGACCAAGACACCGTGGTAGACGGCTCCGGCAAGCGCGGTCCCCGCCGCCCACGCGAACGCCGCGCGCCAATGTCTCGACACCTCACCGCCGCGGGGCAACCGCCGGATCAGGTAAAGAGTCACCAGCCCCAGCGCAAAGTCGGTGAGCGAAGGAATCGGCTGGACGAGCACAAGCGCACGTTACGTCGCACGGTGCGCGGATGCAGCAGCCCCGCGAGGCCTTCTTCAGCGGAAGCGGTGCGACCTGTGGCCAGGGGCGGGTCGAACCGCCAACCTTCCGATTTTCAGGGCTCGGGACGCGCGTCCGTCACGCCATGCCGACGTCCGTCGGGTCGGCGGACATGATCGCGCGGCGGCGCCAGTGCTCTAGCGTGTCCAGCACGCACGCCAACTCCGGGCTCAGGGAATTGCTCTGTGAGGCGGATGAGCAGTTCGTTGATCTCGATGCCGGACGGGTTGCCTAAGTGCGTAGGGTCACACCGGCCCCGGCCCGGTCATTGATGGTCCCGGAACCAGGCAGCGGCCAAAGCGACCGCGTTGTCGATGACGACCGGATCCTCGTAGTATTGGAAATGCGTGTTCTCTCCCTGCCAGACCAGGTGCTTATCGGTGCCGGGGACAGTGGCGAAGTGTCGGCGGGCCGCGTCCGGGCCGTCACAGAAGTCGGCGTGCACCATCAGCAGTGGTGTGCTGAGTTTTTCGGCTGCCGACAGGGACTCGAACTCGAAGTACGGGACATCGCTCATGAGCGCGTACCGGTTCTCCCAGATGCCGCGGTCAGCCCAGCCGTGGTACCACTCCCAGATCATCCGCCGCGGCAGGGCGACATCGGTCCGTTCCGGGTCGACGATCACGCCATAGTCGACGTCACCGGACTCATGGAAACGGCGCATCGCGGCCGCGCCGCGCGCCTTGCGGGCCTCGAGCCAGTCGGCCACCTCTGCCCGCTCGACCTCACCGGCGTCGAACGCTTCCCCACCGACCAGCGCTATGTCGTTGTCGGCGTCGCGGTAGTGGCCGCTGACCCCGGCCACCGCAGTGACACGCGGATCGTCGACGGCCACCCGCAGCACCTCTGACGCCCCCTCGCAGACGCCGAGCACCGCGAGTCGGTCGGCGTCGACCTCGGGCCGTGAGGCGAGGTAGTCCAGCGCCGCTCGAACGTCGGCGACCTTCGCCAGTGGGTCCTCGAAGCGTCGCGGCTCTCCGTCGCTGGTGCCGTGTCGACGCGCGTCGAACGCGATGGCGACGAATCCCTCGTCGGCCAGGCGGGATGCGTACTGAACCGGTGCCTGCTCCTTGACGTAGCAGTACGGACCGAGGATCGGGACGGCCGGCGCCTGCTCGGTGATGCCGGTCGGCACGTACAGATCTCCGCGCAGCGTGATCCCGCCGCTGTCGAAGCAGACCCGCTCAACGCGGTAGCACCCGTGCACGCTGCTCACCATGATCAACACCACCCGCCGAACGCGGCTTGTGCACTCAGTTGGGCGATCAGCGGCGATACGCGATCGGGATGCACGTCGACCAGTCGCCCGAGCAGGCTCCGCGCGTCGAAGCTGTGACCCGGGTGTTCGTGCAGGGATCCAGGCACCACCGTCATCGACGGCACGGATGGGACCGGTGCCACGCGTAGTTGAATCATGGACTCATCAAACGCCATGCTCGCGCGGCCCGTCCAAGAGCAAGAATTGATAACGCGCGCCTATCGGAAACCGACCGAGCTCAGCCGCACGGCGTCGATCAGGCGAGTGACCAGCGCGGACTCCGTCCCTGCCGGGTGGACGGCCAGCAGGACGATCTCCTCGGCCGGCTCGGCGGTGCGACGCACCACAACGCCATCCGGCGGGGCCGCCCACGGCGAGGTGAAGGTCAGGCCCACACCCGCAGCGACCAGGGCCAGCTGACCGGCGAGAGTGGTCGCCTCGGCAACTACCTCCACCGCCTGTCCACGGGCGGCGAACCGTTCGAGCATGTCGTCTCGATAGTGCCGTGAGCCTGACGGCATGATCCACGGACGGGCCGCCAGCGCCGACCACGGCAGCGCATCCCGCTGTGCTGCCGGGTCGTCGGCGGCCAGAGCCACCAGGACCGCCCGCCGGTCCAGCACCTTGCACTCCAGGCCGCTGAGCACCCCGGCGTCCCCGGTGGCATAGCAGAACGCGAGGTCCAGCTCGTCGTTGCGCAGCCGGTCAGTCAGCAAGGCGAGCGGACCTTCGGTAAGGGCCACCTCGATCCCGTTCCAGTCAAGGGAGGCGATCGCTGCGGGCATAAGCGTTCCCGCCAGCGACGACAGCAGCCCGACCTGCAGACCACGGCGCTCGCCGTGCTCGCGCACGAATGTCTCGACGGCCGAGTCCAGCCGGCGCACTGCCCCGGCGCCCGCTCCCACGAGGCTCAGGCCGGATCACCGGTCGGTACGTCTTGCCCCGCCGAGTTCCACCCTCAAGCCAGTAATTGAGGGTACTCTGCGGCAGCCGCAGCAGTCGCGCCGCTTCGGCCTCGGAGAACATCTCACGATCAAGCACGCTCGCACTCACTCGTCCAGTCTCGCATCCTGGACTGACACTTCGGGGACCGCAGCGGTGTCCATGCCCGATGGCAGCACGCTTCTGGCCTCAGGCGGCTATGGGACGGTCCGGCTGTGGGACCTGGCCACCGGCAGCCCCGCGGCGAGCTGACCGCCATACTCAGCCAGTGAATGCGCTGGCCGCAGTGCCCATGCGGAGGGAACAGACCGTGTCCACACTTGGCCCACCCCAGCCTGCGCTGGCGGCTGACCATCCCCGGAGACCTCCCCGCCCGGCGAGGGCGTGTCTTCTTGGCTTGCACCGCGCTGCGCCGCTCTTGATCCCGACTGGTCCTCGATGACGTCAAATCCCGCGCCGGTCGCCGGACCATCGCCCTGCCGCCCGGCGCGCCGCCCTACTCACCGACCACCAAGCAGCACCACCGCAACCTCGCCGGTGGTCAGTGGGAAGACCACGGAGTCGTGTTCACCAGTCCTAACAGGTGGCCCTGGACCCTCGGGGCATCAACCAGCGAGCGGTCAGGGGGCTTGATGGGCTGGTCGAACAATGCCATGACCACCCGGTACCAGCACCTCATCCCAGACCTAAGGTACGACATCGCCCGCCAAGTCGACCAGCTGCTTTGGACACCCAATTGGGCAGATGAGACCACGAGCCGCAATGATCTACGATCGGAGGTATTCACACTGGTCAAACCCGGTGGCCAGGGGCGGGGTCGAACCGCCGACCTTCCGATTTTCAGGACTCCGGTGCAGTGTCCGTGTCCGGTCGGCACCGTCCGTGACCAGCGCCGGAACGTCGTCGCGGCCACAGGTGGACGCCTGCGAACGAAGGCGAATGAGACGGAAATGGAGACGGCAGCGTGATCTGCTCCAGCGTTTCGGAGCGCGCAGATACGGGTGACATGGTGGCCAGGTCGAGCGTCGGCTCATGGTGGCGCTGCTGGTGGAGTCCATCCTGGTGTGTCCGCGCACCACTGCCACGGGGACCGGTACGGTGCACGGCACATGTCCCGAGCACCTCGCGTCACCGGTCGCGACATCGGCCGTTGCGGCTGGGTAGTCGTCGTCCAACGGGGATCACACGCGCAACTCAAGCATCCGGATCGCGGAGGACGGGTCACCGTTCCGCTGCACGCCGGGGAAACGATCGGACCGAAACTGCTCCGGTCGATCCTCCACCAGGCAGGACTGACGATGGACGAATTCCTCAGCGTGTTGTGAGACGATGAGCGAGTGATGCGCACCTACACGATCGTGGTCGAGCCGGAGGAGACAGGCGGCTTCATGGTGTCGGTGCCCGCCCTGCCGGGCTGCTTCACCCAGGGCGCAACCATCGAGGAATGCCGCGAGCGGGCCACCGAAGCCATCGCGGTCCACATCGCTGGGCTCGAGGCCGACGGCGAGCCTGTGCCGGAGGAACGCGGCATGCCGCAGCTGCTGACCGTCACCATCGCCGCGTAGCGCACCACACCCACGAACGTGCGGGCGGTCGCATGGCGCAGACTGCCTCCATGCCGATGACCGACCGTGCGGGATCGGATACGACCAAATCGCCGCCTCGGAGTGCTCCTCTGGGCGCAACTGGGTACCTCGGACCACAGTTATTGGACAGCCACCAAACGACAGGAGACCAAGGAAGAGGTCCTAGGCCTGCCATCCGGGACAACCTCCGCAAGATTAAGCCCTCAGGCCTGGTCGGCGATACCCGGCCGCGTCATGTCCAGTGGCACGATGACCCGGTCGAACAGCTCGGCATCGACCCCCGAGCGCAACGCGGCCTCTCGCAGGGTCAGATCCTCGTCCATCGCCAGGTGGGCGATCGCCGAGGCCTTGTCGTAGCCGATCACCGGTGACAGCGCGGTCACCGTCATCACCGAACGATCGACGTTCGCCTTGATGCGGGCCTCGTCCAGGCGGGTTCCCTCGATCATGAAGCGCCGGAAATGGTCGCACATGTCGGCGAGGATGCGCAGGCTATGCAGCAGGTTGGCGATGAGCACCGGGCGGAACGCGTTCAGCTCGAAGTTGCCCTCCTTGCCGGCAACGGCGACCGCTGTGTCGTTCCCGATGACCTGAACGGCGACCATCAGCATCGCCTCGGCCTGGGTCGGGTTCACCTTGCCGGGCATGATCGATGAGCCGGGCTCGTTCGAAGGCAGCACGAGCTCGTGCAGGCCGGCGCGCGGACCCGAGCCGAGCCAGCGCAGGTCGTTGGCGATCTTGAACAGCGACACGGCCAGGTTCCGCACTCCCGCGGAGCACCGCACTAGGGGATCGAGCGACCCCTGCGCGGCGAACTTGTTCGGCGCGGTGACGAACGGCCGACCCGTGAGCTCGGCGATGACGCCGGCGATCGCGACATCGAACCCCGGTGAGGTGTTCAGGCCGGTCCCGACGGCCGTGCCGCCCGCCGCGAGACGGAGCAGCGTCGACGAGTCCGACACGAGGGCTTCGCGGGCGTCGTCGATCATGGCCACATAGCCGGACCACTCCTGGCCCACGGTCAGGGGCGTGGCGTCCTCCAGGTGGGTCCGCCCCACCTTCACGACGTCGGCCCACAGCTCGGACTTCGCCGCCAGCGCCCCGCGCAGCTCGTCCAGCCGCGGGAGCAGGTACTTCTGCAGCATCGTGTCGGCGGCGATGTGCATGGCCGTCGGGAACGTGTCGTTCGACGACTGCGCCATGTTGACGTGGTCGTTGGGATGCACCGGCGTCTTGCTGCCCAGCTCGCCACCGACCAGTTGGACACACCGGTTGGAGACGACCTCGTTGACATTCATGTTGGACTGGGTGCCCGAGCCGGTCTGCCACACGTAGAGCGGGAACTCGGTGTCGAGCGCCCCAGCGATGACCTCGTCGGTGACCTGCTCGATGAGTGTCCCCATCCAGGCCGGCAACCGACCCTCGCGGGTGTTCACCCGAGCGGCGGCCTTCTTCACGATGCCGTACGCGTGGTAGACCTCGATCGGCATGCGGTCCTTGGCACCGCCGATATCGAAGTGCTCGAGGGACCGCTGGGTCTGCGCCCCCCAGTAATGGTCCGCCGGGACCTCGACGGCGCCCAGCGAGTCGGTCTCCTGGCGCTTTCCCGTCGCGTCGATGCCGACCGGGAGCTGCTGGACAACCGGACCCGCGTCGCCGGCAGTGGGGGTGTCAGCCATCCCGGCTCAGACCGCCTCGACCGGGCAGTACACCGGCCACCAGACGGCCTGCCGCACGGTCTCGACCGGATCGTCGATCGTGGCGCGAGCCACTCCCTGCGCCATCGCGGTCCGCATGACCTCCAGGGCGACGATGCTCGACGTCGTTCGCAGCTCGGCATTGGAGGGCAGCAACGACGCGCCCCGTGTGCTGGTGTCCGCCTCGCCGGCAACCGCCTGTGCCGCCGCGAGGATCATCTCGTCGGTGACCTTGGCCGCCCGCGACGCGATGATCCCGAGCCCGAGGCCTGGGTACAACGCGGCGTTGTTGGCCTGCCCGATGCGATAAGTGACCCCGCCCAGTTCGACGTCGTCGAACGGCGCGCCGGTGGCCACCAAAGCCTTGCCGTCGGTCCACTCCAGCAGGTGCGCCGGGGTCGCCTCGTGCAGCACTGTCGGATTGGACAGGGGAAAGATGATCGGGCGCTCGGTGGAGGCGGCCATCGTGCGCACGATCCCCTCGGTGAACATCCCGGGTGTCGTCGACGTGCCGATGAGGATCGTCGGCTGCACGGCCGCCACGGTCGTCGCGAGGTCGATGATCCCCGGGCCCGCGGCGGCGGTGGCACGCAGCGCGGCCATCGCCGGCCACCGGGATTCCGCGGCCTGGTCCACATCGCACGCCGTTCGGGTGAGATCGGAGACCTCGTCCGCGGGGCGTGCGTACGGGCGCTGGTAATCCAGCAGGCCCTCCGCCATGTCGTCGGTGAGCAGTCCCGGGAGGTCGACCACCCAGACCCGGCGGGTGGCCTCGCCGTGCGACAGGCCGTGGCGGACCATCTGGTCCCGGACCTGGTCGGCGATGCCGCACCCCGCGGTCCCGCCCCCCAGGACCACGACACGCTGGTCCGACCAGGAGGTGCCGGCCAGCGCGACGGCGTTGAGGAGCCCGGACATCACGATCGCGCCGGTGCCCTGCATGTCGTCGTTGAAGGTGGCGGCGTGGTCACGGTGGCGATCCAGGATCCGCCGGGCATTGGTTGACCCGAAGTCCTCCCAGTGCAGCATCGCCTGCGGGAAGAGCTTCTGCGCGGCAGCGACGTAGGCGTCGACGAAGTCGTCGTACTGCTGGCCGCGGATGCGGCCGTGCCGGACCCCGACGTAGAGCGGGTCGTTGAGCAGCTTCTCGTTGTCGGTGCCGACGTCGAGCACGACGGGGATGACCCGGTACGGGTCGATGCCGGCCGCCGCGGTATAGACGGCCAGCTTCCCGATCGAGATGTCGATGCCGTTGGAGCCCCAGTCGCCGATGCCCAGGATCTCCTCGGCATCAGAGGCGACCAGCAGGTCGATGTCATCCGGACCCGCCCCGGCGGCGGCCAGGCGGGCCTCGACGCTGCCGGGGTCGTCGATGCTGAGGAACACCCCGCGCGGCCGGGTGATGACCTCGCTGTATTTCTCGATCGCCTCGCCGACCACCGGGTCGTACACCACCGGCAGCATCTCCAGCATGTGCCGCTGCATGAGGGCGTAGAAGACGGTGACGTTGTTGTCGTGCAACCGCCACATGTAGACATGCTTCGCAAGGTCGGTGGGCGCGGCGTGGTACGCGGCATAGGCGCGGTCGAGCTGCGGTTCAAGCTCGGTGGTGACCACCGGGGCCAGCAGCCCGTGCAGACCGAGCGCCGTGCGCTCCTCGGTGGTGAAGGCGCTGTCCTTATTCAGTCCCGGGTCGCGCAGCACCTCCAGCCCGCGCGCGGTCGTGCGAAGACGTCGACCTCCCCCGTCGACCACCACCTGCGCCTGCCGTCTGTACACGCAGCTCTCCCGCCCGCACGATTCATGGTGATCCCCGGCAAACTTAGCAGAACTGGATGTTGACCCCTCCGGGCTTTTCTCCCAGTGTCAGCGCACCGCGGTGTCGTGTAGATGGGCCTAGAGCGCGGTCATCTGGGGCGAGTCGTGGTCGAGCAGTCGGCGCACGACGCCGGGGTCGATGTAGGTGGCGACGTTGGTCATGTCCAGTGCCAACGCGTTTGCGGAGGAGTGAGACCCTGCTGGCGAATTCGTCTTGGGGCGTCACGGTGATCCAACCCGGTGACGCCTGCCGTTCCGGCGGCTCCATCCCCCACGAGCCCGCTCGGCCGACCCGCCGGCCCGCGTAGTACTACCAGGCATTCTGCTTGCTGTAGTTACGCCGTCGCCGTCGCCGTCGCCGTCGCGGTCGCATGGCGCAGACCGCCTCCATGCCGATGACCGACCGTGCGGGATCGGATACGACCGAAATCATCGCCCCTTGGAGTGCTTCCTCTGGGGGCACAACTGAGACGAACGGAGTTGGACAAGACGTTGGACGATAGGGTTTGCGCTGATAGGAGGTGGTGGACATCGAGATCGCCGACTATCACTGAAGGAGGAACCTGATGAGCACAGCCGCGTCGAGCGCCCCCATCTATCCTGGCGAGGTCCTCGCCGAGGAGTACCTCGCTCCGCTGGGAATCACCCAGCACGGGCTCGCCGTCGCCCTTCGCGTGCCGCCACGGCGGATCAACGAGATCGTGCACGGCAAGCGGCGTATCAGCGCCGACACCGCGCTGCGGCTCGCCCGCTACTTCGGAACCTCCGAGCGCTTCTGGATGAACCTTCAAGGCCGCTACGACCTCGAGGTCGAACGCGACCGCCTCGTGTCCGTCCTCGACGAGATCCATCCACTCGCCAGCGCTTGAGCGCCACGGACGCCACGTTCCGGTGGCGTGCCGACAGGGCCGTGCCGCATCGATCAGCAGCGGAGTAAACCGCTCCACCAACGGTAAGTGGTCACGCCACCACAATCACATCCGGAGGGAACCGGAACCCGGCAAAGCTGGACCGCGGCGTTGACAGCCGAGAGCCGTGACGACGCATCAACACAGCCTGCCCGAAGCCGCCATCGGCGACGCAACAGTGCCCGGTTATTGGACAGTCTGTTGGACAGCCCTTTCGTGCGGCGTCCGCTGTCAAGGCCGGGTCATCGGGGGCGATGGGTGATCGCGATCCCGACGGGAATGGGGGCACCCGCGCGGTTGGTGGCCAGATCGATCGGCGTCACCGAGTTATCGCCGCCGTTAACGACATAGACGGTCACACCACTGGGAGTGACCGCGACGCCCTTGGGATCGGAGCCGACGGGGATGCGGGTGCCGGGACGGTTGGTGGCCACCTCGATCGCGTCACCGACTTGCTACCGCCGTTGGTGACGTAGACGGTGATCGGGGTGGCACGGGCGCAGGCGGGCAGCGGCACCACCAGCACAGAAAGGGCCAGCAAGACCATCCCCCGGCCGCGGTGAGCCCCCGGTCCCCCGCTCACGGCCGCGGTGGACGCTGGGTTGCCGGTATGACATGGCTGCTCCGGAGTGAGGGCGGATCGCCTGGCCGGGCACCGGACGGCGACGGCGACGGTTCATCCAGCGCACGCGCAGACCTGACGCTATCAACGCCGGCTCAGCGCAGTCGACGCGCGGCCGCCCACGGCCCCTGGGGCCCGTCCACCAGCACGGGTGGCTCGACGCCCAGGCCCGCGATCGAGTCCGCCCGTTCCGCTGGAGACCAGCCGGTATACAGCTGCAGACCCGACGCGGCGAGCAGTTCACCCACAACGCTGTAGCGCCGAAGGAGTACCCATTGATGTGCAGAGCAGGCACGCGGTAATGCCAGGTGTTCGCCTCATCGTCGAAGAAGAACTCGGCTCGCACGGGTATCGGCGTCACGTTGCGCAGGGGGCGAGACCGGGCGTAGTCGCGATCAGCGGTATGCATCTCGCCGGTGGCTGATGTCGAGAACTTGGACGGTCTGGGTGTTGTCGTCGATGGTGTACCGCACTCGGTACTCCCCGCGCCGAGCGCGCCAGTAGCCCTCGAAGGGTTTACGCAGCGGAGCTCCCACGCGATGGGGGTTCTGGGCCAGTGGTCCATAAAGGAATTCCACACATGCCGCGGCGACGGCCTCGGGCAGGTGTTCGGTGAGTTGGCGTGCCGCGGTACGGGCGACGTGCACCTGGTAGGTCACTCGGCTTGGGTCCGGTGTCGCTCGCCGATCAGGGCCCGTACCTGCTGCTCGTCGAGCACATCACCCCGAGCGAAGTCGGCTTCGGCGGCGGCGATGCGCTGCTGGGCTTGAGGATCGGCGAGCAGCTCCAGGGTGGCCTCGATGGACTCGAGATCCTCAGCGGCGAGCAGCACGACATAGTCACGGCCGTTGCGGGTGATGTGAACGCGCTCGTGAGTGCGCCCGACCTCGTCAGCGATCTCGGAGAGTCGGGCCTTTGCTTCGGACAGCGGGATCGTATTCATAGACTAGAATTGTAGTCTAGTATTCTGGCAACTGTCCACCGGTGTCAGTCGGCCACCCCATGTTGGTCGAGCGAACACCGCGCCTCGTCCAGGCCTCCCGTTGCCGGATGCCGGTCAGGTTCTTTGGAGCCTGTGCGTCCATGAACTCGCCCGCTGTGAGCCGACGGGGCACTGGTGCGCTACAGCGTTGCGTCACCGAACGAGCGCCACGACAGGTATGCCGCCCTTCTCCCCGCACCCCGGCCTGCCCAGAGTTAGGGTGTTCCACATGACCGCCGCCGCGCACCTGCCCGAGCCGCATCGTTCGTCGGCGACGGATTCGGACCTCGACGGGCTGGAGCCTTCGCCGGAGTGGACGGGGGACGTGATCGCCGCGACAAAGTTCGACTCTCCAGAAGCGATCCAGGCGGCGCTGCTGACCGAGCAGGTGGGCGAGTTCGACGCTGCCTTCGACGCCGCGCTCACCGCGGCCCGGCAGACGTTGCACCTGGACCAGCTCCGCTAGATGCTGCGCGTTCGTTAAGGCGTATGGCTGGAGCCGTCCGAAGTTGCCCCGAGGCAGGTCACGCTGCTTCTCCGGGCGATGGGAGCAGGTGAGGCCGGTCAGCCTGATCTTGCGAGCTCAGGTACTCGCTCGCTACCCACTGCGACGGCATAGTTACGTACCGTCAAAATGTCTGAAACTTGAGCTATCCTGGTCACACGCAGACAGAGGGAGGTGCACTGTGCCCGGTTCGAGTCATGAGCAGCAAATTGAGTCGCTGACCATCAGGGCGTCAGGTCCCACCACGAAAGACGGCAGACTTTCGCTTAGCGAGCTCGCCCGTATTGCATCTGGATTTCAGGCTACGCTAGAGAGAATTGCATACTCGATCGTTGTTGGGCGCAAGCGTCCGGGACGGTTTCCAAGGGAGATTGCTGACGCAGTCAGGATGGATTTCGTAGGTTTCAGGCGCGGATCGGCCGTTCTCGACCTTCAGCGTCCCGGAAATGATGCGCTCGACGATCTCCTGACGGAGACCTTTAATACACTTGTGGTTGGACTAGACAGTTTAAGACAAAGCCCCGTTGAATTGCCAGAGTTTTTCAACCCGGCGATCATCAACGGTCTCGTTACGCTCTGCGGTGGCATCAGTAAGCGCAACATCAACCGGATCGAATTCTTCACTGAGGGGCGCACCTATTTTACGCTTGATGCCGAGATGCGGTACGTTCTGGGGCAAGCCCAGAAGAATAGTTCACAGCAAGAACTCACTATTGTTGGCCGTTTACACATGGGCGATTTCGATCCACTCAGCTTGCGATGTCGGATCGACACCCATTCAGGGAGTGTATCTTGCGATCTCGACGACGAGCTAAGGGAAAGAGTACTCGACCTGATCGACTCGCTCGTAATCGCGAGTGGTGTAGCCGAAATGCAACTGGACGGCGCCACGGTACGAGTTCTCCACTTGCTGGAAATCGAAGGTGTCGAAACATCGACCTCCAGTTCACTCGACGAGCTTGCTCAGCAGCAAGGAGTTTCACCACTTGCGGATATTTCACAACTACGAGGAGAGTCGATAGACGACTTCGACAGCTTCCTTGAGATCATTAGATCGGCGCGGTGATTGAGTGTCATCGTATGTAATTGTGGACACCGATGTATTTTCATTCATGTGGCAAAACCGCCCGCAAGGAATTCCTTACGAGCCTTTCATTCGAGGGAACGTACCCGTACTGTCCTTCACTAGCATCGCAGAGGTTCACTTCGGTGCAAGTTATGCGAATTGGGGAGAGCGGCGGATTAAACAGCTTGAGGCTGCCATTAAAGTCTACCTGATTGCACCATACAATCCGCAACTGGCCAAGCTCTGGGGAACTCTGAAATCTCAGGCTCGTAGAATTGGACATCCATTAGGTGGTAGCGACCATACTAATGACCTCTGGATTGCGACAACGGCAATCTTCTACGATGCGCCGCTGATTAGCCACAATAGAAGTCACTTTGAGGATATGCCGGGTTTGCGACTAATCTCCCCGTGAGCGACCAACGCCGCCGATAACAAGTAGTGCGGTTGACGTGCTCGCTGGCGTGCTCAGGCGCGAGCTCTCAAGACGCGGGGGCCCGCGGCTGGGGAAACTTGGCCGAGTGGCGGCTACGCGGTGCGTTCGCCGCACACTGACGTGCTGGTGCGATCTGCGGAAGTCCCACAATTGTCGTACCCCTCTGCAATGATGGCTGATGCGTACCCGTCCCGAGGCACCACTTCGATCTATGTGAGGGCTACGAGCATGGTCAACGCCCGCACCTACGGCGCAGGTGTCATCACAGGCCTGGTGTCCCTTTCTCAAGGAACATGCTACTGGCCGGACTGCGAGGAACCGATCGTCCGGTTTGTGGAGGGTAGACCAGTGAACAACTTCGAGACCGCGCACATCAGAGCGGCCAACAAAGGTGGACGCCGCTATGTCGAGGGTATGGCCGACGAGGAGCGGAACAGCTTCGGCAACCTGGTCTTGCTGTGTCTCGTCCATCACAAAATCGTCGACAAGTTGCAGCCAGACGACTTCACGATCGAAACCTTGCAGAATTGGAAAACGATCAGGGAGGCACCCGGCGGCGGCGTTGCGCGGGCTGCATGACCTCACCGAAGAGCGACTGCAGGTACTGATCAGCGCATCGTTCCAGTCCTTCAAGACACAGTTCGAGGACGCACTCGCCCAACTTGAGCGGGTTGATCTCGAGGCAGCCAAGCTGCTTCGACCGCTGATCGGCGAATTGGCCGAAGCCCGCTTCCATGCCCGGTTCCCGGATGAGGAGACCGCAGCCATGCTTGTAGACGCTGCTCGCAAGCTTGCTCACTTGGAGGACTCCGCCGGCCTTCTCGCCGACGCCGCCGCCGATTTGGCTGGCCTGGAAGACACGACAGGGATGCTGATAGAGCGGCGGAGGAGCTCAAACAGGCGCGCCAGTTCATGTAGGCACCGAAAACGTCGTCCTCCGGGGTGTCGGCGTTCATAGCTCGACGGATGCGCAGGACACGTGATCGACTGCGGCTACGCGGAGCTGGCCCTCTATGACAGTATCCGGCGTGATCCGGGATGGCGAAATGACGCAACATGGCGCTTACTGCCCGGTAACAGCTGGGCAGTAAGCGAGTAGCGGGCGTCAGGCCGCTACTCGCCTAGCACGAACAGCACGCTCGGGAATGCGTTGCGTGAATACCGATACCTGCCCTGCGCGTCCATCGCCCGCCGTAGTTCACCACTCGCAGACGCACGTGCCCTCGTGTCCGCCGGCAGGGGGTCGCCCACCGCAAGCCCGCCGCGGTGGAGGGGTCTTAATACGTATGGTTCGCGAGACACTCCGGGCGAGACAGCGGCATCGGCTGGGCCACTGTCTGCGACGCAGACCACGCACTCCTGTTCGGTCGGATGGGCTGGCGCAGAAGTGAATCATCATTCTGTAGCGTGGCTGTCGGAGACGACCGCGCTGCAACCCTGCTTGGCGAGCAACTTTGCGCGGGACGGCGTGTCGCACAGTGGTTCCTTCGCAGATCTCCCTTACTGTGATAGTCCCCTTTTGGACTACAGAGAGAGATTATTGATGACAGTGCGTAGCGGAATGTCGCCCGGTGTTCTAGCTCTGACCGACCGTGCGCTGGTGCAGGTTGAACCTGGCGACGTTGGAGCCCTGGTCGACGTCACCGAGCATCCTGGGAGTGGCATGGTGGTTTCAGGCAATGGGGCGATTCATGCGATCAAGTACGCGAGCGATCGAGGCTACCGGCAACCCTTCCTGGCTGACCGGCAGCGCTACAGAGGAAAGGCGCGGTGTCCAGCGACGCACCCCTTCGACGCCGATTGGATCTCACAACAACGCCGGTTGAAGCTTCCGGTGATCTTGCCGGATGCCGGCTACGTTGCCGAAGCGGACGTTGTCGGGTTGCGGCATGTGTTGGTCGAGTCCGCGAAGATCGACGGTGCGGTGGCGTTGCTAGCCATCGCGAACTGGTGGCTGCATGGCCCGGGGCTGCGGTTACTCCTCAGTGAGGTCACCGACAACCCGACTCCGCTGGCCCTGGTGATTGAGCATGGCGCGGATCCATTTAGCGCACGTCGAATCCTCGCCGGAGTTCTGGATCTACTGGCAAGCGGTGTTCCCGTGATTCCTCTACGCTGTGACATCAGTGCGCTGGGTTTGATGGCACACGGCGCCGTAGCTGCGGCGTTCGGTAGCCAGACAAGTCTCCGACACCTTTATCCCGTTCGGAATGGTGGCGGCGGTGGTGGGAATAAACGGTCTGAGTCAGCTGTCTGGCCGGTAGGTGTCGCTTTGCACTACAGCGATCTGCTGCATGATATTGTCGCTGCGAGTCCCGCTGATCCACGCTGGAAATGCGACTGCTCAGTCTGCAACGGTGATCGCCTCGACAGGCTCAGCACGGCGCTAGCCGGAGAAGTTCGCGCACATAATATCGCGAGCGTTCTTCAGTTTCGTACGATTCTCGCTGCCCGCCCGCCCAGTTCACGGCCTCGACTGTGGCGGAGCTGGGCGGAGGCGTCCCAACGCGAGCACGAATCGGTGAGTACGGGGGCAGTCACCCTCGATACTCCTCAGGCGATGATCAACTGGACTCAGATGCCAATCTGACGTTTTCTGTGCCGTTCACTGCGGCACCACGAGCAGCGAGGGCCTCAGCGACCACTTCGTCCAGCAAACGGTGCAGTAGGCCGCGCGCAGCACCGGTGGTCGGTCCCCGCTGTCCCGACACTGCTATCCGCGATGATTGCCCGGTGGCTACCACCCAAACACCTCGCAGGGAAGCTTCAAGGCACGCCTGCTCGGTCAGGCGCTCCTCGGGGATGACGGCTACCCGCCCGGCGTAAGAGGCCCAGCGAGATGCTCGATGCACAGTTCGGAGAGCATCTCGCCCAGTCTCGATGATCGCGTGCAGGCAGACCAGGCGTGGCCAGTCGGCCTGCTCACCGTGTCCCGAGATCAGTTCCAAGTTGATGATGTCGGTGATCGGCTCACGGTATTTCTGTGGTCGTCCCGGTGGCTGATCAGCGACGACCGTGCAGCAACGGCCCCGGAAGGCGACGGTCACCGGCAGACCTGGCATGCCCAACAAACGAGGAACGTCGTACACAGCTGCATCCAACCCTCGGCTGTGGTTGGTCGCTAGGCCTGCTCGGGTAGCCATGACAACTTGAGTCTGCATCGTCAAGTGTGCAAACTCAAGCAGGCACGCCAACTGAACCAAAGGCGCATGGACCCCGATGATCAGGAGGAGCGGGCTGCCCGAGGCGGTCGGGCAGCCCGTTCAAACGTGTCAACTCCCTCTGATGATGAACAGTCAACTGTGCACCTGGGTCGTCGACTGCGTCAGTGTCGGGACAGCAGAAGGCTCACTCAGGCGCAGGCGGCAGCAGCAGCCGGCATCACACGAAACGCACTCGGCCGGCTGGAGGGAAAGCAGTTCCCCAATCCGAGCTTGCAAACGCTGCTAGCCCTGATGCAGGTGTACGGACTTCGATCCCTTGAGGAACTGCTTGGACCGCTCCCAAGCCATCTATTAGCGAAGGAGTGGGCGGAGGCCGGATGGACCGGGACACGGCGCGGGAGTAGGAGCCAACGAACTGGGGTTGGCTGAACGTCGACGCAGGGGTTGCTCGGATCGGTTGCCATGCCAGTGATCAACTGAACTGGGCATGTCAACACCTACCGAGAGGTCGGGTGCCGTGTCCTCCTCTTACGCTGCGATCGTGGCAGAGGAACGCGGCGGATGGCGGACGTTTGGGTGAGCGGACGGTCTATGACAACCGGTGGCTGCGGCTGGGGCTGGTCGACGTTGAGGCGCCGAACGGGGAGCGGTGGGAGTACCACGTGGTGCATCTCGGTCGGATCGCGGTCGCGCTCATCGTGGACGATCAAGATCGGCTGTTAATGTCGTGGCGATACTGGTTCGTGACCGAGCAGTGGGGGTATGAGCTGCTCGGCCTTTCCGGCCCAGAACCGGTCGACCTGCCCACTGGCGTGCTCTTGCGGTTCCACGGTGTCGGGGTTGAGCACCGTACCGTCCAGCGCCAACAAGAACAGGAAGAACGCCAAGTGTCACGTCGCGGTCCGGAATCCAGCAGACGACGACTAGACACTCTGACCGTGACACGGGAGACGTATGAGCAGAAACCTCACGTACGCCGTAACGCTCAGCAGGCGAAACCGAGCCTCTTCCGCGTCCGATAGACCGGGATGTGCGCCGCGAGGCTGGCAAACCTCCCACAAGCCCTTGGCGAGGCCGTACTCACCTTTGACGAGCATGCCCGCACTGCGAAGGGCGTCCAGGGCCGCTTGTGCGGTAGTCGGTTTGTTGCCGCTGACCAGCTCGGCAGCGAGCGGGAGCAACGCTTCGACGAGATTGCGGAGCTGTCCGTTCGCCGAAGCCCATCGGCCAGTTGCGTAGCGTCACGGCGTCCGCGCTATCGTCATCGGCCAGTCGACCTAGCAGCCGCTGTGCGCGCTGTTGTTTACTTCCCTGCGTGGAATCTTCCCACGGTCCTACTTCAGCTTCCATGAAAAGAGTCGACAGCTCCGTATGCGAGTAGGCCTGTTCAAGGACGCGGACCAGCACAGCCTGTGTCCGGGATCTGAACGGAAGGGCCACGAGCGACCTTCCTACCATAGCCTCATCTTCGGCGGCGAGGTGCCACACCGGATGCCGCCATAGGTGCCGCTGCCCATGTCAGTCGGCAGGTGAATGACTGTTTCACTCGCCGCGCTCGCCGCAACTGGGCTGCACACCCCCGCCACGTTACTTTCGGACCGCAAGGCCGCAAGCCTGCGTCCCCTACGTCACCCTGGTCTTTTACACTTGGCTCTCTTCGGCAATCTCGAAGCAGTGCTGAAGTGCAGGCTCTCAGGCACGGTACTGCGGTGGTTTTGGCAGGGGACTGTTGCATAGAGAGAAGACGTCGTTCGGCATGCTCAAGCGCATGCGCCGCAGCTGCCGTGTTCGTCCGGTCCGCCCGCCGAGATCGGCGTTCGCTGGCTACCGGTTCCCGCGGGAGGTAATCGTGCTCGGAGTGCGCTGGTACCTCCGTTACGGACTCTCGTATCTCGATGTTGAAGAGCTGCTGGCCGAGCGGGGCATCAAGGTTGATCACGTCAGCATTTTCCGCTGGGTGCAGCACTTCACGCCGCTGCTGGCGGAGGCGGCACGCCCACGCCGGCATCGTGTCGGGGACCGCTGGTGGGTCGACGAGACTTACGTCAAGGTGTCCGGTCGGTGGCGCTACGTCTACCGGGCGATCGACCAGGTCGGGCAGGTCATCGATGTATATGTGTCCCCGCGGCGAGATGGCGGCGCGGCCCGGTGTTTCTTTCACCCGGGCGCTGGCCACCACAAAGGTCGTCCCGGTAGAGGTCACCACGGACAAGGCGGCGGTGTACCCACACGTTCTTGATGAGCTGGCCCCGGGCGCCTGGCACTGCACGGAACTCTACGCCAACAACCGAATAGAAGCAGATCACGGGCAGCTGAAGCAGCGCCTGCGACCGATGCGCGGCCCGAAAACGGATCACGGAGCCAGAATCATCATCGCCGGGCACGCGTTCATCCAGAACATCCGTCGCGGCCACTACGAACTCGGCGTTGACGAGCCGATGACCTTGCGGGTGGCGAACGCCTTCGACGAGCTGGCCTGGCGATCTGACCAACCAAAATTAACGGTCTTGCGCGCCTCGGCTTCGCCAAGTGCAACAACGCCGGTCGAGGTCGAGGGCTAGCTCGTAGTGTCCGCGGCGCAGGTCCTGGTCGAATGCGTGCCAGCACAGATCACTGGTACTGAGCGCAGCCGTTTCAAGCCACGCATCGGCCGCAGCCGGGCTTTCAGCGACCGTGCCATCCGGCTGGCCGAGGCGGGCCGGCGGGCCGAAGGCCTGACCGCCGCCCAGGAAGCCGTCGACCCGGCCGACGATGTACCGCACCCTCCAGCGCAGCCAGGCCTTCCACCGCACATGCCGATGGTTCACCCGCTCGGTCGAGCGCCCGCCAGCCGGGCCCCAACGAAACACTGGTGATTGTTCTCCTCGGTATGGCCTTCGTCTTGGCCGGCCCAGGTATCGGTTGCGCAGAAACCGTCGAACACGCGGTAGCCGCCTTCGCCCCGAAGGAAACCCGCTCCGCGTTCGATCTGTTCACCATGGTCAAAGCGATCGGGAACGTAGCGGCAGTGATCGCTGTACTGCTCTACACGATGACATCTCCCATGGTGGCATTCGCCTACCTGGCGGTGTGGACGTTCATCTCGCTGGCGATGCTGACCTGGACGGCTCGATCGGCGTCCGATCGCTCTGCTGCCGAATGCTGTCCGACGAGGACCAGTGAGTCGCGCGCAAGATGGGGGTATTGTTGGGGGTTGATCTTGCTAGCGTCGCTGTTAGATCCGCTCTACCAGCAGTTTTGTGGCCAGGGGCGGGGTCGAACCGCCGACCTTCCGATTTTCAGTCGGACGCTCGT
>CAXUFG010000056.1:0-24917 GCA_964250265.1 uncultured Pseudonocardiaceae bacterium | reverse complement strand
GCCCATGGCCATGCGGTGATCCTAGGTGCCGAACCAACCCGGACCTCTTAGGTGCGGCGGCCTTCGTCGTCCCTCGTGAGGGTGCTCGCCATCCCCTGTCCTTCTGCTGGACGTGTGCCGTTCATCCACGGCGCGCACCGTCCCATCGTGACATCCGTGGGGGCCAGGGATAACGGTTGACCAGCGACAGGAGAATCCCGTGAGGCGCATACGATCGACCCGCCGGGCCCGTCATGTCGGCATCGTCATGGCGAGTAGCGGCATTGTCGCAGCAGCGGTTCTCGGCGGGGTGGACTCCGCATCCGATGCTGTCCCCACCGTTTCTCTGGCCCAGTTGCAACGCGACGCCTTCACGGGCAATGCCACCATTGAGATGGTCATCACCACCAAGCCAGGTGCCCCCCCAATCAACGGAGAGAACAGCGACCGCAGTATTGCTGTGAGAACCCTCAGCTGGGGCGTGAAGAGGCCGTTCACGGTCGGCGTCGACGGCAGGCCCATTAGCGGCAAGGCGAGTTTCGACCCGATCACCATCACCAAGGATGTCGACACCGCGACCACCGGTTTGCTCAACGCGGATGTCGGCGCAGTTGATTTCGCAAGAAACCTGCCCTCAGCGGTGATCTACATCAAGCCCGCGATCGGGGATTTCCCCGCCGATCGCAATACCTGGCCGCTGCAATTGACGCTGGCCCCCATGGCGATCACCTCGGTCCAGGAGAATGCCGGCACCTCGGATAACTCCGCCCCGGAGACCGTGACCATGGTCACATCCAAACTTGAGTTCAAGTACCGCGATCCTGCCACGGAGAAATTCCAGACCTTCAGCTGGAATGTGCTCACCAACCGCCCGTAGCAGCGCACTTGGCACTGCTACCTCGCGGCGGTGACGCGGTTCGTCTCGCCCTCGTTGGCCACCCGGTCGCCCGCCGGGCGCAGGGCGTCCAGCTCGGTGATCTCCGCGGTAGTGAGCTCGACGGCCAGCGCGTCCAGGTTCTCGGCCAGGTAGCGCTTCCGCTTGGTACCGGGGATCGGCACCACGTCCGGTCCCTTGGCCAGAACCCAGGCCAGCGCGACCTGGCCCGGTGTGCAGTCATGGCTGGTGGCGACGGCGCGCACCACGTCGAGCAGGCGCTGGTTGGTGGCCAGGTTCTCCGGCCGCCACCAGGGCAGCGTGCGCCGGTAGTCATCCTCGGCGAGATCGTCGAGGTTGCTCACCGTGCCGCTGAGCATGCCCCGGCCAAGCGGGCTGTAGGGCACCAGCCCGATACCCAGCTCCCGGCAGGTGGGTACCACCTCGTCCTCGATGTCCCGGGCGAACAGCGACCACTCGGTCTGCACCGCTGCGATCGGGTGCACGGCGGCGGCCCGCCGGATGGTTTCCGGTGCCGCCTCGGACAGGCCGAGGTGACCGACCTTGCCGGCGGCAACCAGCTCGGCCATCGCTCCGACGGTCTCCTCGATGGGCACCGTCGGGTCGGCGCGGTGCTGGTAGTAGAGATCGATGTGATCGACGCCGAGCCGGCTCAGTGAGGCGTCAATGGCGGAGCGGACGTATTCCGGGCGCCCGTCGGCCGGGCTCGGGCCGGAGAAATCACTGCCCGGCTTGCGTACGATGCCGAACTTGGTGGCGATGATGACCTGGTCGCGCACTGGAGCCAGGGCGCGCCCGAGGAGCTGCTCGTTGTGGCCGAAGCCGTAGAGGTCCGCGGTGTCGAACAGGGTCACACCGAGATCGACGGCACGGCGCAGCAGCCGGGTCGACTCGGCATCGTCCACCGGCCCGTAGGCGTAACTCATTCCCATGCAGCCCAGGCCCAGCGCGGACACGGTCGGTCCGGCGCTGCCGAGGCGTCGGGTGGCGATCGTCGTCTTGTTCGTCATGCCTTCGACGGTAGGCGCAGTGGGGCAGTTTCGCAACGCAACGTTTCGTATCTCTGATACTCTCGTATCGTGGGAGGCTCGGGTAGGCCGAAGTCGGACAAGGCACGCCGCGCGGTGCTCACCGCCGCGCTGGAGCTGGTCAGGGACAACGGCTACGCGGCGCTGACCATCGAGGGGATCGCCACCCGAGCCGGCGTCGCCAAGACCACCATCTACCGGTCCTGGCCGAGCAAGGCGGCCGTGGTGATGGACGCGGTGTTCGTCGAGTCTGATCCCCGGCTGTCGTTCCCCGAAACCGGATCAGCGCAGGAGGCCCTGCGGTTACAGATCTCCCGGGTTGCCACCCTGTTCACCGAGCCGGCGTTCAGCAAGCCATTCGTCGGGCTGCTTGCGGACAGCCAGCACGATCCCGTGCTGGCCGATGCGCTGCACCAGTGGCTGATCACGGCCCGGCGCGCCGGTGCGGCGGAGGTGCTGCGCAGGGGAGTCGAGTGCGGCGAGCTGCGCGCCGACCTGGACGTGGACGTGACCATCGACGTGCTCTACGGGGCGATCTACTACCGGCTGCTGGTCAGCCACCAGCCGCTGTCGGCGGAGTACGCGCACACCGTGGTGGGCGAGGTCTTCGCCGGATTGCGGGCACCTCTGTGTGCCAGCGACCGCGCTGCCAATCCAGATATGGGCACGTACTCGGGCTGACGGTCGGGACGGACGTGCTGCTCGAGTCGTCTGTGTTCAGTCAGGCCGGCCTCCGGCGAGCGGCAGTTGGGCGAGTCGGGTCGGATCGGCGATCACGTCGATCTCGGTGATCCGCCCGTGGTCGACGCTCAGGCGCAGGACGGCGAGCAGTCGCCCGCGTGGTGCGACGACGATTCCTGGCGTCCCGTCCACGAGCGCGACCTCGGCGGCCCGGGCCCGGTGAGCGAACACCCGGGTCTCTTCGGCCACGGCGCGGGCGCCGTGGACCTCGGTCGCGATGTCTGCGGGCACCGCGAAGCGATCGGCTCGGCGAACCACATCCGGCGCCAGCAGCTCGACCAGCGCGTTGAGATCACCGCCGCGTGAGGCGGTGAGGAACGCCTCGACGACGGTGTAGTGCCGGGCGAGATCGACCTCGCTGACCCTCGGCACTCCGCGAACCCGCGTCCGGGCGCGACTGGCGAGCTTCTTGCTCGCGACCGGTGAGCGCCCCACGACCGTCGCGATCTCGTCGAAGGGTACGGCGAACAGGTCGTGCAGCACGAAGGCAACCCGCTCGGCCGGAGTGAGCCGCTCCAACACGACCAAGAGGGCGCGGCCGACCGAGTCGGCCAGCACCGCCTCGTGCTCAGGATCAGTCCTGCCTCGCCGTTCCGTGACCGTCTCGGCCGCCGACGTCAGCGGTTCCTCGCGGCGTGCCCGCCGGGCGCGCAGCACGTCCAGGCACACGCGAGCGACCACCGTGGTCAGCCAACCGGCCAGGTTCTCGACCCCGCTGAGGTCGGCCCGGTCGGCCCGTAACCACGCAAGTTGCACGGCGTCCTCGGCCTCGTCCAGGGAGCCGAGCATGCGGTAGGCGACCCCGCGCAGGTGGTCGCGGTGGGCCTCGAAGCGCGCCGCCAACCCCTCATGTTCGTTCATCGGTCCCCTTTCCCGATCGGCATCCGTCAAAGAGGAGAGAGCCGGTCCCGAACGAGTCCGACGAGAACGAAGCGATGGGAGTTCCCCATGTTTACTGCCTACATCGTTGTCACTTTGATGGCGATCGCGGCCAACGCCTTCATAGCCGCCGCCGATCTCATGCGCGCTGAGTTCGTCCTCATCAACTCGGCCAAGGTGGGCGTGCCGCAATCGTGGCTGACCCCGTTGGGCATCCTCAAAGCAGCCGGCGCGGGCGGCCTGCTGCTCGGCCTCATCGGCGTGCCATTGATCGGAACGGCCGCTGCGATCGGCCTTACCTTGTTCTTCGTCGGTGCCATCATCACCCACGTGCGCGCACACGCCTACTCATTAGGGTTTCCCTCCGCGTACCTCCTGCTGGCAGTGGCCGCACTGGTGTTGACCTTCCCCACGTGAACACTCCCGGGTCCGTCGAGGTGAGGGACCCCAGTAAAGTTCAGCGGGATGGACGACATGCAGCAGATCCGCGTCTCCAGGATCATCGAGGCTCCGATTGAACGGGTGTTCGCCATGCTCGCCGACCCCGACCGGCACCCTGACCTGGACGGATCAGGGACGCTGCGCGCCAGTAAAACCCACACGGTGCTCACCGAAGTCGGCGATGTGTTCATCATGGACATGCACGCCGAGGATCTAGGGGATTACCGGAGCCAGAGCGTGGTGACCACTTATGTCCGCGACCGCGCCCTCGGCTGGTCTTCCGGGCCGGTTGATCACGAGCCCTTCGGCCACACCTTCACTTTCACGCTTGAACCTGATGGGGACGATCACACCCTAGTCACCCAGACCTACGACTGGTCCGCGGTGACCGATGAACGACTGCTCGCGACGATGCCCCGAGTATCGTCAGAGGATCTGACCCGCTCACTCGACCAGCTCGCCGCCGCGCTGGGGACCCCCTGATCGTCGATGCCTACGGTCGATGCCATAGGGCGGCCCAGTCCTGTTCAGCGATCCGATCGTGCGCTCGGTGCCAACCCGCCTCCGGGTAATCGCGGCGCAGACCGTCGACGTCGGCGGGGTCTCCCTCGCGGGCGAAGAAGCTGAACATCGCCGCCATGTCGGCATTCATCGGTGCAGCGGATCTGGTCGGCGCGCGGGCTTAAGCCCCCTTTGGTGAAGACCTTCAAGCTGTCCCACGATCGCCACTTCGAGGAGAAGCTCGTCGAGGTGGTAGGTCTGTACCTGAACCCGCCGGAGAAGGCCGTGGTGCTGTGCATGGACGAGAAAGCCAGATCCAGGCTCTGGACCGCACCCAGCCCTCGCTGCCGATGACCAAGGGCCGAGCCGGCACGATGACCCATGACTACCAACGCCACGCCACCACCACCCTGTTCGCCGCGCTGAATGTGCTGACCGGGGTGGTGATCGGCCGCTGTCTACCGCGTCACCGCAACACCGAGTTCTTGAAGTTCCTGCGCGTCATCGACCGCGAGGTGCCCACCGGACTGCAGATCCACATGATCTGCGATGCGCTGAATGTGCTCACCGGAGTGGTGATCGGCCGCTGTCTGCCGCGGCACCGCACTACCGAGTTCTTGAAGTTCCTGCGCGTCATCGAATGGGAGGTGCCCAAAGGACTGCAGATCCACATGATCTGCGACAATTACGGTACCCACAAGCACGCCAACGTCAAGGAATGGCTGGCCAAGCACCCCGCGGTTTCACCTGCATTTCATCCCTACCTCCTCGTCGTGGCTTAATCTGGTCGAGCGGTGGTTTCGGAACCTGACCGGCAGGGCCATCCGCCGTGGTGTGTTCCACAGCGTGAATGACCTCATTACCGCGATCGAGGACTACCTGAAAGCTACCAACGACAACCCGAAACCATTCGTCTGGACCGCCACTGCCGAGCAGATCCTCGCCAAGGTCACCCGCGGACGGATCGCTCTCCAGCAAGTGGAAAATCAATAATGAGACACTACACTAGGTGGTCTACATCGGACGGATGTCCGCGATCGGCGACCCGGTACAGGAGGACGGTGGTGATGGGGTCCGCGCGACTGCGCTGGCTGCCGAAGGCCGAAGCCGGCGGTCGCAGCACACCCAAGTATGAGCAGATCCGCGATGACCTGGCGACAGCCATCCGGCAGGGCGACTACCGCCCCGGCGAGGCCCTGCCCTCCCAACGCGATCTGAGCGCGTCGTACGGCGTCACGCTGATGACGCTGCGGCAGGCGCTGCGGCTGCTCAGCGACGAGGGACTGGTGGTGCAGCAACCAGGCCGCGGCACGTTCGTGGCCCCGCCACGGCTCGCCTACCAGCGCAAGTCGCTGCGCAGCATGTCGGATGAGCTGCGTAGCCAGGGCATCGACGTAAAGACGGAGGTCATCCGGCTGGGCAGCCGGCGGCCCCCTGCTGCGGTGTGCGAGGTGCTGGCCATCCCGGACGGGCAACGCGCGCTGCGGATCGAACGGCTGCGCATCGTGGCCGGAAAGCCGGCCGTGCATCAGGTTTCCTGGGTGCCGGAGCCGTACGCCGAGAGCATTCGGGAGGTCGACTTCACCGAGGTGACGCTGTACGCGGCGCTCGCGGAGCACGCGGGGCTCGCCATCTCCCGGAGCACGGAGACCATCATGCCCAGGCTGGTGACGAGTGAGGTCGCGCGACACCTGCGGATCGTCAAAGGCAGCCCCGTTTTCGTCAGCGAACGGATCACCCTCGGCATCGACGACAGCCCGGTCGTGTTCGATCGCGCCGCTATCATGGGCGAGCACATGGTGATTCGGGCGGAACGGGTGTCCAACACGATGTCGTGGTCATGGGGGTTGCACTCCAGGGGGACCTGACACGGCGCTCTTGACAACACGGGGCTGTGCGCGGAGGGTATGACACAGTTCTAGAACTGTTGGGGGCGTGATGACCGACGAGCCCACGCTACGAGTCCGCGGCGTCCATCGTGCTTTCGGTGGTATCGCTGCGCTTTCCGGCGTGGACCTCGACGTCGCCGCCGGCGAGGTGCGTGCGCTCGTCGGTGGCAACGGGTCCGGCAAGTCGACGCTGATCAAGATCATCGGCGGCGTGCTGGCGCCGGATCGGGGTGTGGTCGAGGTGGGCGGTGTGCCGCACCGGTTTCGCGGCGCCGCGGACGCGCACCGCGCCGGAGTCGCCGCCGTGCACCAGGAACTCGGCGTGGTGCCCACGCTTTCGGTGGTGGAGAACGTCTTCCTGGGGCACCGCCTGCCCCGCCGCGGGATGCGCGTGGACTGGCGCACCCTGCACGAATCCGCCCACGAGCTGCTGTCAGAGCTCGGCCGCCCGGTCGACGTGACGGTGCCGGCGGGCGATCTGACACCCGTGCAGCGGACTACGGTGGTGATCGCCCGTGCGCTGGCGCGGGACGCACGCGTGCTGCTCCTGGACGAACCGACGGTCGCGCTCACCGAGACGGAGTCGGCGCAGGTCTTCCAGGTGGTGCGCCGGTTGCGTGCGCGCGGCGTCGGCGTGCTCTACACGACGCACCGGCTCGCCGAGGTGTCGTCGCTGTGCGACCAGGTCACCGTGCTGCGCGACGGCCAGGTGGTCGGCGCGGGCCCCGCGGCGTCCTACCGCGAGGACGATCTGATCACGGCGATGGTCGGCGAGGACGTCGGTGCGGTGTTCCCGCTCGCCGAAACGTTGCTGGCACAGGGTGTCCCGCTGTGGGTGGCGCTCGCTGCGGTTCCGCTTGCCGGCGCCGTGGTCGGGCTGGTGAACGGTGTGCTGGTGGCCTGGTTCGGGCTGTCGGCGTTCGTCGCCACGCTCGCCACGATGACCTCGCTTGGCGGGCTGTCGCTGCTGGTGACCTCTGGCGCAACGCTGTTCGAGCTGCCGGGTTCGTTCCTCTCGCTCGGGCAGGGCGAGGTCGCGGGTGTGCCGGTGCCGGTGCTGTTCGCGATCGCCGTGGGCGGTCTTGTCTGGCTGCTGCTCACGCAGACCACCTACAGCCGTCGGCTGCACGCGGTCGGCGGGAATGCCGAGGTGGCCGCGTATTCCGGGATCGACCCGCGGCGCGTCCGGCTGGTCGCGTTCGTGTTGTCCGCGCTGGGCGCCGCGATCGCCGGGGTGCTCTTGGCGAGCCGGCTCGCGTCCGCCCACCCGACCGCGGGCGACCCGCTGATGCTGACCTCGATCGCGGCGGTGTTCATCGGCATGACCGTGCGCCGGGACAACACGCCGAACATCCCGGGAACGCTGCTCGGCGTCGTGCTGCTCGGTGTGCTGGCCAACGGGCTCAACCTCATCGGCGTCTCTTCTTACCTGCAACAGGTGCTCACCGGGCTCATCATCGTCACCGCAGTGGGCCTGCCCAAACTCCTGGGAGGTAGGTCATGACCGGGTGGACTGCCGCGGTGGACGTCGGCATGTCCGCGGTCAAGGCGATACTGCTGGACGATGGGGGACACATCCGGGCAACCGGGCACGTCGAAGTGCCCAGCGCGGAAGGGGAACAGGAGCCGGAGGACTGGTGGACCGCCACCATCGACGCGCTGTGGCAGTGCGGTGAGGGCGTCTGCAGGGTGGGGCTGCTGGCGTTGACCGGGCAGATGCAGGATCTGGTGTGCCTGGGCGGTGACGGCCCGCTGTGCCCGGCGATCCTCTACAGCGACACCAGGGCGCACGCCGAACTCGCCAAGGCACACCAGCTGCTCGGTCCGGAGTGGACGGACATCACCCGCAACGAGCAGGACGCCAGCAGCCTGCCGGCGAAGGTGCTGTGGCTGCGCAAGCACGAGCCCGAGGTGCTGGAGCGCACCGGGTTGGTACTGTTCGGCGCGTCCGGGTACATCGGGTGGCGGCTCACCGGCGAGGGTTGCTGCGACGTGACCACCGCCTCGACCACGGGGCTCCTGGACGCGGCCGCTCGGAGGTGGTGGCCGACCGCCGTGAACGCGCTCGGGCTACGTGGCGTGATGCCGCGCCTGGTGGACGGCGAGACCGTGATCGGCGCCGCGGCGCCGGACGCGGCCCGCGAAGCCGGTCTGCCGCCAGGGATTCCTGTGGTGGTGGCGCCGGGTGACGCGGTCAGCACGACCATCGGCATCGTTGGTGACGACTCGCACTGCGGCTACACCTACCTCGGCACGAGCGGCTGGCTCGCGGTCGTGGTGCCGGAGGTGGCGGTGCCCACCGCGGCGCACCGGCTGCTCCTGCCAGCACCCGGTCGGCAACTGATGATCGGGGCGGTGCAGAGCGCGGGCGCGGCGGCGGACTGGGCGCGCCGCACCTTCCTGCCCGGCATGTCCGCGGACGAAGCGGACCAGCTCGCGGCCGAGGCCGGCCCCAGCGGGCTGCTGGCGCTGCCGTCGCTGCGCGGGGAGCGGTTCCCGGTGCGGGATCCGCTGGCCCGCGGCGTGATCGTCGGGATGACCGACACCACCCGGCCGGACCAGCTGTACCGGGCGGTGCTGGAGGGTGTCGCGTTCGCGTTCCGCATGCTGCTGGACACCGTGCCGGACAACGGCGAGCCGGTCCCGGTCACCGGCGGCGGCGCGCGTTCCTTGCTGTGGCAACGAATCCTCGCCGACGTGCTGGGCCGGCCGGTGGTGCGGACGACGATCTGCGACGAGGTCGCCGCGCTCGGTGCCGCGGTCGCCGCGATCCGCGCTACCGGGGGAGTAGCGCCGCCGCCCCTGGCCGACCGGGGCACCCTGGAGATGCTGCGGCCCGGCCCGGCGAGCGTCGAGTACGCCAAGCTGGCGGCCGCGCACACGGCCCTGCTGCCCCTTCTCACGCCTACTTTTCAAGCCATGCAGGAGAACCCATGAGACGTTGGGTCATCGGCCTATGCGCCATGCTGGTGCTGGCGGGCTGTTCGGCGGGGTCCGGCTCGGGCGGGCCGCGGATCGCGGTCGTCACCCCGTACCTGGCCGACGCGGCGACCAAGGATGTCATCACGAAGTTCCAGCGGGCCGCCGAGGCCAAGGGCTGGGAGGTGACCGTCACCGACACGGCGGGCGACTTCAACCGGCTCAACAGCGAGATCCAGAACGCGGCCGCGCGGAAGCCGAGCGCCATCGTGCTCGGCATGGGCGATCCGGCGCAGATGGGCCTGGGATTGCGCGCGGCACGGGACGCGGCCGTCCCTCGGCATCGACGTGGGAGTGGCGGACGGCATCCCGCACCCTGGCGTGCGCGCACGGACTGCGGCGGCGAGGAAGACCCTGGCGGAAGCCGGGATCGTCGTGGTGGACAGCAGGCACGTCACGGTGCCCGGCCCGGTGGAGGACGCCAAGAAGTCCGTGCAGGACTTTCTGACCGCGCATCCGGATCCGGACGCGGTCAAGGGGGTGTGGGCGGCGTGGGACGAGCCTGCTTCGGTGCCACACAGGCGATCCAGGACGCCGGCCGTGATGGGGTGGCGGTCGTCAGCGTGGACGGGCAGGACTTCGCGCTGGCCGAGATCCGCAAGGGCGGCCCGTTCAAGGCGACCGTGCGCCAGGACTGGGACGCCATCGCGGACCGGACCGTGGCGCTGATAGCGGACGACTTGACCGGCAAGCGGCCGGCGGAACGCGAATACAAACTTTCTGGCCAGGTGATTACCGGCTAGCAAGAAGAGGGGAAATATGTTTTACCTGTATATCGCTGGTATACCAGGCATCGCAATCCCGCTGTATTTGACGAAGGCAGGCCGGAGTGTCCTGGCGCGGCGCTATTACGAGAAGCAAGGCGTCATCTTTACCACGACCTATCCGTTCATTGGGTCGGAAGTGGGTATCACCGGCCTGCTTCATCGGAACAAGACCAGGGACTATCTGTATCTGGACAAGGAGACCACCGACTTCGTCGGTAGCATACGCGGCTTTGCCATCCAGTTGTATGCGGTGAACAAAGAACCGACGAACATCCTGGTGCACCCCGAGAACATCGGCACGTACATCGATCGGGACACGCCGGCATTGTACTCGTTCGGACAGCTCTCGCCATCCGCGCTGACGTTCACGCCGATTACGACGGAGAACTTCAACGAACGAAAGCTGCATAGGGCCAAGGGCTTCAGCCGAAAGCGCATGGAGGTGATATCGCGGCGCGGCGCAGAGAGTTACTGCGACCGGCTCCTCAAGATTCGGAATCTCGACATGAAGCGGATCGCCGGCGACTTCACCAGGGAGATCATGGGGGAGTTCGTCTGGGGGCCCGAAGCGAACGCCCTCGTCTCCTACAAGGACCAGAGCGGGCAGAAGACACAGGTTCCGTTCATGTTCTCGCTCAATGAGCCTTTTTCATCCTGCGACGACTTCGTAGTTCTGGAGCAAGTGGATGGCTTTGGCCAGTCGGTCGGCGCGGTGGGACTGGTGCGGACCTTGTGCAGGATGCGCCAGTATTTGAGTTGGGCGTGGGCGCGTTCGCCGGGGCCGCGGAGGCGGGCGTGGGCGCGTTTGGCGTCTTTTCTGGGATTCGGGCTTGTATCGATTTGCGACCACCTAGGTCACATGGAAAGCATCGGGATTGACAACTCGTCACCACGCTGGCACCCACCGTTCCGGTGGAGAACTGGGTCCACGGTGTCTCTGGTGCGAGGCATATACTTGCGGAACACTGGGAGGTTCCTGTGGTCGACGCGCCGATCTTCAAGATAGTACTCGACGAGGCCCTTGCCCGCGCGAGTCGGTTAAATCTTGAACGTCTCCGAGAACTTGGAATTTGGCAAGAGGTCGCTCAATATTATCTCATCGGGACTTACCCACCTTTGAAGGCGATGGAAACGCTGACCTCTGACGATTTTCTTCGAGGCTGCAGTGGTTCAGTAAACGCCTACTTTCACATACCATTCTGTGAGCAGCGCTGCACCTTCTGCCACTTCGCCAAGGAGATCCTGCCGCCGGAGCGGCGGATGAAGAGGTACATGGAGAACCTTGCTGTCGACATCGAACGCACGGCCGCGAAGGCGGGAAATCCGTGCACTCACACGATCTACCTCGGCGGTGGAACGCCTTCATATCTCCGGGCGGAGCAGATCGCGCATCTCTTCCGCCGCATCCGCACAAACCTGATCGTTCGTGAGTCGACTGAAGTGACGTTCGAGCTACACCCCAGCATTGTCGACCTGCCGGACTACACCGAGCGACTCGACGCCATGGTCGAAGCCGGGGTGAACCGATGGGTATTCGGCGTCCAATCGATGGATGACCGAGTGCTCAACAAGCTCAATCGCGGACATTCTCGCAAAGACGTCCACGCTCTGCTGAGCCTACTGGAGGCTCGCGGCGCCCACAACGTCTCCGTGGACCTTATCTTCGGCCTGCCTCATCAGACCTTGGAAAATTGGTACTCGACGATTGTCGAATTGCTCGATACCGGAGTCCGAAAGTTCAATATCTTCCCGCTTATGTTCAAGCAGGCAGACCCGATAAGTGTGCACTACCGGCGAGAGCCGGAAATCTTCCCCGACAACCACACCCGTCTGCTCATGCATTTCACGGTTGAAGTCATTATGGAACATTATGGTTTCCGTCGTGGGCCGGTTTTCTACTATGCGCGAGAGAATCGTCATTCTCTGCAGCAGGAGAGTAAATACGACACAGTCGAAGAGGTGAATCTCCTCCCGTTCGGAGTGTCGGGTTTTGGTTTCGTGGACACTACGCAGTACTACAATCACTGTACGATTGACGACTACTGCGAGGCAGCAGAATCCGGCCGCCCGGCGACCTGGTCCGGATGGAAACTCGAAGAGGATGAGCGGCAGCGCCGCGCCGTGATATTCGCGGTTAGATCTGGAGGGGTGAACCGCAACAACTTCGAGAACAAGTTCGGTTTCGACCCGCTGATCCGGTTTGGTGGCGCGCTCCAGCCCTATATCGATCAGGGTCTTCTCGAGATCACCGACCATGAGATCGCGCTAACAGACGCCGGAGTGCCGTTCGCCGACAGCATTGCGATCACCCTCTCGAGCGATGCAGTGCGCGAACGGGTTCGAGCGGCGAACAAGCGATCTGTCAGCCTGAAACTCGATGTCGTTGACCGTCACGACTATTCGCCGCTTGAACGCGCCCCCGTCGCCGCCACCGTAGATCCGACCGTTCACGGCTCCGCGGCTAGCCTGCCGCTTTCGCGGTATGTGAGACGACACGGGCACTCCGCAAGTGAAGAGTAACCGGTTGCGTCCGTGGCTGCGAGTGGTGGCCGGCAGCGAGTCGTTGATGTCCACAGCGGGTGCGGTGCTGTTGGTGCAGACCGCGCGAGTGACTGGTCTGGATCGGTTGCTGGGCAAGCGGTTGGCGCCGTGGCGGCTGCCGTTGGCGGTGCATGACCCAGGCAAGATCGTGCTGGATCTGGCCGTGGCGGTCGCGCTGGGTGGGGACTGCGCGGCGGACATCGCGGTGGTGCGGACCCAACCGGGCCTGTTCGGGCCGGTGGCCTCGGACCCGACCGTGTCGCGGCTGATCGCCCGGCTCGCTGCGGATGCCGAGCGGGCGCAGGCGGCCATCGGGGTGGCGCGGGCGGCAGCACGGGAGTGGGTGTGGCAGCAGACTGGCCCTCCGGTGCAGACCGGGCCATCGGGACAGATTGAGTGGGTTGTGATCGATCTGGATGCCACGTTGGTGACCGCGCACTCGGACAAGGAAGCCGCCGCGCCGACCTGGAAGGGCGGGTTCGGGTTCCACCCGCTACTCGGGTTCGTTGACCACGGCCACGGGGGTACTGGCGAGCCGGTCGCCGAGCTGTTGCGGCGGGGTAACGCCGGCAGCAACACCGCCGCCGACCACGTCCTGGTCCTGGAGCAGGCGCTCGCTCAGGTTCCCGAACATCTGCGGCAACCCGACGAACTGGGGCGGGTGGCGGTGTTGGTGCGCACCGACGCCGCGGGCGCCACCCAGGAGTTCACCCGGCACGTCGCCGACACGGGTATGCAGTTCTCGGTCGGGCTTACCTGCACCACTTCGACATCGAAGCCGTGCTGCGCCGCATCCCAAGGAGGGGAGCGTGGACCCCGGCCTACAACGCGCAGAGCACGCCGCGGGACGGGGCGTGGTCACCGACCTGGCCGACCTCACCGCCTGGCCGACAGGAACTCGGCTGCTCCTGCGCAAAGAACGCCCCCACCCCGGCGCCCAACTCCGGTTCACCGACGTCGATGGGCTGCGGGTCACCGGATTCCTCACCCAACACCAACGGAGGGCAACTCGCCGACCCCGGAACTACGGCACCGCCGCCACGCCCGCGTCGAGGACCGCATCCGCACCGCCAAAGACACCGGCCTGCGCAACCTGCCCTTCCACAACACCGCCCAGAACCACATCTGGCTCCAGATCACCGCCCTCGCCGCCGATCTCATCGCATGGACCCAGCGCCTCGCGTTGACTGGCTGGGCACAGAAAGCCGAACCCAAACGCCTACGGCTGCGCATCTTCGGGGTCGCCGGACGCCTGATCCGCACCAGCCACCAACACTGGCTCAAGATCACCAACGGGTGGCCCTGGACCAACACGATCCTCACCGCACACCAACGATTGACCACCCTGACCACGACCTGATCAACAGTCCAACGATCCCGTCGTCCCTATCCCTCAACGAGAAAGCCCTCAGCTCACAGCACCCGCCCCAGCGGGCAATGCGCCCTACGGCCACCCCAAACCCAGCAAGATCAACAAATCAAGATCACGAAAGATCGAGGCTAAATGAGCTCACAGCCTCGGCTCCGTCCTCAAGTATCGGGAGCGCAGTGGATCGACATGAATCCCTACCACGAATACATCGGACTCAGCACTCTCGCCTCGCTCTGGGAGCATGAGAGACACGACCCCCAAGTGCCGGCGCAAGTCGGTTTGGTCGTGACACGACAACTAAAGGCGTTCATCGAAGCCGACCCGAGGGCGTACGCTCCCCGGGCAGCAAAGTCCTGGCGCCTAGCGGACAGTCTTGACCTCCAGATGCGGCTCTGCGAGCGCATTCAAGACGGCAAGAACGCGGGCGCTGCGGTGCTTAGTGACTCCGGCGAGTCGATCGTCGAAGACCTGCGGCTTCGCAACTCGTGCGGCCCGGAGGACGCGTTGTTCGCCGGCATCCATCGCGTCGCAGAGTGCTGGTGCGAGTCGGCGATGCGACTGCTTCAGGACCCGCGCCGAGACCAGGCGGAACGGTACTTCGTCACTGCCGACATTCTCGAAATGCTCGCTCGGACGTTCGCGATCCTCGACCTCATGGTGCTGGAGGATTACCACCCACTCCGCGTGGCGCTAAAGGGCAGTAGCGGCGCACAGTCGGAAGGTATGCTCGTGCTGTCCGACAAGATTCAGTCGATCCTCCGCGAGGGGGAGTCGCACTTGGCGGAGTCGGCTGGTGCAGGAACCGACATACTCCTCAACCAACCGACACGGTTCCCGGGGGCTACAGCCGGCCTGCTCGCTCTCACAGCCCTCGACGCAGCCCATCGAACGCTGTTCTTCAGCCACTATCTCCGCGCTGTCGTTGTGCAGGGGTGCCAGGGACTGGGAGCGCTCGGGGCTGGTACCGCTCCCCTCCGGAAAAGGTTTGAACTCCCCGAGGGGCTCGTTTATGACGGCGCGCGGACCAAGCACGCACTGTGGCACAATCTTTCGACGGCAGAGACCCAAGGAACCACCGTCGCGCGTTTCGAGCGAGGCCGGGTAGGCGATACCACCCGAGAACAGGACGAAGAACCGAGCTCTGAAGCCCTCCCCGACTCGGTGCTCGAAAAGTTGGTGGACCTTGTGACGTCTGACGCATCCTTTGAGGCAATGAAGCACCTCCTAACCGAGAACTGTGTCCTGCAACTGTTCAGGACGTCGCGGCCCTATCGTGGTCTTGCCGGGATAGCGAACCTCAGTGATGAACTGAGGCTGTTCTCGCGTCTGTTCGACGCGAAGCTGACACTCGAGACCAGCCCGGCCGGCAAACACGAGGTACACTACACCTGTACCGATCCAAATGGACGTCGCGTGAACGGAAGCCTCGCCGTAAGGGGAAGTACGGACACCGACGGACGAATCTCGTATTTGCAGTTAGACACCCGAGGCTAAGATGTCCAAGCAAGTACTTATCGTGGACGGCTTCTCAACCGGCGCGTGGCTGGCTGATTATCTGTCAGCTAACGGTGTGCGACTCCACCACGTAACCAGTAGAGACGACTTCCCGGAGCTGTACTGGGAGGGGTTCGATACACGCATCTACGACGAATTGCGGAGCGCCAACGAAGCACGTACCGCAATCGCCAGCTCGCAGGTCGAGTTCGATTGGGTCGTGCCCGGAAACGAGTCGGGTGTTGCGTTCGCAGACGAGATAGCCGAGCTACTACAGGTGCGGGGTAACCGGACCTTGACGACGAGTCAGCGGACCGACAAGCAGGCGATGGCGGACGCCCTAGCTGCCCATCATGTTCGAGGTCCGCGAAGCGCGGCGTTCGCTGACGTCGTCGCGGCGCGGTCGTGGTTGTTACGAGAAGGACTCGAGGACTGCGTGGTCAAACCCCGCATGAGTTCCGCATCGGACGGTGTGCGGGTCGTCAATCAAGCCGGTCTCGAAGACGCCTTTCGGAACATACACGAGAATGCGACGATTCTCGGGATTCGAAATCACGACGTCGTGGTCTCAGAGAAACTGACCGGACCAGAACTCTACGTCAATACTATCAGCTATGACGGGATCGTCACCTATCATGAGGCATGGAGATCCGTTAAATCAGTCACGCCGGACGGAATTCCGCAGTACGATTACAGCGAACCTCTCGATCCTGATCACGAGTTGGCCAGAGCGTCGCTGGAGTATCTAGCGGACGCTTTGCCGGCGTTGGGCCTAGTCTGGGGCTGCGGACACACCGAGATGATCTGCACAAGTCGTGGGCCGGTAGCGATCGACCCCGGTTCCCGACTCGGTGGAGCAGCGACGCCCAGCGCAGAAGAGAAGCTTCTCGGTGATAGTCAGGCACACGCCTACGCGCGGATGCTCCTCAAGGACCGGCCGCCGTCTCGACAGTACGCACGTCAGGTAAGCTCGGTCCGCCGTGTATGGCTCAACAACCAGTTCGATGGCCTGATGGCCGACGACGAATGCCTGGAGTTCCTGAACGGACTGCCGACGATGTACCAGCCTGCCTATCACCTTGCTCCGGACACCCAACTGTCGCGTACCACGAATCTTGTGAACAGCCCAGGCCACGTCCTTCTAGCCTCGAACGACGTCACAGCCATCGAGCGTGACCATGCACGGATCCGACAATGGGAAAGCGCGCCGTTCTACGGGCGGCCGTCAGGACGATAATCGCTGAAGCGAGGGCATGGTGATCCGCGTATACCCGGTCGGTTCGCCATTCCCGGTGGACCGCCGGACTTGGGATTTCCTCAGCACGGGCACGACGGTCTACTCGTCGTGGGATCATATGCACTTCGCGGACAACTTCAGCCGAGGCACTGGGTTCGTGACGACTGAGATTGACGGCCGTGTGATCGGAGTCTTGCCCTTCTACAAGATTGGGGACCGGACGGTTCCGTTGTATCGGATGGACGTGGAGTACCAGGACTGCTTCACGGCCGTTGGCTCGTCCCACGGAATCGTTGCGGGCAGTTGCACCGCGTACAGGTCGGACATCCTCGTGTCCCGGTCATTGTCTCCCGAGCGCCGCGGCGCAGTCGCCGCGGAGATGTTCACGACGCTGGCACATGCCGCAACAGCGGGGGACCTCGGCCCAGAGTTGGCGCAGGCTGGCTGGTTGTCCATGCCATATCTGACGTGGACGGATGCTCAACTGATGCACCCGCACCTCGGCGGTGCCTCGTCCCATTCAAGCGTGGCCCATGCTGACGATCGCTTTCTTCTGAGTCGCCGAGTAGCGACCTGTGAGCTTCCGGTGCCTGGGGACGGTTTTGAGGAGCTTGTGGCGGGGCTGCCCAAAAGGCGGAGGGCGCAAATACGTCGCGAATGGGAGGCGGCGCACAAGTTGGACCGGGTCTGGTCAGAGAGCGACTACCGCGACGTCGAAGTGCTAGCACGGCTTCTCGGCGCAGTGGAGCTGAAGCACAGTCAGGCTCGTCCATTGGAGCACTATCGGGACGTCGTCGCCGGATACCGGCGCCATATGGCGTCAAGGAGTTTGAACTTCTACGTGTCGGACTGCCTGGGCTCCCTGACAGCGTTCGCGACCTTATTCGAGGATGTCGACACCTTGTATGCGCGTTCGTATGGGGCCATCGCGGAGCTTGCGACGACCGGAATCTACTTCGCACTACATATCTACCTGCCGCTCGCTTACGCTCTCGCGAACGGCATCAGTAGGCTGGATCTCGGCCCGGCGACGTCCGCCAAGTATCATCGTGGCGCAGAGGTATCGCTTCTCTGGAACTACGTTCAAGTCGTCAATGGCGGGAGGCTGTTGGATCCATACGCGGTAGCTGAGAAGAACTCAAAAACGCTTCAACAATGGCGTGGCCAGTATTCTCGGATCAGCGAGAGGCGGTGTTGATGTCGTGCGCACCAAACCGGCCCAACAGACTTCATTTAAAGAGGAACTGGCTGGCCTGCCCCTGAGTGCCTGGGCGATTTGCATCGGCACTTTTCTGAGTAAGCTTTGCAACTTCCTCAACATCTTTCTCGTCCTCTACATCGAGAGGTTTCGCGCAGGACCGAACGCTCTGGTCATATCGTTCGCGATGCTCGGTTTCGGGAGCGTTCTCGGGTCGATTCTTGGTGGATGGGCTGCGGACGCCTTCGGGGCACGCAACTCATTGGTGATCGCACTAGCTGGAAGCGGCATCGTCATCGCCAGTGTGCCTATCCTTCCGAACCTCTCAACGCTTTACGTGGTTCTCTTCGTGGGTGGGCTACTTGCTCAGGTGGTTCGTCCAGCAGCCGGCGCGTTGTTGGTGCGTATCCTGCCGCCCCAGCATCGGCTCACCGCCTTCACACTCCTTCGATTAGGTGTCAACCTCGGAATGTCGATCGGACCCGCTGTCGGTGGCCTCGCGGCGTCCAGCTCGTTCGCGCCGCTGTTCGTAGCGAACGGCGTCGTCAATTGCGTCTACGCAGCACTGATCGTAATCTGCGTGAAAGAGTTCAAACGCCGATCTCGGATTGGGATACGACATCATCGTTCCTTGAGAATTCTTCTCGGATACTCCAAGTTGTGGCACGACCGGTCGTTTTCCATTTTCTTGCTGGGGTCGACGCTGGCGGCGCTCATCTATAGCCAGTCGGTCTCGACTCTGCCGCTGGTTGTCATCGACGCAGGGCTAGGCACGGATGCATACGGATACCTGCTAGCGCTGAACGCCGTCGTGATCACCGCATTGGAGTTCCCCGTTATGCGGCTCCTCCGGCGCGCCAACTCTACCATGGTCATGGCGGCGGGCGTGGCTACCCTCGCTCTCGGTCTTAGTGCCACGGGTTTGGCGTTGTCGTTCTTGGGATTCGCACTGACAGTTGTCGTCTGGTCTCTGGGCGAGATCATTTACACGCCGTTCACTACGACTCACCCGGGGCAGGTCGCTCCAGCTCATTCGGTGGGGAGGTATCAAGGCGCCGAGTCACTCAGCAACACGCTGGGTGCGGCGGTCGGACCACTAATCGGTACGAGTTTGTACTCGATATCCCCGTCGGGCATGTGGCTCGCCATGCTCGTGATTGGTCTCGTTGCCGCTGGGTCTTTCATCCTGGTTCGACTGCCGCCGATCGAGGTCGGCGCAGATATTGTACGGCCCGATCTCGCTGAAGAGCGCTGAACGAGTTCCCCGTTTTCTTGTGTAGTTGGCACCCCGTAATGGAAACGAGTGTTTCAGATCATTGAGCCTTTTTCATCCTGCGCGACTTCGAAAGTTCTGTAGCAGGTGGATGGCTTTGGCCACTCTGCCGGCACGGTGGGGGCTGCTGCGTAGCTTGTGCAGAATGCGCCAGTGCTTGAGTTGGGCGTTGGCGCGTTCGCCGGGGCCACGGAGGCGGGCGTGGGCGGGGTTGGCATCTTCTGGGATTTCGGGCTTGTTTTGGCCTTGTACGGGGTGATTACCTGCTGGCCGGTCTCGTCGTAGGCGTGATATCCCTTGTGCCTAGCGCGGTCAGCCCGGTCTCTTGGAGGGCGGCGAGGATGTTCCAGATCCGGGCGGCGGCGGTGTCATGGGTGCTGCCGAGTAGCTGGCCGGACACCCACAAGATCGTGCCGTCGGGTGAGGCGATGACCTGCAGGTTCACTCTGTGCCTCTTGTGCTTGCCCGAGTAGAAGGGCCGGTCTTCGGCGATCCGGTCGAACGGGGATCAGCGTGCCGTCGATCACCACATAGGCGTAGCCCTTGCGTTTGGCCTCCCGCAGCGCCGCCCGGAGCTTGGGTGCCCGCCTGGCCAGCAGCTCAACGGTTTCGTTGACATACATACCGCCAGCACGTCGTGGTCGATACCCCGAACCCCGGCGCCGACCTCGGCAAACGGCTCTCCTTTACGCAGGTACACCAGCACCAATAGGGCCTGCTGGCCTGGGTTGAGCACCCGCCACGGCGAGCCGATCTCCCTGCGGTGAGTGCGGACCAACCTGGACACAAAGGTCAGGGTCTGATGTGACAACGGCAGCGCGGCACGGAAGAACAACACGTGAAGCCCCTGGGCGCGTTGCAGAACGATCTTGATCGATAGCTCTGCTACGGAGAGCGGGACATTTTGGCCTGTCGTTAACGAAGCTGCTCTCAGCCGCAAACGACGGTTTCTCCGCAGGTTGGGGCCTGATCGACCCTCGGTGGTTTACGGGGGTCGGCTTGCGGGCGGACTCTCGTGCGTCATCAATAGGGGCTTCGAGTCGAAGCTCGGCCGTAGGTTCGCGTTCGGCATCGATGAGGGGTCTGTCAGTGCGCTCGTTCGTGGCTTTCTTCCAGTGAGAGGCCGCGCATTCGGCCGTCGATGATCGACCAAAATCGGGAGCATTTCATGGGCTCGCTGGCTGGGCATTGTCGACCGTGTTCGAGTGCGGTGCGGGCCACCTCGATGCGGTGCTGCTGTTCGGCCAGCTCGGCCAACTTGTGATCGATCATCTCCCGTCGGCATTGCCGCTCGCCCGCAAGGAAACGTCCGATCTCAGCTAGCGAGAACCCGATCTCGCGGAAGAAGAGGATCAGGCCGACGTCCCGGACTGCCGACGCGGCATAACGCCGTCGTCCCGCCGCCCGAGCCGCCGGCCGCACCAATCCCAGTTCGTCGTAGTACCGCAGCGCGGTCGTGGGCACGCCGGTACGTTCGGACAGCTCGCCGATTGACAGCAACGTGGGCGTGACCGGCGAAGCCAGGGTGCGCTCGGTAGCGGTCATTGACTTCAAGCGTACTTGAAGTGCTCTGCTTAGGCGATGGGCATCAAGCGGAGGGCGCTGGACCGCATCATGCAATGGTGGGCTCATCACGGGGGGCTGGCACAGTTCCACCACCCGACCGGAGCCGTCGGGCACGTCACCGGCTGGATCATGGGCCGGCGCTCGTCGAACGTGGCGCGCAACCGCTGGGCGGTGCAGCTTCTTGACATCCAGCCCACCGACCGTGTCATCGAACTCGGCTGCGGTCCGGGCGTGGCCATCGCTGCCGTCGCCACTCGAGCGATCCGGGGATTGGTGGTCGGCATCGACCATTCCCAGGTAATGATCCGCCAGGCCCGCCGCCGCAACAGGGCCGCCATACGGGCCGGACGGGTACGCCTGATCCACATGCCGGTCGAGAGTCTGTCCATCGGCGACGGGCCAATTCAACACCGCGCTTGCCGTCAACACAGTCGGCATGTGGCGCGACCCCACTGCCCGGCTACGCGACCTCGCCCGGCTGTTGCGGCCCGGCGGGCGCATCGCTCTGGTATCCCAGCCCCGTTGCCCCGGTGCCAGCGCGGCCACTTCGGCGGCGGCCGCCACGAGCTGGCAGCCCTGCTGACAGAAGCTGGGTTCGAGCACCTCCGAACCGAAATGCTCGACCTCGACCCGCCGGCGGCGTGCGTCCTCGGGCACGTGACACCTGCCGATGATGCCGAGCTCCTCGCCCGTCCAACAGCGCGGTCATGACCCGCGAGTGCGCAGGTCGTCGACCCGCTCAGAGATCCTCGACCGGGATAACGGGTGTGACGGCGATAGGGCAGCGGGGTGCCGCCTCTGCCGACGCATCCGGTCAGGCTTGGGCGGCTATCCGCGCACTGTAGAGGCGACACCTTGCCCAAGGTGGCGAGCAAAGAAGCGCTGCGAACCCACCGGTCCGCCCTCGCCGATGCAGTCAGTTTCTGCAGTGCGTCCAGAGCAATCCGCCACTCGCCGACAGCTCGCTCGGCTCGTCCAGGATGGTCATCGGCGATCAGTGGGCCAATGGGTTCACCTGCTGCCATCCGCATCCTGATGCTTGCCGCCAGCCGCTCGTCCTGCACGGTCTGCGGGCGGTCGCCGTGTCCGGGCGCGTCGATGGCGGCCACCGCGAAGCCGCGGGTCCTCACGTAGCGGTGAGCGCGAGCCACCAGCCCCTTCGCCTTCTTGTGCTGGCCGCCGCCATGGCACAACAAGACAAGGGGGCGGTTACCGGCCGCGTCGAGGGGCGACCAGAGAACGCCGGGCACGTCGCCCACAGTGAAAAGACGTTCCGAGACGCCCTGCGAGATCGTCTTCGAGGTGAAGCGCATAGTCCATGCCTTCCGGGATGCTTGAGGCGCTCCCGGGACACCTACCTCAGATGAACCGCACAACCGCGAAGGGAGGGAGCACCAGCCTGAGACCAGCGTGGATGGGTCTCGCCTCCCTTCAGATCGGTCAGCTGCGTTGCGGGTAAAGCTACCAGGTCAGCCCGCAAGGTCCGCGCCTATGGACTGATCCGGATGATGTCCGCCGACGGGCGCCACACCAGTCTGGGCGAGGCGTTCGCGCACTTCGGCCGGATCTTCAAGACTTTGCACGTCCTGCAATTGCTGAACGATGAGTCCTACCGGCGGATCATCAACACCCAGCTCAATCTGACTGAGGGCCGCCACTGCCTGGCCCGGCGCATCTTCTTCGGCAACCTCGGCGAGCTGCGGCAGAAATACATCACCGGCATGGAGGACCAGCTCGGCGCGCTGGGTCTGGATCTGAATTGCGTGGTGTGGTGGAACACCCTCTACATCGACGCCGCCGTCCGGGAGCTGGAGGCCTCCGGCATGGTGATCCCCGCCGAGGTCCGCGCCCGCCTGCATCCCTTGCGGTTCGACCACATCAACTTCAACGGTCGCTACCCCATCGCCCGCCCCGACCTGGGCTGCGGCCTGCGACCCCTGCGCGACCCGGCCGCGGGCGAGGACGACTGCTGAACCACTGTGGCGTGACCCACTCGTGAACGGGCTCAGGCCACCGCGAGGGGGCCACCGACACCCATGGCACTGCATGTCGACTTGGACGCACGGTGAGTTTGTGTGTCTCATGGGTTTACGCCGGGGAGGCAAGCAGAGGGCGTGCTCTGTCGAGGAACTCTCGGATCCCGCTCAAGCGGCGGTAGGGCGCCAGCGTCTGGGCCAGGTGGGAGACGTGGGCGCGGCAGCGGGCGGAGTCGACCTGGTCGTGGAGGGCGTCGGTGGCGCGGCCCGCGTGGGCGAGCGCGGCGTCGATGTCGGGTTGTTGTTGCTGGAGATAGCTGGTGGCGAGCAGGATCTGCCGGAGTGCGCCTTCGCGGGAGTAGCTGGTGTCTTGCAGGCGTAGTGCGCGGCGTAGGTGGTAGCGGGCGCGGGAGTGGTCGCCGATGCGCAGGTGGCAGTATCCGGCTTGGGCGTGGGCTTGGGCCGGGTCCATCCAGTAGCTCCACTCGGGGTCCCCGGATGAGGATGGACAGCCGCCGGTGAGGGCCTCGAAGGCGGTGTCGATCGCGCGGCGGGTGTCGGTCGTTCGGTGAGCTGGGGTTGCGGATTGGTCGTTGGCGGCTGCCTCGGCCGCGCGCAGCGCCAGGATGGCGGTGACCTTGCCGCTGGCGCCGGGGTAGCCACTGCGGGCGGTCTCGGCGAGCAGGCCGGCTTCTCGTGCGCCGTCGAGGTCTTTGGCTTGGCAGGACATGAACCCCACACCGCAGGCGCCCAGTGCCCGGTCGCCTGCGGTGTGGGCGGCGTGCAGGCCCGCGACCCAGTATCGCTGCGCGGCCGTGCTGGCCGTCGTCGAAGGCGAGGAAGCCGGCCAGGCGGAGTGTCTCACCGGCGGTTGCGTGCAGGCAGCGTCCGACAGTGTCGTCGTAGCGGCGTTCGCGCAGCAGGCTGGTGATGTAGCGGAGGTGCTCGTGGACCAGGTTCAGGAGTTGGCCGCCGCCGAGCTGGTCGTCCATGCGGCGCAGCTGCGCGGTGACCTGGTCCAGGTGCTCCACGACACCCGCGGGAACGCATGCTCCCGCTGCCCGGTGGACCTGCCCGGCGGGGTGGGCGAGGAGCCACTCGTGAGCGGGTGAGGTGATCGTGGCGCCGGTCAGCAGGAGGAAGCGTCGCCGATCCACCGGGCCAGCCTCAGCGATCGCAGCAAGCGCGCGCAAGGTCCCCGCGACAGTCCACGGGGTCTGCAGTCCGGTGGTGGCGGGGGCGCAGTCCAGACCGTCGGGCTGCCAGTTCAGGTCGGCGACGGTGATCGGGCGGCCGAGTTCCTTGCTGAGGACCAGCGCCGTCAGTGAGCGCCACGGCGGCCGCGGCACCTCTCCGTTGATCCACTTGTAGGGGGTCTTGGGGTGCACCCGTTCGGGGAGGCCGAGGATCTGGGCGAAGTCGTTGAGGCGGCGGGCGAACCGGTCGCCGCTCATGCCGAGGGCGGCTAGCAGCTCTCCCAGCGGGGGTGGGTTACCCATCGGGCCTCCCGTTGTCACCAGCCCAGCTCACCAGGGTGATCACTGCGGGTAGTGACCCGCTTCACAGGAACGGTAGGCTGATAGGCGAGCGGTGCGCTATGTCCGGGACCGGAGCGCTACCGGCCGCACCGTGCGCACCGCTGCGGCCCCTGGTGCCGGCGGTGTTTGCTCCAGTTGAGGTCATGCGGCCCGGAACCTGTTCCACCAGACAGCTGGGGTGGTGGGCACGCATCAATTCGGAGAAGAAGACGACGCGATGCCGACAACACCGGATCCCCTTCCTGATCCCAGGCTGGGCGCGGTGCTGAACCGGGTTCCGGCGGGTGACGAATCCGCTTGCCTGGGCGTGGTCCTGGTGACAGGGGTGTGTGGGTTCATTGGTTGGCGCTGGCGCTGGTGCGGCGGGGCGCCACGGTGGTCGGGGTGGACCAGCGGCCGCTGGAGGCGGCCGAACGCACTGCTGGGCAACTGCGGCGCCTGCGTGAGCAGCCCGGTTTTCGGCTGCTGAGGGCGAGCGTCGATGACCCCGCCCTCGTCCGGTGCCTGAGCGGGGCGTCTGCGGTGGTTCATTTGGCGGCCGCGACCGATGTCGCGGCGTCGTGGGGGGCGGGGTTCGCCGAGCACGCGGCGTCGGTGCTGAGCACCCAGCGGCTGCTGGACGC
>CAXUFG010000055.1:0-25561 GCA_964250265.1 uncultured Pseudonocardiaceae bacterium | reverse complement strand
GCGCGGCCGAGCTCTACGTCGCCCTCACCCGCGCCACCCAACGCCTCGGCGTCCTACACTTGGGCCCACTGCCACAGGCCCTGACCGGACTCACCGAAACCCCGACACCCGCCCAGGCCGGGAATCAACATTGACGTAGCGATCCGCGTACGGCCGGCCCTGAGCCAGAGCGTGACCAGACGACAACGGATATAACTTTCGTCATATTTTGGTTAGTTCATCATAATTCTCTGCTCACCTGGTGGACTTGTCCTGGTCACCCTCGCAACCCATCGTCTCCCCCACATGAAATCCGTGAATACGGAAGTTGCCCCATGAGGCGCTTCAACTGCGGCAAATCGGCAATGTCCTCGTCGGCGGTGCCCCTCCGGCGCCGCGAGGCGCTGTCGCAGCGCGAAGGGGCTGGTGACTCCCAGCCAACTGCTCCACCAGTTCTCGCTCCCTCTGATGGCTCGGCGAGACAGCGTGCGTTGGCAGGCCTGGTTGCGGGCGATCGCAAGCAACGGCGCGCGCCGTGGCTGGTCGGTGCGCTGGCGGTGGGCGTGGTCGCCGTCACGATCCTGTCGTTTGCGATCGGGCAGTACCCGGTGAGCCCGGATTCGGTCGTGCAGATCCTCTTTCAGCACTTCAGGGGTGGCGGCGGTAGCTGGCCGATCGAGGAGCGGACGGTCGTGATCGAGGTTCGGCTGCCGCAGATCCTCGGGGCGCTGCTCATCGGTGCCGGTCTGGCGGCCTCGGGCGCCGCCTACCAGACGATGCTGCGCAACCCACTGGTCTCTCCGGAGATCCTCGGCGTGACTGCCGGGGCGGGCTTTGGCGCTTCGCTGTCGATTCTGCTCGGGTTGCCACCGGCAACCGTGCAATTGCTGGCGTTCGCCGGCGGGCTGACGGCGGCGGTGCTGGCGTTGGCGATCAGCCGTGTGGTGGCGAGCCCGTCGCCCACCGTGCTGGTCCTCGCCGGGGTGGTCGTCGGCACGACGTTCGCGGCGCTCATATCCGCGACGCAGTACTTCGCGGACCCCGAGAACACGCTGGCGCAGATCACCTACTGGCTGTTTGGCAGCCTTGACCGCGTCACCGCCGGCGGTCTGATCGTCCCCGCGGTGATCGTGGGCGTGTCGTTGGCGGCGTTGTACACGGTGCGATGGAAGCTCACGGTCCTGGCCGCCGGCGAGGACGAGGCGCGCACGATGGGTGTCAACCGTCGCTTGGTGTGGGCGATCGTCATCGGCGCATCGACGCTCACGACGGCCACCGTCGTCAGCATTGCGGGCATCATCGGCTGGGTGGGGCTGATCGTGCCGCATATCGCGCGCTCGCTGGTGGGTCCCACCTTCAGCTCGCTGCTGATCGTGTCCTGCCTGATCGGTGGGATCTTTCTGCTGGCAGTCGAAGACGTCTCGCGCACCGCCAGCACCATCGACCTGCCGCTCGGCATCTTGACGGCGCTGATCGGCGGCCCTTTCTTCGTGGCCCTCCTGTTCAGGGCGGGACGACAATGGGTGTGAGCGCGCCGGTGCCCGACGCAGTGCTCAGCAGCCAAACCGGAGCGCGCACCAGCCTCGAGATCAGGTCGCTGTCGTTCGCCTACCCGCGCCGCGGTCACCGGTTGGTCGATGTGTCACTGGTCGTCGGTGCGGGCGAGCTGTGCTGCCTGCTGGGTCCCAACGGAGCCGGCAAGACCACCTTGCTGCGCTGCGTGCTGGGGCTGCTGACGCCCGATGCCGGCACCATCCTCGTCAACGGAGCTGATACCTCGACGCTCTCGGAGCGCGCGCTGGCCCGGCTCGTCGCCTACGTTCCGCAGGCAACCACCAGCGCGTTTCCGTTCACCGCGCTGGACATGGTGGTGATGGGGCGCACTCCCCACGTCGGGGCGACGGCGTCGCCGTCGCGAGCGGATCGGCTGGCCGCCCTGGAGCAGATGGACCGGCTGGGGATCGTCGAGCTGGCTCACAGTCCCTTCTCGCAGCTGTCCGGCGGCGAGCGCCAGCTGACCCTGCTCGCCCGCGCACTCGTGCAGGGCGCCCGGGTGCTCATCCTCGACGAGCCCACCGCGTCGCTTGACTACGGCAACGAGGTCCGCTTCCTCGACCTCGCGGCCCAGCTGGTCCGGGCCGACCGGACCGTACTGATGACCACCCATCAACCCTCTCACGCCCTCTCGCACGCCGACCGCGCCGTGCTGATGTGCGACGGGACCGTGGTGGCCGATGGGCCAGCGCAGGAGGTCGTCAACGGGGAGCGACTCAGCGAGTTGTACGGCGTCCGGATGCACGTCGTCGACGTGGCGATCCCCGGATCCGAGCCACACACCAAGCGCCTATGCGTGCCAGTCGGCGACCAAGACGGGAGCACCCACCGGGATGACCACCGCAGATAGCTGGGACCGCACTCCGCTCCGTTACGTCCTGATCCTTCTGTTAGCCGTCGTGATGGCGACCGGCGTCGTCGCGTGCGGCAACAACGACAGCCCGAACAGCGGCTCTGGCGCCACCACGCAGGCGACCGGCGGGTCCGACGGCACGCGCACGGTCGTCGACGGGCAGGGCCGCTCGGTAACGATCCCGGCGAACGTGACCAGGGTCGCCACGAGCTTCCCAGCCTTGCCGTCGGCCATCTACCTGCTCGGCGCCATCGACAAGCTCGTGGCGGCGAACTCGATCGGCATCAGTGACTTCCTGAAGACCGTTGACCCAGCCGTCAAGAATATCCCGACTGACGCGTTCCCGACCCCTGTGGAGGTCAAGGCCGAAGCGTTGCTGGCCGAGCGCCCGCAGGTCGTGTTCACCTCGAAGTTCCAGGCCGCCCTGCTGCCCACGTTCGAGCGCTTGGGCATCCCGGTCGTGGTGCTGAGCGGACCCGAGGACCGCAATACCCCCCAGTCCATTGGGAAGCAGATGACGCTCATGGGTGAGGTCCTGGGTGGCGGCGCTGTGCAGCGCGCCACGCAATGGAACGCCTTCTTTACCTCCAATGTGACAGAGATCAGCGCGAAGACGTCTTCGCTGCCGGAAGCCAAGCGACCCACGGTTTTCTACGCGACGCTGGGCACCACCATGACCGACCCGCAGGCAGCCTGGATCGAACCCGCAGGCGGCCGCAACCTCTCCGCTGAGAACGGCGTCACGCAGGGCAAGGGCTTCGCGTTTCCGGAGATCACGACCGAGGCGCTGCTGAAGTGGAACCCCGACGTCATCATCGCCTACGCGGACGCCGCCAAGCGCTTCAAGTCAGAGGCGCAGTTCCGAGGCCTCGCCGCGGTGCGAAACGACCGGGTCTACGCGGTGCCCTCCGGTATCTGGACATGGTCCACGGGCATCACCGAGCAGCCACTCATGCCGCTCTGGGCAGCCAAGACGCTGCATCCGGAGCTGTTCGCCGACCTCGACCTGTCGAGCAAGGTCAAGGAGTTCTACTCGCAGCTGTACAACTACGAGCTCTCCGACGACCAGGTCAAGCAGATCCTGAGCGGCGACCTGGATCTGTAGGAGGACGACGTGCTCCAAGAAGCAGAGCCCCACGAGGCAGAGCTCCTCGCCCTGGCGGGATTCGCGAAGGTCCGTCAGTCGTTCACCTCCGACGAGGCGGCGCGACTCGTGGAGGCCGTCGATGCTGCGGCGGCCGAGGTCCGGGCCCATCACGAAGAGACGGGCTCACGGTTCGTCTGGATGACTCCCGTCACCAGCATGGATCCGGTCTTCACCGAGCTGCTCGACGACGAGCGGGTATCCGGGCTCGCGGAAACGCTGCTCGGTCCGCAGTGCAGGTATCTCGGACAGTCGATCGCCGGGGTCTGGGACCATCGCACGCCCTGGCACGCCGAGACTCCCACCCCCGGGCGGCGAGACCTCAGGATCACCGTGTGCCTCGACTCGTTCGACGTGGGCGAGGGCGGCTTCGCGATGTTGCCGGGAAGCCATCACGACGGCTACAACCAGGCGCTGCGAAGCGCGTTCGAGAGCGACCTGCTCGATCGCCACGATCCCGATGTGCTGGGCGCAGAGGTCGCCGCACCTACCAGCCCCGGTGATGTGCACGTCTTCGACGCGGCGCTGTGGCACTGCGGATCGGGCACCGCACACCCCAGCCGCCAGATCAGCTTCTGGTTTCACGCCTGGCAACCGGACATGGCCAGTGCCGCGGCCGCCGGACGCGTTCGCGACTTCGTAGCGAGCTACCCCCGCTGGAGAGATGGCTTCTCCCTGTACGACGAGGCGTTCATTGACACTGTCAGTGGGCGCCGGCTGCGCATGATCGAGCCGCTCGTCGACTTGGGATTCGCGGACCCGCGCCGCCCGCGCTTCACGCGCGCCGACGTGATCCAGACGGCGTACCTGGAGACCGCGATGCACGAGCCATCCAAGGAGCACCACAAGTGAGACTGAGTGAGCTCGACCCCGCCAACGACCTCCTCGACGATCCCGAAGCGCTCGCTGCACAGTACGAGCGGGACGGCTGCCTGCTCGTCCGCGGCGCCGTCGACCGGGGGCTTCTGGAGGAGATCACCGACCAGGCCGCAGCGGCGCTGGAACGCTGCGGTGTCGCACAGCCCCGCAAGGGGGCTGTCATTCGCTGGACCAGCGCGCCGATGCCACATCTCAACGAAACCGGGATCCACGAGATCCCGGCCCTGAAGAACCTCAGCAACATGGATCACGAATCCGATCCGCTGGGCCCCGTGGCCGACCGCGTCTGCGGCCGCCCGATGCACCTCTGGCCACAGCCGCTGCTCACCGTGGCGGCTCCCGCCCACCCATCTCAGGTGGCCCTGCTGTATCAGGTGCCCCACCAGGACCCGTTCCCGGTGATCAGCACCGGCGACTATCGGCGGCTGTGGATAGCTCTCACCGAGATCCCGTTCGGTGACGGCGGGCTGGGACTTGCCGTCGGCTCACATCGCAAGGGACGCCTTCCAATCGAGAAGGTTGCCGGCTTCCCAGACGGCCCGGCGCCCGACGGATCGAACGCGCTGCGGCCGGCGGCAGGCGTCGATCCCGGACTCGTCGATAACCATTGGCACACCGCCGCCATGCAGCCAGGCGACCTCATAGCGTTTCGCCCCAGCGTCGTGCACAGAGGGCTGCCACCAACCAGTGACCGCATCCGGATCGCGCTCACTCGCAGCGCAGCGGGAGCCTCAGATCCACTCCAGCGAACAAGCCGGTACAGCGCACCGGAGCTCGCCGCTCGACGCCAGCGCATCGACGAGCTCATCTCGCAGCTCAAACTCTCCGAGCTGGAGTTCTTCACCGTCATGCACACCCTCCCGCACGCCGACGGCATCGAGGTCACGGAGCAGACCGTCCGGGCCGCAGCGAGAGGCGACTACGCCCACAGCTGAGCACAGCGACTCCGAACTCGTTGCGTCGGTTGCGCGTGGGCATGCGGAGCTGGATCGAGCTCGCCTGGTAACGCACCAGCCGATTGGCTCGAATGACCCTGATATCGCCGCGGTCGGCATCTGACGCAGTCAGTCCAGCGCCAGCACAGCCTGGAGTGCGGCATTGACAGCGTGCATCTCGGCAGCGTCGAGCCGGCCGGCGAATTCTCCGAGGCGGGTCTCTGGGTCGATCACGGTCAACTGCTCGACCATCACCCGGGTCTTGCCGCCGTCGATCTCGATCTCCGGCCGGAACGATGCCGGCCGCCGCCCGGTCGAGGTCGGCGCGATGATCCAGGTGGATAGCGGCAAGTCATCGGATTGCACCACAACGGCGTAGCGCACCCCAGCCTGTTCATGGCCGCGGACGTCCTTGGGCGCCTTCAGCCGGTACAGATCACCGCGCACGGATGGCGTCCATCTCGGCAGCCAACGCGCGCGAAGCTGCGACGTCGTCGGGATCGTTGCGCAGTTCCTCGGCCTCAGCCCGCAGCCGGGCCCGGCGATGCGCACGTTCGGCTTCGAGGATCGCTGCCCGGGCGGCTTCCGAACGGGACTGCCCCTCCCGGGTAAGCAACTCCAGTGCCCGCTCCACCTCGGGATCAGTGCGAATCGTCAGCGTTCTCATACGACATAGTGTAGTACGTAGGGCACCGCGAAGCGTGGGAGCAGCTGCGGGGGGAGCTGGCGGACAATGACAAGTTCGTCGCGCTCGAGGAACTCTGGGCGATGCTGACGCCGGAACACTGTTGGCGCTGCTGTACTCCTCCCCCGAACGGCTGCGGGCGGCCGGTGCGGACCTGGCGTTGTCGCGCGCCGATGGCGCCGCCTGGACGGTGTCGGACGTGCCGCTGCTCGACGAACTGGTCGACCTGGTGGGCCGCGACAAGACGGCCGAGCAGGCCGCCGAGCGGGAACGCAAGGCCGAAGCCGAGTACGCCGCAGGCGTGATGGACATCCTCGTCGATCGCCAGGACTCGATGAACGACGAGGGCCACCTGTTCGCCACGGACCTGCTCTACGCCGAGGATCTGGCGGATCGCTTCGTGGAGCGCGACACCCGTGACCTCGTCGAACGCGCCGCCGCGGACCGGGACTGGACCTACCGGCACGTCGTGGTCGACGAGGCCCAAGAACTCTCCGACATGGACTGGCGGGTGCTGATGCGGCGCTGCCCGGGCCGATCCTTCACCGTGGTCGGCGACCTCGCCCAACGCCGGTCGGAGGCCGGAGCGAGCTCGTGGGAGGAGATGCTGGAGCCCTATGTACCCGGCCGCTGGGTCTACCGGTCGCTGTCGGTGAACTACCGCACCCCGGCGGAGATCATGACCGTCGCCGCCGCGCTGCTCGCCCAGCTCGCACCCGGGATCGACCGGCCGAGCAGTCGATGCACGCTGGACAAATCATCAAAGACGGCAGTCATCAGCAGATTGGCCGCCGCGCATGGCTGCACGCTCAGGGCGACGACGTCGTCTCCATCCCAGGCGCCAAGCGCCCCCGCTACCTGGAGGAGAATCTCGCCGCCCTCGACGTGACGCTGGACGCAGCCGGTGACCGCACCTGGGATATGAGCTTCGTGAACCGGGACACCACGCCCCGAGCCTAATTCGCGCGTTGTCCGTGCATCTTCGCAGGCATCCTCTTGGCCAGGATGATGGCGACGGAGCGGATCGCTCGACTGAGTCCGCGCATTGAGGTAGGCCCAGAACTCCCTTACCGGCCAGCGCTCCGCCGCGGTGGCACCGATGTTCTGCGCCGATCCACAACAGACCGCAAACACGGTTCAAGAGGAAGGTTTCCAAGAGACGCCTACTCACCAAACAAGACCCGCAGTGGATTGACCCACCGACGTAGTGCTGCGACGGTTTACACATCCTATTTGGGTCAGAGGTCGATATGAGGTTGCCAGTGATGAGAAACCCACTCCTGCGGGCACTCACAGTCTTTCTCGGCGCGACCTTGATACTTATATTCCCCAGCAGTAAGTGGCGCCACTGAAACGCCCACGCCAGAGCCACCGGTCACGGATTCTGGCCTGGCCGTGTATAGACTCGCCCCGGAGCAGGTGAGCCCGCCGCCGCCCGTTGACATACACCCGCAATCTCCGGTGCCAGTCGGACCCGGTTTAGGATCACCTGGCTACACGGGGCCGGACATCGGGCCACGAACCCCGGCGTCCGCTGAAGCGTCCAGTGAATGCATTGGATTTCGGGGGAATGCGGGGCATGCTTATAGCGCTGGTTTCACGACGTGTGGCGCTGCCGATGGCGTATACGGCTACTGGCAGCCCAATGGTGGATCGTACCTCATAGATCAATGTTGTTCGAACTCTCACGTCAACGCCACTATATGGTATCCTTACTTCACGAGCACTGGTGACTACCAGGGGCTAGAAGCGGGCTACTGGCGGGACCTAGGATACGATGTTGACGAATGCTTTTACGCCGGAACGTTTATTGGTACCACATACAGTGACTATTGCCTGGAGTTTGCCGGCCCAAACCCATCGGGCACAACGTTTTGGATTGAACCCTCAGCCAAGGACTCAATGGTGTACCGCGTGTACGTGAACGGAAACTATAAGGGATCCTTTAGGCTTCCGGTCGCCAGCGCCAATCGCCTCGATGCGGGCTACGAGGAGCAAGCCGACTCCCTCCTCAATGGAATTTCTAGTAACGTAACACCGGTCGCCAACTTTGGAAACCTTCTCTATCACGATTACGCGAGTCAAAATTGGTACTACTGGGGCGGCTTCACCCACTGCTACGTGGACTACAACAAATACGAGAGTTTCGGGCCAGGGACGTTCCCCACGTCGTTCGATGCGAAAATCGGACCAGGGGCCGGCACTTACGGAGGCTGCGATGGGTTCTTCCCGACCTCACCGAGGAGCAACTGGTGAACCACTCAGGGAAACTCACCCTCGCCGGAATAATCGCCCTGGCGGCTACCGCGGCTGCTGGTTGCGGCTACGCCCCTGCGGCGTCAGCCGATCACACCGTACGGGCTGGCTCTATGGCCGCTAATCCGTGCTTTCTGACTGATCTGACTAAGATCCGTAGCTCCGCCAGTAAGACGAAGGTCGCCCCCGAGACGATGGCGGCCATTCCGAGACATTTGATCATGTCTACTGATGATCGGTCATTTGTCACCCTCGTGCGCGCGGCGGACCTGACCCTGGCCGGCATCAATACCAGCACACTGCCGCAAGATCAGCAAGTTCTGCTCATCGTCAATCATGGTACGTGGGACTGGTCCACGCTTCGCCTGAGTCGGGGCGGTAACGCGGCCCCTGGAGGTGTTGGTGACGGACAGCCAGCCGTGGCCAATTGGATCCTTTACGTGCTCGATCCGAAGACATACCGAGTGATCATCCGCGTCGTGTCGCCCGACAATCCCTGCTTCATCGGCTGATTCCACATGCTGGGTGCCGGCGATCAGGGGGCGGGCATCCGGATGGTCACGGCGGAACCGGGCCAGACCGGCGAGCCGACCGGCCTGCCGACCGCTCATCACCTCCAGTGCGCGGGATCCGCTCGCCCGGCGCGGGTGGCTCGGCGTGCACGACGTGCGCCGCCACCCCGTTGAGCAACCGGGTCGCCCGTCCCAGCGAGAGCCCGGTGACCACGAGCTCCGGCAGGGCGCACTCGGTGAGCCCCAGGGTGTAGGCCCACGGCGGGTGGACCTTGTCGGCCTCGACGCCCTGCACAGCTCAGCCGTGTCTGATCATCAACTCGCGCATGTGATCCAGGTGGTCCCGGTAGGTGCGGCCTGGGTGATCGCACGTCCAGCACATGGTGTCCCCATTCGTCGTCGGGTGGTGGGAACACGATGCACCCCGGCACCGACAACGCGGGGTTGGCCAGGCAGGCGGTGACCGCATCAGGCGAGCGCCCAGCCGCCGGCATCCCCCTTGACCCTGGTCCCTTCGGTGATCGCGAGAGTGCCGGTCTGCCGCTCTGGTGCAGTGGTGTCCAGGTTGATGAAGGTGCTGACCGACGCACCCTTCAGTGCCACCTCGCCGTTGAAGGTCGTCTCATGGAAGGAGATGCCGCCCTCGAACCGGGCTTCTTGCAGCTCCACGCGCCCGAGGAAGGTGGCACCGGTGAACAGAGCAGGCTTGCTCGCGCGCATTTCGCTCAAGCGGGTAATGCCGTAGAACCGCGTTCGGCGCGCGGTGAGGCGGCCGATCCGCCTGCCCCCCAGCCGGAAGTACTCCAGACTCGCCCCGGTCAGGTCGAGGTGATAAGCCCTCAAATCGGGGTCCTGCCCCCACGGGAGCAAGTCCGTGATCAGCCGTTGGGCGGTGAGTCGTACCTGGCGCTCCTGGTCGGCTTCCAACGAATCTTCAGCAGTCGCCTGATCTGGGTCATCCGCGCGCATGGTGTAGCTGGGGTGTATGAACGGTCGGCGTAGGTAGGCGCAGAGCACGTCGAGCACTGTCTGCTTGTAGCGGGGAGTGGAATCAGCGAGCCATGCCAATGCATGCAGCGCGCCGACCCGCACCTGATCAGCTTCGTTTCCCAGCAGCTCCACAGAGCGCATGAAGCGCTCGTCGGCCGCCTTGTCGCTTTCCAACTCGTGTCGCGCCTCGTCAGTGCGACGACGCCGGTCGTTGAGCCATAGCGCGTACAGCGCGACCACCGCGCCACCGGCGAGACCGCCGGTCTTGATCGCCTCGGCCTTGGACCGCGCCGGCTCGACCAGCCACAGGACTGCGGTGGTCAGCACCGCCACCGCGATCGCGGCGAGCACGCTTCCCACCAGCAGGACCCGACCTCGCACCTCAGCACCTCACCATCACCAGTCGCGCTTGTCGATGCCGCTTCCTCAGTGTGACGGGACCATGCGATCCACCGCGGCAGAGCCTGTGGCCCCCTGGGCCTGCGCTCCGGACGAGCGATCGCTCGCGCCGCCAGGCTGTCCGCGACCGCCGCCAGCCGGGCGCTGCGCGACTTCGTCGAGCGCGGACTGGTCGAGATGCGGCGGGAGACGATCACCGAGGGAACGCGCGAACAGCCACGATCGCCTACGCGAACCACCTGCACCCGCGGTGGCCCGAGCTGGCCCCGCGGCTGTCTCGGGCGGTACCGGCAGCTCGCGGTCGCCGCGGGAGGTGCACCCCTGCTGCTCGCATCCCGGCCAGGCTTGCGCATGCCTTCTGGAACGCCCCCGTCGCCAGCATCAACCTGGCCGCAGTCCATGACGGTGGTGCACCCGGAGGGTCTGCCCGAGTTGTTCCTCGACCCTACCGGCCGGTCGAACGCGCTGCCGTCCTCGAGTACCGGGTTTCTGTCTCAGCAGCGGAAATCTGCGAGCCGCCGGGATGGCGCAGCGCTTCGTCGACGTGCTCGACCAGATCACCGAGGCCTGCTGCCAACCGGGGCCGTTCTTGTACACGGTCTCCAGCGTCGGCCTTCGCCGGGTGCGACTCGACGGCTGAACGACCTGGCAGTGCACCAGACTGAGCGGGACTCGGAAGCCAACGGTCTTGGTCGGCACGATGTCGTTGTCCAGCGCGGCATCACCGGCACATACCTCGCGACCGCCCACTTGCGCGGCGGTGACATCCGATCGGCAGTGACGCTGCTGCACGACTGCATCGACACCGCAGCAGCCACCGGTGGCCGGGTAGCCACGCAACGCATCGCCGGTGCCTGGGCACCTCCGGCACCCAGTTCGGACCGCCGGGTCGTGCCGAAACTGCTCGGCGACGCAACGTCATGCGTTACTGCTCATCGAGCGCCTGATCGATATCCTCATTGGATACGTCCTCGATTTCCAAGCGCTCCAGGATCCTCGCCGTTCTGAGGTCGGCCTTGACACTCGCGCGATGCAGTTTGTACAGCGTGTCGCCATAGCCCCCCTCGACATCAGCCAGGCGAGCCTCCAGCGCGGCGATACGGCGTTCCAACGTCTGCAGCGAAGCCATGCGCCACCCTAACCTGGGTCCCCGACAAGATCACGTCATGTCTGGACGAGGCGTGACTACTGGGGTGTCGGAGACCGGACTTACAGACACCTTCAGCACGCGCAGGGTCCCACGGCGCTGACGCGTCGGCCGATCCTCGCGGGGACCCCAGATCTGCTTGCCGCAGCCAAACACACTGACTGTGGGTTGTGTCTGATCGGCCGGCGCGCCGTGCGAGTATCACTCACGCTGCCAGACGAGATGAACGAGGTGTCGATGTCGACCAGCGCTCCTGGGACGATCAAGAATCACGCTGCGTTCATCTGGTCGGTGACCGACCTGCTGCGCGGTGACTACAAGCAGTCCGAGTACGGCAAGGGACCCTGCCGCTGACCGTGATCCGTCGGCTGGACTGCGTGTTGGAGCCGACCAAGACCACGGTGCTCGCTGTACACAAGCAGTACGGCAACCGTGACGCGATCCTGCGGGCGGCGGCTGGTGACCTGGCCTTCTACAACACCACACCGCTGACCTTGCAGCGGGTGCTGGCCGACCCGACGACGATCGCCGACCAGCTGCGCGCCTATCTCGCCGGGTTCTCCGAGGCTGCCCGGGACGTGATCGAGAAGTTCGAGTTCGACGCGCAGATCACCCGGCTGGCCAGGGCGAAACCTGCTGTATCTGGTGGTGTCGAAGTTCTGCGACCCGCAGGTGGACCTGCACCCGGACAAGGTGTCCAACCTGGAGATGGGTTACCTGTACGAGGAGCTGGTCCGCCGCTTCTCCGAGCTGTCCAACGAGACCGCGGACAACATCGAGTTCGGCAACTCCTTCTCCGAGGACGCCTTCGACGGCGAGCGGTACGACTACCTGCTGGCCAATCCCCCCTTCGGCGTCGAGTGGAAGAAGGTCGCCGACGTGGTGCGGACCGAACACCACAGGGATGGTTTCGGCGCCCGGTTCGGCGCCGGACTGCCGCACATCAACGACGGCAGCTTCTCGTTCCTGCAGCACATGATCTCGAAGATGAGGCGGCTGCGCAGGGCGCACCCGGCTCGCGATCGTGTTCAACGGTTCGCCGGCGCGGCCGGCTCCGACGAGTCGGAGATCCGCCGGTGGATCATCGAGAACGACTGGCTGGAGGCCGTGGTCGCGCTGCCCGACCAGTTGTTCTACAACACCGGCATCTCCACGTACTTCTGGATCGTCACCAACCGCAAGAGCGCGCAGCGGCGCGGCAAAGTCCAGCTCATCGACGCGCGAGCTGGCGCGGTCGAACTCCGCGTCGCCCGCACCCGCGCCACCCAACGCCTCGGCGTCCTGCACCAGGGCCCACTGCCGCAGGCCCTGACCGGGCTCGCCGAAACCGGGCCACCCGCCCAGGGCCGGGTAGGCGACATCAGCAGTTTGATCCTGGCAGTGGTCAGCGTGTCCGGTACAGCGATGGCTCGTAGTGATCCGGGCGGTTGGATGCCAGGAGGGTGGATAGGGCATCGAAGGCGTCCAGTGTGGTCGCGCCGAGCAGTTCGGAGAGTCGTCGTAGCTGATGAAGTCAGCCCCTTGCTGGTGAGCGCGTGCTGCTTGGCTGTCGATTTCCGGTAAATCATCGGAAGTGAGAAAGTGAGCGCGACGATCGCGTAGGCGTTCGGCTTTTTTGGTCTCGTAGCAGATCTCGGAGATGCCTGTTGCGCCGCGAATGATCGTCTCCGCGTCGCTGAGTGATTGCGAGTCGGTGAGCAGTGCCGCGGGTGTGGTGTGGAGAGCTCTTGTCGCAGCGACGGTGAAGAGTTCCGGCGTCGCAGTGGTCAGCTCGATGTGGTCGCCGGCATCGCGAACTTCGACGTGCCCGCGTCGTCCTGCCGCGGCGGCGGCGAGCAGCCCGGATGCCTCTGAGGGGTGCCAGTTGAACACGGGACGTATCGGTGCGAGGTCGATCATGCTGAGGTTGGGAAGTTGCCCGGCGCCCAGATGGGCGAGCCGGGTGCGGATGGTGGTGGGCGATAGTTCGCCGTCGATGCCGGGAGCAGCGATGATGAGCTGGCTGGGGAGGTCGGTGCAGATGCAGGCGGCGAGGGCAAGCTGGTCGGCTAGCGGACTACGAAGTCCGGGGTCTGAGCCATCGGTGAGTGCGTCGCCGCCGACATCGATCAACGCGATGGTCTCGGCGTGGAAGTAAGCGGCAGCGGCGCTGATCTGGGTCGCCATCCCTGCCGCGCCTCCCGCTGGGGTCGAGCAGCAGAATCCGGGTGGGAAGCTCGGCAGCAAGCCGGGGTAATGACGAACCCGCAGGACTGATCGGCTCCGTCGACGGGAGGACTTCAAGGACGTTCGGGGCAAGCTGGCGCAGACCGGTGAAATCGGTGGCTGAGCGAGGACCGGGGAGCGGATCGATCATCAAACGGTCCCACGAGTAGGTCATCACGATAGGTCGTTCGGCAAGGCCGAGCGGTCCGGCAAGGACTGATCCGGTGATGGCGTCACCGCCCCCGCCAGCAGCGATGACCAGCGCGCCCATCACAGCGACACTACACACCTTGAGTGACACGCAAAGACTACGGTGGCTACTGCGATAGGCCACTTATGATCAGCGAGGACCCGGGTGCCCGAGATTCGGGAGGCGATCCCGAAGTATCTGCAGATCGCTGGATACATTCGAGATCAGATCGTGCGCGGCGATCTGAAGCCACTGCATGGTCGAGCGCCGAGTCAAGATCTACCAGAGTATGGAACTTGAACTGTGCTTTTGCATTCTGGCGCAATGACGTGAACCCTATGTCGAACGTCGCAGAGATTGCATGTACCAAGGAGAGTTGGGCATTGTTGTCAAGTTGAATATTTTCGACCTTTTTGGCGCTAAGAGCAGTCATAAGTATGTCGCCCTCCGCGTCTGCAAGCGCGGTCCAATCTGGGACCATGCGAGGAACGCCGTCGGCTAACCAGAGAAAGAAATCGCTGAGCCGCACCTTTAGCCAATCGACCTCAACCGCTTCGTCGCGATCATACGCAAAGTTGGTAAGCAACCTGCTTACTACGAAACGCTGGCGCCCCTGAAACGGGTCCTCGAATGTGAGATGGCAGTCATCAAGGGTAAGATTACCACGGACCGTCTCACCGACGATGCGCCTATAGTCCGGCGATGGACGCCGTTCCACCTTATCCATGATGTCAATGAAGCTGCCGATGAGCGACAAGGCCGCGCCTTCTGACGATGAAAAGGTGACAATCCCCGTGACTTTGGTGTCCGGGTCGTCCGGCAGCCAGAATTGGCCGTCCAGCTGAAGGCTTTTTGTCACCGTTCCACCGGGTTCAGAGGTCAGCAAAAGGCGGGCCATGCTTCGTTCGCAATAATAATAGCGAGGTGATTGTAGATGTCGCCCAACCTACAGCACACGCGTCCAGTCAGAGGTGCACCCTTCCACCTTGCAGCGAGAGAGCCATAAACTCGCCCCATGCCCGCCACGGAAGGCCTCACCCTCGCCCACCACACCAGCGATGAAGCGGCACAGCTCATGGATGAGCTGTGTGACGTCTACGCCGACGCGTACGGCGCGGTACCAGGTGAGGACACGCGAGAGAAGTCGAGCGCCTTCCGGGACCGGGCGAAGGCAGCACAGCAGGGCGTCAACTACTCGCTGGTGACCGCACGCGTCGGAAAGCAGCTTGTCGGCTTTGCCTTCGGCTACAGCCTGCGGCCGGAGCGAGGGTGGTGGGATGGGCTGTCTCCGGAACCGCCGCAGGGCTTCACCGAGGAAACCGGCTCACGCACCGTGGTCCTGTCTGAGATCGAGGTTCGCCGAGCCTGGCAAGCCAAAGGTATTGGCCGGACGGTGCATGACGCCTTCTTGTCACAGCGCTCGGAGGAACGGGCCACGCTCGCCAGCAATCCCAAGGCCACTGACACGCATGGCTTGTATGCACACTGGGGTTGGCAGAAAATGGGTATCGTGCCTGGCAAGCCGGGTGCGTACTACCGGGAGTATGTACGCTTCGTATTGCCGCTGCCGCTCCCTCCTGCGGAGCGGTAAGCCGCTAAGTGACTATCGAGCTCACGCACCGGTTTAGTTCGTTCCCAGGGTGACAGCAAGGCACGCAGGTCCATGACCCGCTGGGTTATCCGTTGCGAGGCGCTTCCCACGGTGAGACGAGCAACGTCCGCTACAATACTGCTGGCTTCAGTGATTTCCGCCTGTTGAATGCACGCCTCGGCCCGAAAAAGCAACCGGAATGTATAATTGTGCAGATTGGCTGGGTCAACTAGCGTCAATGATTTGTCGAGTGCATCCATCGCGGCTTCGGGGCGTTGCAACTTCAGCGCGCATTCGGCTTCAGTCCGCCAATAGAAGGACTCGTCATAAAAGTACCACCAGGCAGCGCCCGGCCCCTCTGTCCTTGCCGCTTGGAGGGCGGCGTATTCTCGGTCGAGGATTTCCCGGCATTTGTCCGGCTGGTTGTCGGCTACATACGCCCGGACAGCCACATCGGCGGCGTAGGCACGAGACAGAGGACTGCGTGCCCGATCGGCCCAGACGGCAGCGGCCACGGCGTGATCAATACCGACGCGTGGCTTACCTTGCCAAGTAGCGAGGTGGCTCATGGTGCACAGGATGTAAGTCACTAGCTCGACGTTCTGGGCATCATGCGCAGCACTGCGGGCATCGTCATAGTAATGCTGCGCGCTCTGGTAGTCGCCCATATTGAAGCACAACCACCCGACGAGCTGGGTCAGCTCAGCATAGGCAGATACGGCACGCCGCTGAAACTTTTCGGGTGCCGCTTGGGCCAACCGCTGTACCATCTGCCGGTGCCCAATGGCACTTTGCAGGGTGAGCTGGGGACCGAGTACGTCACCTTGCTGCCTGATGTTAGTAATCATGCTCTCGGAGTAGCGAAGGGCCGCCAGATCGAAGATTGAGGGGTCCTGCATGGCGCGCGTCACCTGTTCGTGTTCGTCTGGGTTCAGTGCATCAAAGAGCGGCGCGACGGCAGCGGCCGTAAAGGCGGTACTCAGCTTAAACAATAACTCACGACGGCTCACGGACGGATTGAGATGCTGTATCCACATCACGATCACCTGCGCCAATTCAGTAAAATCTACCTCTTGTAGTCGCTGCACGAGCGGGTCAGCTGTTCGCGACAGGAATAGTGGCGACAGCGCACCCCATTCACCTCGGTCGTTCTGAGCCAACACTCCTGCTTCGCTGTCAAGTCTACGCTCGACGGGAAGGGTGGCTATTATTCTGTCCGCAGCACACAAACCAAACCTGCTGGCTGTATCGCGATTCCGAAAGTCAGGCAAGTCAACGAGTAAATCACTGACGGCGCACTCGTACAGTTCCGCCAGTTTGCTGAGATTGTCGAAGGAAGGGGCATATCCGGTTTTACTTGGCCACTGCTCCCAGTATGAAAACGCCTTGAAGGACTTAGGTTCGTCGGGCCAGCGCCGGTTCCATTCGTCAGCGGCCTGGCGCTGGCTCCAGCCGTGCGCGTAGCGGAAGGCTACCCGGGCATTGAAGCGATATCGCTGCCGTAGCGAGTTGGCGACCACTACCCACGACTTGCCTGCGGCCCGCAGCGAACGCGCGAGCTGCTCGCGTTGCTGCTTCTGACTGCGTGGCTCGGACATGTCCCCTTCGCGATGTCGTGGCAGTTTCACTCCGTAGGCGGCTTCCGCAAGTGGCAGCTGGACGCTACCGCCTGGGTACCACCCGGCCAACCCGTGGCGGAAGCTCCCCGCATGGCCAGGACATCCGGACAGAGATCATGGCCGCTCCGGGTGGGTCGTTGCGGAGGATACGGGCACGGTTGCATCAAGGCCCCAGAGCCGGGCTGAACGCTGAGCTGGTGGGGTCCTGACAGATGCAGGACATCCCCCGCTTCCACCGGTCCGGTGTTCCCCGGCTCTGGGCGCCGTCCAGCTCTTGAGGCACGAGACGAGCACACGGGCGAGGTCGCAGGCGTGAAGAGCGATGACTACTGCCAGACAGGCACGGATGCGAGCGGATTCTATCGTGGTGATGGCAGCGGTGAATTGTCATCGCTGCTCGACGTGAGTTGTGGAATCCATCCCAGCGTGTCCGTACCACCCACGGTGCTTGTCACTGAGATGGATACCGGCGCTTTGGTTCTTCAGGGCCGACGGGATGGGCCACGGGTGCACCTGAGCTCGAAAGATGCCGTACCGCTGCGGAGGGAGCTGGCAGCAGCCTTTGTGCTTGGGGATTTTGCCTGCGCCGAGGTCGGGAGTAACGGCGGTGACTGACGATAGAATTGGACAGGCCGTATACACTGATTCGTTCGCGTGCCGCAAAGTCTCGGTGACGGGTACTGGCGGGATTGCAGCGACCGTATTCGTCACAGTCCAGCGGGGACAGGTGTGGATGTCGATCCACCCGCCGTTTACCTGGGAAGCTATTATGGAGCCGCGGAAAGTGGACGAGCTGATGCGGACGCTGGCTTTGGCTCAGGAAGACGCGAAGAAGATGGCCATGCCACGCGGGAAGAGTGCGTCGGTGGAGGCCAAGCGACCGTCCGGGAGATCACGAGCGGAGCTGTGAACCCTGGCAAGTGGACGGAAATGCCTGCACAATTGATAAACAGCAGTCAGCTAGCGTGCAATTTTCCGCTGCTAAATTCCTTAATCGTGGTCACACCCGCCGATGAGTGGGTCATGCTTGAGGCCAACAGCGGACGCAGTTCGGCTGGGAGGCCGCGACCGGCGCCCCAATGGTGGCGGCGATGGCCACGATGCTGGCGAAGGGCACGACATGACGACCCTGAACGGGAACGCGCCCGTCGTGACGGACTGGGCGACACGGGCCGCCGACCTGGCCGATGAGCTGATCGCGACCGGCAAGCTAACCTCGCCGGTGTGGCGGGCGGCCGTGCAAGCGGTGCCCCGGCATGTGTTCGTGCCGTCCTTCTATGTGCGACGCGACGGCGGCATGGTGGCCATCGACGCCACCAACGCCGAGTGGATCGAGCGGGTGTACGCCAACGCCGCGCTGGTCACCAAGATCGATCAAGACGGGCCCGGGCCGCCGGTGTTCCTGTCCTCCAGCTCGACACCGGGCCTGATGACCCGCATGTTGGAAGCCCTGGACGTCGGCGACGGTCAGAAGGTGTTGGAGATCGGCACCGGTACCGGCTACAACGCACTGCTCGCCGTCGACCGTGCGCCGACAGCGGTCCGCGCGACCGGCGCCAAACTGCGGGGGTCCGATCACGTCACGGTCGCTCACGCAGTGCTCCCGGCGCAACTGCCAGATCGCACCTTTGACCTCGTGGTCGCCAGCGAGATCCTTTACTACTTCACTGCGGGCGACTTGGGGCGGTTGCTGGACGGGCTCATCTCCCGGCTTCGACCGGGCGGTGAGTTCGTCGCCGCCCACTGGAGGGCCAGCGACAAGAGCTACGGCTACGACGGCTTCAACGTGCACGACCAACTCGGTCAGCGCAGCGAACTTGACACCGTCGTGCACCACGAGGACGAGAACTTCGTCCTGGACATCCTGCGCCGACGACCCGGGATCCGCACGTAAGAGCCGCAGCGCCAGAGAGCTACACGTGCCTGCCGGTTCACCACGGTGCGTTCGGGCTGGGTGTCGACCGGGGCCACATCCGGTTGCCGGTCATCGGCGCCGTGCGCACCGGCGAGTCGACCCGCAAGCTTGCCCGCAAGCTCGACGCGGGGACCGCCCGCATCCGCTCCGCCACGCTGTCCTATCAGCGCGGACGGTGGCATGTCGCGTTCTCCGTGGAGGTCGACGAGCCCGCCCCGGCCCCCCGCGACGGTGGTCGGGTAGCTGGTGTGGACCTCGGCATCACCGAGCTGGCCGTGCTCTCCACCGGGGAGCACGTGCCCAACCCGCGCCGCCTGGACGCGGAGCTGCGCTCCCCTGCCGGCTTACTACCCGCCTCGTTGCCGACTTCGACACGATCGTGATCGAAGACCTGCACGTCGCTGGGATGAGAGCCAAGCTCGCCCTCTCCGAGCGAACGTTCGTCTGCATTTCGTGCGGCGTGGTGCTTGACCGCGACCTCAACGCCGCGCTCAACCCGGCCACGCTCGCGGCCGACACCGCACAGTTGGTGCGGGAATTGCGTCACGTTCGTCGAACGGTTCAGGGGCCGATCAGGTTGCAGATGCGGCGGCCGACCTCGGCGTGCCGGTCGGGATGCAGTTCGGCGACCGGTTCGTCCCCGATGAGCCAGGTGCGGGGTAGTGCGGTGATCCGGTCCAGCACCGCCTGGCCGATGTCGGGGATCGGCTCGGTGACTACCCGGGATCCGGGGCGGCTGGTGTCCCGGATCGGGACGGCCAGCATATTGTCCTCGCTCAATTCCAGGTACAGGTCATTGGACACGATCAGCCACGGCTCCGGTCCCATCACCCCGCCTTTGATGCTCCAGACATCGCCGAAGCGCGGGGGCCTAGGCGGCATCGCTGGCATCCGGCCGCGGGCTTCGCCTGGGCGGTCCAGCTCGGCAGCCGCCTCGGCCGCCAGGTGCGCACGCTGCTGCTCGTAGGCGGGCCCGGTCAGGTCCTCGGCCGCGCACCACTGCTGGTGGCGCCCCAGCGCGTCACGCATCGTCTCCAGCCGGGTACACCGGGAGATCCACGCTGACACGCTCACCCCGTGCTCCGCGGCCGTGGCCATCGCGTCCTGGTAGACGCCGTCGTCCATCGTGATCGTCACTCGCGTCGTCGGCATACCCGGCACGATACCAACGGTGCATATCAAACAGTAAGCAGGATTCGGCGCTGCTGCGACCAGGACGCTGCCGAGCGATCTCGGTATGGTCGCGCTCCCCCTCTCAGGACGTCGCCACTGCCCAGCTCGAGCAGCTCGACGCGGCGCGGATCAACCACGCCGTACAGATCACGCAAAGCCATCAGGGTCCGCTGCTGTGGGCGCCGCACGCGGGCTGTCCCAGCCGGTAGATCGTGGCTTCGTTGAGGCTGGTCCGCTCGCTGACCTCCTCGCGCGTCATCCGGCCAGCCCGCCTCTCCCAATAGTTTCACTCTCCTCACGAGTTTCGGGGTTCCGCTCGGTACTCGCCGTAGCGGGACGTCGGCCCGTGCGTGTCGGATCTGTCAGCGCCCGTCCGGCCACCCTGTCGCCCTGAACCGCCGTCCCTGCGCCACCGGGCTGCTCGCCCTTGGGGGCCAAGCCGAACTGTGCGCTCGCGACCGGGCCAGCACGCCGATCTGATGGTGGACGTCCCGGCTCAGTCGGCGGCTCGATCTCGCAGATAGTGCTCGGCGATGTCGTCACTGGTGGTCAGCCAGATATCCGGTTGCGCCGCGAGGTAGGCCAGCGCCTGGTCCAGGTACTTGTGCCGGAACGGCTGGTTGATGACGAACGGGTGCAGCGCCAGGGCCATCACCCGGCCGCTGTGCTCGGAGTCGGCGCGCAGCTGCTCGAACTGATCTTTGACGATCTGCACGAAATCTGGCCCACTGAGGCCCATGTTGGTGAACAGTCTCAGGTCGTTGAGCTCGACCGAGTACGGCACGCTGAGCATTCCGGGCACGTTCAACCGGTAGGGCTGATCGTCGTTGGTCCAGTCCAGCACATAGCTCAGGCCGAGTTCGGCGAGCAGCGCCGGGGTCTGGAAGGTCTCGGTCAGCGCCGGCCCCATCCAGCCGCGCGGCCGCGCACCGGTGGCGGCGGTGATGGTGTCGAGGACCTCGGTGAGATAGCTGAGCTCCTCGTCGCGGGACATGTCAGCCTGAAGCGTCGAGTTGTCCCGACCGTGTGCCAGCCAGGCCCAGTTCCGTTCCCGGCCGGCCGCGATGATCTGTGGGTAGCGCTTGGCGACGTCGGAGTTGAGCAGCACGCTGGCCCGCAGACCGTGCCGGTCCAGGCTCTCGATCATCCGCCAGATGCCGACCCTGGGCCCGTAGTCGCGCCAGCCGTAGTTGAGCGGATCGGGGGTCAGGCCGGTGGTGGCGGGGATGATGCTGGTGGACGGGCGGTCGATCTGGTAGTGGTCGACGTTTGAGCCCGACGTAGAAAGCGACCCTGGCGCCACCGGGCCAGCTGATCGGCGGGCGTTCGGTGATCGGGCTGTAGTCGAAAAGCTCGTTCTCCACGGTGCTCGCGGCCTCCCGTTGGGCAATGAGGTGGTTTCGCATGCCACGTATGCTCAAACCATCACATTTGTATGAAGGTCAAGCCCACCGGGAGTGAGGTGGAGCACATGCGTATTGGGGAGCTATCGGCGCACACTGACACACCCCGCCGGCTGTTGCGTTACTACGAGGAGCAGGGATTGATCGTCGCTGGTCGTTGCTCGAACGGCTACCGCGACTACGACGAACGCTTCGTCGATCGGGTCCTGCAGATCAGGGGGCTGCTCGATCCCGGACTGCCACGCTGGAGCACGAGCGCGACCGGATGACCGATCGAATCCGGTGCCTGACCCGCAACCGGGACGCCATCGGTGATTACCTCGACGCGGTCCTTGCACTCCGAGCTCCACGTCAGGCCCCCATCCCGAGGACCCATGGTGGTTTCCCGGCGACCGGTCTCGCTTACTCGCCGGATCGGGTGTCAGACGTGACGATCTCGGCCAGGTGCCTCAGCGAGTTGTCGAGATGGTCGGAGTCGAACGGTGGAAACTGGATCTGCTCCCGGAGGAATTGCGGTACGGCCGACCAGTCGTAGGAGAGCGTGACCGCAGTATCGGACTGGCTGACCGGGCTCAGGTCGTAGCGCCAGATCCACCCACCGAACTCCGGGTTGCCATCGCCTGCGGCATCTTGGCCCGGCTCCCAGGAGATGGCGCGTGGCGGGTCGAATACCCGGATCTTGTTGACCATCTCATAGCTTCCGTCCGGGTGGTTGCGGTGGTACATCGCCATCCCGAAGATCTGACCCACTTCGGCCAAGCGCTCACCCTCGAGGGATTCTCGGACCCAGCCGGTGCCGTCGATAGCGGCATGATTCCTCGGGTCTGTGAGGACCGCGAACACGGTCTCGGCGGGAGCTTTGATGGTGGCGATCGCGCTGACCGTCTCGCTCGTCATAGTGGACGCTCTCCGATTCATCTCATCAACTCACGAAGCTGCAGGACTCATCGTGCCTTCGAGGTATGGACCGCGGGGCGATGCAAAACTCATCGGTACCTGTGTCTACCGCACTCGCCCTGCGGCGGGGATCCTCAGCAGGGTCCGGACGCGGTGTGCCTGACCACCCCGGACGGCTCCCGCGCCGAGGTCGCCCTCGCGCGCGAGGGGGACGGCGGTCACCGCGTCTGTCCCGGGAGTGGAGGTGCGCCTGGCCGACGACGGAGAGGTGCTGATGCGCGGACCGAGCGTGATGCGCGGCTACCTCAACCAGCCCGGGAAACCGCCGACACCATCGATGCGCAGGGCTGGCTGCACTCGGGCGACATCGGTGAGCTCGACGGCGACGGTTACCTGCGGATCACCGACCGCAAGAAAGAAATGATCATCAACATCGCGGGACACAACATGTCCCCGGCGAATATCGAAACCCGTCTGAAAACGTCCAGCCCGCTGATCGGGCAGGCGGTCTGCATCGGCGACGCCCGGCCCTACAACGTGGCGCTGCTGGTGCTCGACCCGGACGCTGCCCAGGCGTTTGCCACCCACCATGGCCGCTCCGTGAGCGCGCTGGTCCGCGAGCCGTGCGTGCTCGATGAGGTCGCCGCCGGGGTAGGGCGAGCCAACGCGCAACTGTCGTTACCCGAGCAGATCCAGCGCTGGATCCTGCTCGATCGCGAGTGGCTACCCGGCGGGACGGAGCTCACCCCACCATGAAACTGCAACGCCGGCCGATCGCCACCAAATACGGCGCGAGATCGAGACGCTCTACCGGTAGATCCGGGACCTCTCCCGGGCCGGGATCGCTAACGTGGCCACCACTCCCCAGCAACCTGAACTCGCGACGCTCACCTGGAGGGTGGTTACGATGGGGATACTGTCCCGACTATTCGGCCGCGACGAGCCACCCGCGCCGACCCCGCGCACCCCGCGAGAGGAAGCGAAAGCAGCGTTCACCCGCGGCAAGAACCTCTTCTTCCACGAGCAGCGCTACGGTGACGCCGCTCTTGCGTTCGCGACAGCGGTCGAGCTCGCCCCGGACTCGGTCGATTCCCAGTTCCTTCTCGGCGCTTCCCTGCTCCGGTCCGGAGCGACGCAGGAGTCGATAGGCCCGTTGAGGCGCTGCGTCGAGCTCGACCCGAACCACGCCGACGGCCACAACGCCCTCGGCATGGCGCTGGGGCGCCTGGAGCACCACGTCGAGTCCGACCGGCACATCGCCCGGGCGGCCTATCTCGGACACGTGCAGGCTCCGCAGACGCTGAAGGCAACGGGGATGGACTACTGCCGCCAGTGCCGCGGCCCGACCCACGCCGCGGACGACGTGGCGGCCGACATTCTCGTTGTCGCACCCGGTATCGGTTGGGCATGCGCCGCCTGCCGGACTGTCCTGTGCCACTTGTGCGCGGGCGAGAACGTCGTGGGCCTGTCCCCCGCCTGCCCGCGCTGCCGCACGCAAATGACTCCGCTGCTCCGGTGACGGTGGATCATGGGGCGGAGTCAGCGCGCTGAACGACGCGGCCCGCACCAGGGTGGTGAGCCGGCGGCCCCGAGGCGGTTCAGGATGAGGTCGGTGAACGGTGTGCCGGGCGGGTTCCAGGTCAGCAGGCGCGCACCGTCGAGCCGGCGCGCTCGGAACTCGTGACGCTGGCTGCTGACGGGAAACTGGAGATCGTGGTTGCCCGGACGTTCCCGCTGGCTGAGGCCGCCGCCGCGCACAAACTGGTGACCACCGGCCACGCCGGCGGCAAGGTGGTACTCCTGCCCTGACCGACCGGCTCCCGGAACATCGCAGGCCTTCGCTAGGACGGGGCTTGACAGAGAGCCTTCGTCACTGTCCGTATCGCCCGAGGAGTGGGTGGCAGCACGCGGAGGTGCCACAGCGGGCAACTCCGGTCGGGAAGTTGCCCGCTGCGGCACCTCTGCACAAAATCCACACGTCCCCCCGGTGATACACATGGGGCGCATCTTGTCAAGGGAATCGTGGTGAACGCTGCGCGGCACGTCACTCCTGGTTGGTGCACGTGAGCAGCGCCAGCGGTGGCGTTCGGGACAGGGAGATGGCCGTGAGTTCGCCGTACCCGGTCTCCCGGGTCCAGGTGGCGTAGGAATCCAGGGGGTACACCGCGCCGGCAGAGGTGCGCATGCGCAGGCCGAGGGAGTACAGCCGCAGGGACCGGACTTCCTCGGGATCGTCGGAGGGCAGCGCGTCGACGATGGCCAGCACCCCGCCGGGGCTCAGCGCGGGACGGAGCCGCTGCAGCAGAGCCCGATTCCCGTTCTGGTCGAAAAGGTGGCAGATGTTGCCGAGCAGGATCAGCTCGTACGCTGCCGGCGGCAGCTCGGCGGTGAACATGTCGCCCGCGAGAAACCGGAACTGGGCGGCGAGTCCGGCTGCCTCGACGGTTCGGCGGGTGGTGCGCAGCACGTCGGGCAGGTCCAGCGCGGTCACCCGGACCGTGGGGTTGGCCAGGGTGAGCGCGATGCTCCACGGCGCGGCGCCTGCGCCGACGTCGAGTATGTCGCCCCCGACCGGTGTGAGGAGCATCGGTGTGAGGAGTTCGGTCGCGCGGCGGACCGCGGGGGCGACCAGCCGGGACAGGAAGGGCACCGTCTCGGGATAGAGCTCGGCTGCCCCCGCTGGGGTGTCCGCCGGGACGAGGGGCTGCCCGGTCCGCATGACCTGGTCGAGGCGTGACCATCCGGGTGCCAAGGTGGTGAACCACCGGGCCGCCGCGGTGGTGACATACCTGCCGTCCTCGGTCCGCCGGAGCACTCCCAGCGCGTCGAGCGCGTCAAGGAGCAGGTGCGTCGGCTCCGGCGCGGTTGCGCAGTGCCGGGCGACCTCCTCAGCGCAGGCGGGTACGTCACGAAGGTGGTCGAGGATGCCGAGGCGGCCAGCGGCGTCGACCGCGGCGGCGGTCGCGAGCACCTCACTGAGCCGGTACATCTGCTGGTCAGAGCGCTCGGCGGCGGCCGGCACGGGGCGGAGGGCGTTCATGGGGCGCCCCGCACCATGCCGGCGGGCCCGTCGACGGTGACGATCTGCCCGTCGCACAGCCGGGAGGTGGCGTCGCCGGTGGCGACCACGGCCGGCAGGCGGTACTCGCGGGCGATGATCGCCGGGTGGGACAGCATCCCGCCGACGTCGGTGACCAGCGCGCCGATGCTCGGAAACAGCACCGACCACACCGGG
>CAXUFG010000054.1:20998-25686 GCA_964250265.1 uncultured Pseudonocardiaceae bacterium | reverse complement strand
GTGCTGGAGCACCGAATGCCACTCACGAGAAAGCCGCTAGGCTGCCCCCGTGCCAGCAGCTGTAGAGGACATCGTGGAGACCGGCTGGGCAGCTGCCCTGGCCCCGGTGGGCGCCCAGATCAGCGCTGCCGGTGAGTTCCTTCGGGCCGAGATCAGCGCAGGACGGCGCTACCTGCCGGCCGGCGCCAACATCCTGCGAGCCTTCAAGCAGCCCTTCGATCAGGTGCGGGTGCTCATCGTCGGTCAGGATCCCTACCCGACTCCAGGTCATGCGGTGGGATTGTCATTTTCGGTCGAGCCGGATGTGCGGCCAGTGCCGCGCAGTCTCGCCAACATCTTCCGGGAGTACAGCGAGGATCTCGAGCTGCCTACCCCGTCCAACGGGGACCTCAGCCCGTGGGCTGCGCGTGGGGTGCTGTTGCTCAACAGGGTGCTCACGGTGGAGCCCGGACGCCCGGGCTCGCACCGGGGAAAGGGTTGGGAAGAGGTCACCGAGCAGGCCATTCGAGCGCTGGTGGCGCGTCCCGCGCAGCCGATGGTGGCAATCTTGTGGGGCCGGGACGCCCGAACGCTGCGCCCCATGTTGGCAGACATCCCGTGCGTCGAGTCCGCACACCCGTCACCGATGTCGGCTGATCGCGGATTCTTCGGCTCCCGCCCCTTCACCCGCGCCAACACCATGCTCGCCGATCTGGGAGCCGAGCCCATCGACTGGACCCTGGCCTAGCAGGTACCCGCCATCCGGAGCCGAATGCGGTCAGACGACCGGGCGGTCAGGCCCGGGCGACCTTGCCCGCCTTGAGGCAGGAGGTGCAGACGTTCAGACGTCTGCGCTGACCAGGGCTGACCTCCGCCCGGACAGTCTGGATGTTCGGGTTCCACCGGCGATGGGTCCGCCGGTGCGAGTGCGAGACCGACATGCCGAAGCCGGGCCCCTTACCGCAGACATCGCACACGGCAGCCACGTCACACACTCCCTGGTTAGTCGCGAGGGTGGCACGCCCGATCCCGGGCGGCCCGATAAGGGTAACCCGAGGGCGCACGAGGATGCGCACCGGGATAACTCCTACGACCAGATTGAAGTGGACGGTAACCTTTGGCAAAGCCCCGATGAAGGCGGTGAGAAGCCGCGGTGTTGCAGTCGCTGGACGGGGCGGCGGTCTGTCGCTGGGCAGCCACCTGCTGTGATGTGTTAGCGGCGCACCGTGACGAGATCGACGCGCTGAATGTGTTCCCGGTCCCGGACCAGGACACCGGCTCGAACCTGCTGGCCACGATGAGGGCCGGGTTGGATGCGGTGCTCCGCCACAATCACGGTGAGGATCCGGATGTTCCCCCTGGCCGCACGGTTGCGGTGCTGGCCCGCGGCGCGTTGATGGGGGCGCGAGGCAACTCGGGGGTGATTCTGTCCCAGGTACTACGTGGGCTGGCCGAGCCCCTCATCGGTGGTGATGCGGAGTCCGACGCGCCGAGCTGGGACGGTGCGGCGTTGCGGGAAGGCCTTCGCCGGGCCGACGAGCTCGCCATGGCAGCAGTATCAGAACCGGTCCCCGGCACCGTGCTGACCGTGCTGCACGCGGCGGCGCCGGCGGCCGCGGCGGTGCGTCCCGACGACCGCGGGCAGGGCGCGGCGGCGGCGACCGCCGCGGCGGGCGCCGCGCTGGCCGACACTCCCCGTCAACTCGCCGCGCTGGCCGCTGCCGGGGTGGTGGACGCGGGCGGTCGCGGGTTGATCCTGCTGCTCGAGGCGCTGCTGGCGGTGGTGACCGAGCGTCCCGGTATCCGGCCGGCTGCCGCGACGAGAATCCATCCGCGCCCGCCCCCTGCGCCGCAGGGCGGTTCCACGGACTACGAGTACGAAGTGATGTACCTGCTGGCGGGCGCTGACGAGGCCAGAATCGGGGCCTTGCGCACCGAATTGGCCACGCTGGGCGACTGTGTGGCGATCGTCGGCACTGGCGAAGCCTGGGACGGGCAGGCTGCGGCGTTGTGGAATGTGCACGTGCACTGCTCCGATGCCGGTGCCGCGATCGAGGCGGGAATGCGGGCTGGGCGGCCACATCGCATCAAGGTCACGCGTATTGCCGATCACGTCCCGGGGTGAGGAGGCATAATTGTCGAACAAGTCGTCTTGATCAACCGCGACCCACTGGTCGCTGCCGGCGAGCTGGTGGCGCGAATGCTGTCCGCGGGAGGGGAGCTGGTGACGGTGCTGCTCGGCCAGGATGCCCCGGACGGCTTCGGTGACGCGCTGATCGGGCAGCTGCGCGCGGCGCATCCGGACGTCGAGATGGTGGTCTACGTCGGTGACGTGCCGGGGCGCGTGCTACTGGTAGGGGTGGAGTGAGCAGTGGCCGGTATGGACGATGCCCTGGACCGGGTGATTGACACGAGAACGGCGGCGCTGCTTGCCGAGCAGGTGGACGTGCACAGCGTCGGTGACCTGTTGCGGTACTACCCGCGCCGCTATGCCGACCAGGGCCAGCTCACCCCGATTGCGTATCTCGAGCCGGGGGAAGACGTCACGGTAGTCGCCGAGATCCGCAAGTGCAGCTCGCGGCAGATGCAGACCAAGAAGGGCACCATCCAGAACGTGGTGATCTGGGACGGCTCCCGCGAGCTGAAGCTCACTTTCTTCAACCAGCACCGCGTGCTGCCCCGGACCTTCACCCGCGGGCGTCGGGCGTTGTTCGCGGGCCGGGTGACGACGTACGGCAAGAAACACGAATTGCAGCTCACCCATCCGAGATACCAGCTGCTCGACGAGGATGCTGCGGCGCTCGCGGAATTCTCCCGAGCGTTGATCCCGGTCTATCCCGCCACCAAGGAACTGACGTCCTGGGCAATCCAGCTCTGCGTACGGCAGGTTTTCGACCTACTGGACGACCCGGAAGACCCGCTGCCGGCCGAGCTTCGGGCCCGGCACCGGCTACCCGCGTTGGGTGCGGCGCTGCGCGCGGTGCACCGCTCCGACCTCCGCGCCGAGATCGGGGCCGCGCAGCGGCGGCTGAAGTGGGACGAGGCGATGGCGGTGCAACTCACCCTCGCCCGACGTCGTCAGGAGGCGGCGCTGCGGCCCGCTCCGGCCTGCCCGCGCCGGGAGGGTGGGCTGGCCGCCGCGTTCGACGCCGCGCTGCCTTTCAGCTTGACCGCCGGCCAGCAGCAGATAGGTGCGCTGCTGGCCGGTGAGCTGGCCGGTGAGCATCCGATGAACCGGTTGCTGCAGGGCGAGGTCGGATCCGGGAAGACCGTGGTGGCGCTGCGTGCGATGCTGCAGGTGCTCGACGCGGGGCGGCAAGCCGTGCTGCTGGCTCCCACGGAGGTGCTCGCCGCGCAGCATGCCCGGTCCCTGCGAGAGATGTTGGGTCCGCACGGTTGCGCAGGTGAGTTGGGGTCAGCCGAGCACGCCACCCGGATCGCGCTGCTCACCGGGTCGCTGCCGGCCCGGGCCCGGAAGCAGGCGCTGCTGGACGCGGCCAGCGGGACCGCCGGGATCGTCGTCGGCACGCACGCGGTAATCCAGGACCGGGTGTCCTTCGCCGAGCTGGGCCTGGTGGTGGTTGATGAGCAGCACCGCTTCGGCGTCGAGCAGCGCGACGCACTGCGTGCCAGAGCCGTCAACGGCACCAGCCCGCACGTGCTGGTGATGACGGCGACGCCGATCCCGCGCACCGTCGCGATGACCGTCTATGGCGATCTGGAGGTCTCCGCGCTGCGTGAGCTGCCCCGCGGTCGGTCGCCCATCTCGACCAGCGTGGTACCGGTCGGGGAGAAACCCAGTTGGCTCGACCGGGTGTGGGGGCGGATCACCGAGGAGGTCAGCGCCGGCCGGCAGGCCTACGTGGTGTGCCCCCGGATCGGAGGTGCGGATGCTGCCGGTGAGGACGCGGCCGATGAGGGCGTCGGCGAAGATGACGCTCGCCCGCCGCTGGCGGTCCTAGAATTGACTCCCCAGCTCGCGGAGGGCCCGCTGGCCCAGGTGCGGTTGGGGGTATTGCACGGCCGCTTGCCAGGCGAGGAGAAGGACGCCGTGATGCGCTCCTTCGCTGTTGGTGAGATCGATGTACTGGTGGCTACGACCGTCGTCGAGGTCGGTGTGGACGTACCCAACGCCACCGTCATGGTGGTCATGGACGCGCACCGGTTCGGGATCAGCCAGCTGCACCAGCTGCGCGGTCGGGTGGGCCGTGGCTCGCATCCGGGACTGTGCCTGCTGGTGACCGACTCCCCGGAAGGCACCACCGCCCGGGAGCGGCTCGACGCGGTCGCCGCCACTACCGACGGGTTCGAGCTGGCTCGCCTGGATCTGGAGCTGCGCCGCGAAGGCGATGTGCTGGGCGCGGTGCAGTCCGGCCGCCGATCCGGGCTCAGGTTGCTGTCACTGCTGCGTGACGAAGACCTGATCGGCCAGGCGCGGGAGGCCGCCCAGCAGGTGATTCACGCGGATCCACAGCTCAGCGCACATCCAGAGCTGGCCAGGCTGACCGCGGACCTGCTGGACGAGCAGCGGGCCCAATTTCTTGACAAGGTGTGACAACTTCTCCACAAGGTGACAGGCCGCAAACCTGTGACGGGGACCCGCCGCCCCCTTGCCGGCGGGTACCCGTCGCCTGCTCTGAGCTACCGCAATGCGGCGGCCCAGAGCCCGTGGAGCTGGTCCCCCCCGACACGTGGGCCACCGGCCAGGG
>CAXUFG010000054.1:0-20988 GCA_964250265.1 uncultured Pseudonocardiaceae bacterium | reverse complement strand
CCCCATAGGGGGGGCCCATCTCCCGTGGGCGCGGGCCCACCTTTACTGGTGTCCACGCGTCCAGGTCGGCTAAGCCATGGATCCGCTCCTCGTGGACCAGCACCAGCCGGGCCCCTGTTTCAGCGGCGGTGGCCGTGATCTGGGTGTCTGCCAGTAGCGGATTGATCGGCACCGGCACTGCGTCCAGGTGTCTCACTCCGGCGCAGGCCTGGATGAGCTCAGGGCCGTCGGGCAACATGATCAGAACCCAATCGTGCGGCCGCATGTCGAGCTTGGCTAGCGCAGCGGTGACTGCGGCCGCTCGCTTGGCCAGATCGGCGTAGCTCGTCAGGTAGCCACTGCACCAAATGGTGTCCTCGGTCGTGGAGATAAGCCCGTCCTTGCTGTAAGCCGGCTGCCCGCGCGTTTATGCTCTCGGTCACTGCTGTCCCCGCGTACGTGGAGCGCAATGAGGTGCGCAGTCTGCCGAGCAGGACTGGAGAACGACTGAACTCCTACTGATGGGTCGGGAGCACTAGTGGAATTCGCGATTCTCGGCCCGCTGGAGGCGCTGGATCAGCGCCGATGCCGGATCGAGGTATCCAGTGCCAAGGAGCGGTTGTTGCTGGCGGTGCTCGTCGTGCACGCCAACGAGGTGGTCTCCGCAGAGCGGTTGATCGAGGTGCTCTGGGGAGCCGAGCCGCCGGCCACCGCTGCGAACACGTTGCAGACCTACATCTCCCACCTGCGTAGGGCGTTGGAGCCCGACCGTGCCCCGCGGGCGCAGGATGGTGTGCTCCGCACCCGCGGCCAAGGCTACGTGCTGGCTGTCGCGTCCGAGGCGATTGACGCTGTGCGGTTTGGGAAGTTGGTCAGCGAAGGTCACGATGCGCTGGCCTCCGACCCTAGGCAGGCTGCCGAGACCCTGCGTGCCGCGCTGGCATTGTGGCGCGGCGAACCGCTGGTCGAATTCGGTTTCGAGCTCTTCGCTCAAGCTGAGATCAGCCGCCTGACCGAGCTGCGTGCCATGGCGGTGGAGGATCGGGTGGAGGCAGATCTCGCGCTGGGCCGGCACGGGGCGCTGTGCAGCGAATTGAGGCGCGCGGTGACTGAGCAACCATTGCGTGAACGGCTGTGGTCTCAGCTCATCCGGGCGTTGTACCGCTGCGGGCGGCAGGCCGACGCGCTGGGCGCCTACGCGCGGCTGCGCGGCCAGCTGGCCGACCAGCTCGGCATCGACCCGAGCCCGGAGCTGGTCCGGCTACATGAGGCCGTGCTCGCCCAACGTCCGGACCTGGACTGGCGACCGCTTCCATTAGAGCCCACCCGCGGGCGCTCCAGGCCGGCGGAGCTGCCGACCGGGGACGAATTGCTTCCGGTGGCCCGGGCTGCGCTTGCCGCGCACGACTGGAAACACGCCTTCGAGCTGCTGTCCCGGGCCGAGGAGGTGGCAGCGCTGGCCGCGGACGAGCTTGTCGGCCTGGCCGAGGCGGCTTACTGGCTGGGGCGCTACCGGGAGGCGCTGGCCGCGCGGCAGCGTGCCCACCACGCCTACCTGCTAGCCGGTGACCACCGTAGCGCCGCTGTGGCCGCGGTCATCCTCACGATGCAGTACTGCGGTTTTCAGCGGTTCGCGGTGGCCAACGGCTGGTTCCAGCGCGCGCGGCGGTTACTGGAGACCGAGCCCGATTGCGCCGAGCACGGCTACTTGTCCTGGGCATCCATGCTCTTTGCGCTGAGGACGGACGACCATGAGAAGTGCCTGGTTGCCGCCCGGTCGACCTACGAGTCGGGTGCACGGTACGGCGTCGCCGATCTACAAGCCATCGGGATGGTGTTCCAGGGTGGGGTGCTCATCCGGCGCGGGCAGGTGGCGGAGGGACTGGCCCTGCATGATGAGGGGATGGCGATCGCCGTCGGCGGCGCTGTATCGCAGTTCCCCGCTGTGCAGGTCTTCTGCCAGGTCGTGCGCACCTGCTACGAGTTGGGTGACTACCGCCGCGCCCAGGAATGGACCGAGGCCATCGAGGACTGCTTTGCGCGCACCGGCCTGACCAGCTTTCCCGGTGACTGCGAGACCCACCGCATCGAGATCCTGATCAGCCGCGGCGCCTGGATGCTCGCCGAACAGCAGGCCCACCAGGCCTGTGCCCGCACCCAGTGCTTTGATCCCGCCCACGCTGGCCTCGCCTTCGTCAGCATCGGTGAGGTCCGGCTGCGGCTCGGCGACCTCGCCAGCGCTGAAGAGGCCTTCGCCAAGGCCGCGGAACTGGGCGCCAGCCCGTTGCCCGGTCGGGCCCAGTTGGAGCTACGCCGCGGGCGTCCAGCCGAGGCCGCCGCGTTGATCAATGCTGGGCTGGCAGGGGAGGGCTGGGATCGGTTGAGCCGCAGCCGGCTACTCCCCGACCAGGTGACCATCGCGCTGGCCGTCGACGATCTCGACACGGCCCGCGCTGCGGTCGCCGAGTTGGCATCCTCGGCGCAGACCTACGGCAGCAAGGCATTGCTCGCGGCGTCCGAGTGTGCCCGTGGTCAGCTGGCGTCGGCTACCGGCGAGGACAGCCCGCTGCCCTCGCTGCGTCACAGCGTTGAACTGTGGCGGGAGGCCGGATCGCCCTACGAGAGCGCGCGAGCCCAGATGCAGCTGGCCGTCGCGCTGGATCGGGCCGGCCAACCCGACTCGGCTCGGATAGAGCGGGCCAGCGCCCGGGCCTGCTTCGAACGTCTCGGCGCGCAGCTCGACGCTCAGGCCGCCGCTGATCTGATGAGCGCCGTCCGGGATCGGGTTTGCACCTAGGCCGCCGCGGTTTCGGGCGTCAGCCTGCGGTCCGGGCTGGTGGTAGTTGGCCGCGAGCGGCGGCATCCAGTGCGGCGGCAGCGGCCGGGGGAAGGCGCAGCGTTCCACTGCGGTCCAGTTTTGCCAGTTCCGCGCGGGCCTTCGCGTACGCGGCTATGCGCTCCGCGTCGTGGTCGGAGTCCCGGGCCATGGTGAGCAGCTTGATCGCTCGCTGCACCGTGGCCTGCTCCTGTTCAGGAATGCCAGCGAGCCGGATGCGTTCCGCTGCGTCGCGAGCGGCCTGCCAGGAGCGCCAGGCCTGATCCACCGCGGTGGCGTAGCGAGCGCGGTGAGCCACCGGTGGTTCGGTGTCCGTGTCCAGTGCCTGAGCCTCGGCAAAGGCATCAACGAAGCGGCTGGTGGAGGGCACTGTGACGTCGGCCAACGCCGGCAGGCGCAGTACCGCGAGAGGATCGCACTCGAATCGGCCGTACTCACCGCGCAGCTGGGCGAACCTCGCCCGGGTAGCGCGCCAGTCCGGCACAGGCTGACTGAATCTGAGCCCGCCCACCCCAACAGATGGCACTCTGGCGGGCATCGGCGCCTGTTGCTGGTCGCGCACCGCTCGCCGATGGCGGCGGCTCAAGTGCCGCACCACGACCACCACACCCACTCCGGTCAGCAGGAAGGGCACGAGCACCATCAGCACGGCGACCAGAGCCACACTGATCATCCCCACAGCGGCCAGAACCGCAGCGAACAGAACGAGTAGGGGACCGAACGGTCGTCCCATCAGACCCCGGCGGTGGAAGTAGTGGTAGGTGTACCTGCTGCCCATCGGCATGTCCTTTCTGGCCACCTTCCTTGATACCCCTCCGGCCGCGAGCATGACAGGAGGTCTCCCGCACGTGGCCAAACAGACATCCCAGTCGCCGTCATCACCTGCGATGATGCCCACACAGCGCCCGACGTGGAGACATATCGGGGATTTATGGGTGCCCACGGGCCCGATATGTCTCCATGTCGGGTGCCATGCGCGGTCGTGGGGAGGGAGCTGGCACATGTTCCGGAAGGTGCTGGTCGCCAACCGCGGGGAGATCGCGATACGCGCATTCCGGGCCGCCTACGAGCTGGGTTGCCAGACGGTCGCGGTGTTCCCGTACGAGGATCGCAACTCCGAGCATCGGCTCAAGGCCAACGAGGCTTATCAGATCGGAGAGCGGGGTCATCCCGTCCGGGCGTACCTGTCCGTCCCGGATATCGTCCGGGCCGCCCAACGCACCGGGGCTGACGCGGTCTATCCCGGTTACGGCTTCCTGTCGGAGAATCCGGAGCTGGCCATGGCCTGCCAGCAGGCTGGTATCACCTTTATCGGACCGCCTCCGACGGTACTGGCGTTGGCGGGTAACAAGTCGCGGGCGGTTGCCGCCGCGCGCGCCGCCGGCGTGCCGGTCCTAGCGTCCTGCGCGCCATCTACCGACATCGACCATCTGATGGCCGCCGCCGACTCGATTGGATTTCCGGTGTTCGTCAAGGCCGTCTCCGGGGGTGGCGGCCGCGGGATGCGCCGGGTCACCGAGCCCGCCGGTCTGCGCATGGCGTTGGAGGCGGCCAGCCGGGAGGCCGAGTCGGCATTCGGCGATCCCACCGTGTTCCTGGAGCGGGCGGTCATCGATCCCCGGCACATCGAGGTGCAGATCCTCGCCGATGCCACTGGTCACGTCATCCACCTCTACGAGCGTGACTGCTCGGTGCAGCGGCGGCACCAGAAAGTCGTGGAGGTGGCGCCGGCGCCGAACCTGGACCCTGATCTGCGGCAGCGGATCTGCGCGGATGCGGTCACCTTCGCCCAGCAGATCGGTTATGTCAACGCCGGCACCGTGGAGTTTCTGGTCGACCGCGGTGGTGATCATGTGTTCATCGAGATGAACCCGCGCATCCAGGTCGAGCACACGGTAACCGAGGAGATCACCGACATCGACCTGGTCAGCGCCCAGCTGCGGATCGCGGCGGGGGACACGCTCGCTGACCTCGGGTTGCGCCAGGAGGAGATCGTGCCGCATGGCGCGGCCCTGCAGTGCCGGATCACCACCGAGGATCCGGCCAACGAATTCCGTCCGGACATCGGGACGGTCACCGCGTACCGCTCGGCCAGCGGCGCCGGGGTCCGGCTGGATGGCGGCACCATGCAGACCGGTGCCCAGATCAGCGCGCATTTCGATTCGCTGCTGGTCAAGGTCACCTGCCGGGGGCGCGACTTCGCCACCGCGGTGCGCCGGGCACGCCGGGCGCTCGCCGAGTTCCGCATTCGCGGCGTGGCTACGAATATCCCGTTCCTGCTCGCCCTGCTTGACGAGCCAGATTTTGTGGCGGGCAAGGTCACCACCTCGTTCATCGAGGAGCGGCCGCACCTTCTGGCCGCGCGGCAGTCCGCCGATCGCGGCACCCGATTACTGAGCTACCTCGGGGACGTGACGGTGAACCGGCCGCACGGCGATCCCCCCGACCTGGCCAATCCGGTGGGCAAGCTTCCGCCGATCGATCTGGACGTCGATCCGCCTACCGGTTCCCGGCACCGGCTCCTCACCCTGGGCCCGGAGGAATTCGCCTGCTGGTTGCGGGCCCGCGAGTGCGTCGGTGTCACCGAGACCACCTTCCGGGACGCCCACCAGTCGTTGCTCGCAACCCGGGTACGGACCAGGGACCTCGTTGCCGTGGGCCCGCACGTAGCTCGGATGACCCCGCAACTGCTGTCGCTGGAGTGCTGGGGTGGTGCGACCTATGACGTTGCGCTGCGCTTTCTGGCTGAGGACCCGTGGGAGCGGCTGGCCGCGCTGAGAGAGGCGGTGCCCAACCTGTGCCTGCAGATGCTGTTGCGCGGGCGCAACACGGTCGGCTATACCCCGTACCCCACCGAGGTCACCACCGCCTTCATCGAGCAGGCCGTCGAGACCGGACTGGATATCTTCCGCATTTTCGACGCGCTCAATGACGTGTCCCAAATGCGCCCGGCCATCGACGCGGTGCGTGAGACCGGTCGGGCCGTCGCCGAGGTGGCGCTGTGCTACACCGCCGACCTGTCCAATCCGGCGGAGACGCTGTACACGCTGGACTACTACCTGCGGCTGGCTGAGCAGATCGTGGCGGCGGGCGCGCACGTGCTGGCCATCAAGGACATGGCCGGCCTGCTGCGGCCTCCGGCGGCCCGGACGCTGGTAGCAGCCCTGCGCAGCCGGTTTGACCTGCCGGTGCACCTGCACACTCACGACACTCCCGGTGGCCAGCTCGCCACCCTTGTCGCTGCGATCGACGCCGGGGTGGATGCGGTCGACGCGGCTGCGGCTTCTATGGCAGGCACCACGTCGCAGCCCTCGCTGTCCGCGCTGGTCGCGGCCACCGACCATACGAAGCGCAACACCGGGCTTGACCTGCAGGCGGTGTGCGACCTGGAGCCCTACTGGGAGTTGGTGCGCAAGGTCTACGCGCCCTTCGAGTCCGGCCTGGACTCGCCTACCGGGCGGGTCTACCACCATGAGATCCCCGGCGGGCAGCTATCCAACCTGCGCCAGCAGGCCGTGGCGCTGGGCCTGGCGGATCGCTTCGAACAGATTGAAGAGGCCTATGCGGCGGCCGATCGGATGCTGGGCCGGCTGGTGAAGGTCACCCCGTCCTCCAAGGTCGTGGGTGATCTGGCGTTGCACCTGGTTGGCGCCGGCGTCGAGCCTCAGGACTTCGAGGCCGACCCCGCCCGCTTCGACATTCCCGACTCGGTGATCGCCTTCCTGCATGGCGAGCTCGGTGTCCCCCCGGGGGGGTGGCCCGAACCTCTGCGCAGCAAGGCTCTGGAGGGTCGCAGCCCCCCGCGGGCGATGGCGGAACTGTCCGCGCAAGATCGGCAGGGGCTCAAGGATGATCGGGTGCGGACCCTGAATCGACTGCTGTTCCCTGCTCCGACCGCAGAGTTCGAGCAGCATCGCGAGATCTACGGGGACACCTCGGTGCTGCCCAGCAAGGAGTTCTTCTACGGGCTACGTCCCGGAGAGGAGTACGCCGTGGATCTCTATCCGGGAGTGCGCTTGCTGATCCAGCTGCAGGCGATCGGGGACGTCGACGAACGCGGCATGCGCACCGTGTTATGCACGCTCAACGGCCAGATGCGACCGCTGCAGATCCGGGATCGATCTGTCGCCTCCACGATCCCCGTCGCGGAAAGGGCGGACCGGGCCAACGGCGACCACGTCGCGGCGCCGTTCGCCGGAGTGGTCACCCTGCAGGTGTCCGAAGGAGACACCGTCTCCGCCGGTCAGACGGTGGCCACCATCGAGGCGATGAAGATGGAAGCCGGCATCACCGCCTCCAACGGCGGCACAGTAGCCCGCCTAGCGATCAAGTCAGTCCAACAGGTGGAAGGCGGCGACCTGATCCTCGAACTCCGTTCACCCTGAGCGCACGGAGCCTCCCGAACTCAACCACAGAGCTGTTCCGCCGACCGCCACCAGCTCCACTGTTGAGTTCGGGAGGCACAGCGCCCGCAGGGCTTCAGACCGGTAGGCGGGCGCTAGCCCGACCGGCGCATCATGGTCACCATGGTGCGGATCGTGGCGGGAGTGGCGGGGGGCGGCGGCTGGTGGTGCCGCCGCACGGCACCCGGCCAACCTCGGACCGCGTCCGGGAGGCGGTGTTCAACGCGTTGCAGGCCCGCCGGGACCTCGAAGGGATCCGGGTGCTCGATCTCTTCGCGGGATCGGGCGCGCTCGGGTTGGAGGCGCTGTCGCGCGGGGCAGGGTACGTCAGGTTCGTGGAATCCGATCGGCGCGCGGCAGCTGTGCTCCGCCGCAACGTCGAGGCGCTCGGATTACCGGGGGCGTACGTGAGCACCGCCGATGTGCCCGTCGTGTTGCGCGGCGGTTCCGACCGTCCCTACGACGTGGTGCTTGCCGACCCGCCCTACGCGCTCGATGACGGGGTTCTGACCGAGGTGTTGAGCGCGCTGGCCAGCGGCGGCTGGCTGGCACCGGAGGCGCTGATTGTGGTGGAGCGTGCCGCCCACGGACTCCCGCCGACCTGGCCGGAGGGTGTGTTTGCGCTCACGAATCGGCGGTATGGCGATACCGCGGTGTACTACGGTTGCGCGCCATGAGACGCGCGGTGTGTCCAGGCTCTTATGACCCCGCAACTAATGGTCACCTCGATATCATCGAGCGGGCCGCAAGGCAATTCGACGAGGTCGTGGTTGCCGTCTTGATCAACAAGACCAAAAGCTGCCTGTTCGAGGTCTCGGACCGTATGGCGATGCTGAAAGAGATCACCGAGCATCTGGCAGGTGTCCGCATCGATTCCTGGCACGGGCTGCTCGTGGATTACTGCACAGCCAACGGAATCGCGACGATCGTGAAGGGCCTGCGCGCGGTCAGCGATTTTGACTACGAATTGCAGATGGCTCAGCTGAACTACCAACTCTCCGGCGTGGACACGATGTTCTTGCCGAGCAAACCGCACTACAGCTACCTGTCCAGCTCGGTGGTCAAGGAGGTCGCCGCTTACGGTGGTGATGTCGGCCACCTGCTGCCGGAGACGGTGCACCATCGCCTGATCAACCGGCTTGCCGAAGGGTCCTGACGGGCGGACACGCCGACCAGCGGCGGCTCCCGCATCTGCGCGGCTTGACCAGTCAAAATGTCGCTTATGGATGGTGATCGGCCGCCGGGCCAGGTGTACCGGGTTTTTGAGGCCCTCGATGAGCTCGTGACCACCGTGGAGGAGGCTCGTGGCGTACCGATGACCTCCAGTTGCGTCGTGCCTCGCGGGGATGTGCTCGAACTGCTCGACGACATCCGCGACGCGATTCCCGCGGAGTTCGACGACGCTCAGGACGTCCTGGACCATCGAAGCGAATTGGTGGAAACTGCGCGCCAGGAGGCGCAACGCCAACGTGAAGAGGCCCGAACTGAGGCGGATCGGGCGGTTACCGAGGCTCGCGACGAGGCCGCGCGCCTGCTTGCCGAGGCCCGCGCCCGCGCCGAATCAATGGTCGCCGATGCGCAAGCCGAGGCGGTGCGCATTGCGGACACTGCGCACCGGGAGTATCAGGAACTCACCGGGCGCGCTGAGGCCGAGGCCGAACGGATGACTGCGGCTGGCAGGGCGTCCTATGAGCGGGCCGTTGCCGATGGCCGGACCGAGCAGTCCCGGCTGGTCGAGCAGACTCAGGTGATGCAGGCGGCCCGTGCTGAGGCCACCCGAATCCATGAGGAGGCGAGCGCCGAGGTGCACCGGCTGCGCTCGGAATGCGATGCCTACGTCGAAGGCACACTCGCAGAGTTCGAGGACCTGCTCAACACCACCTTGCGCGCCATCGGGCGCGGCCGAGCCCAGCACAACGGGCCGATCCCTGCTGGAGTCGCCGGGTACCGCAGCTGAATCCCATCGTTGACTATGTCCGGACGGCCTTGTTCTGTTGCAGGGCCTACCCTGCAACATGATGCCGCGTAGGACCGCTCCCCCCCGACCTAATCCGTCTGCACCTTGGGTGATCGATACCCGAGATCTAGGCAGACGTCCCGGGGCGATGCGCCGCTACCATCGGGAGGTCCAGCTGAGCGCTGGACTGGGGATGGACGTGATCGGAATTCCCGCTGGCGAGCGGGTTGTTCTGGACCTGCGGCTGGAGTCGGTAATGGAGGGAGTGCTGGTATCCGGCACGGCTGTGGCGAGGATCACCGGGCAGTGCGCCCGCTGCCTGGACCTGCTGACCGACCGGCTTGAGGTCGAGCTGACCGAGCTGTTCGCCTACCCGGATACCGCGACTGAGGCCACCACCGATCCCGACGAGGTCAGCCGGGTCGTGGATGGTCTGCTCGACCTTGAGTCGGTTGTTCGCGACGCGATGCTGCTGGCGCTGCCGCAGGCCCCGCTCTGCGGCGAGGACTGCCCGGGCCTTTGCCCGGAATGCGGCGGTAAGCGGGCGGATCTCGGGACGGATCACCGGCATGAGAGGATAGATCCGCGCTGGGCCGCACTAAAGCCGCGGTTGCGCGGAAGCGAAGAGGAGAACGAGTAACGTGGCCGTCCCCAAGCGCAGGATGTCGCGGTCGAACACCCGCTCGCGGCGGGCTCAGTGGAAAACCACCGCCCCCACTCTCGCGGAGTGTTCCAACCGGGCCTGCCGGCGACCGAAGCCACCGCATGTGCTGTGCCCGTACTGCGGAAGATATGACGGCCGCCAGGTCAGTCAGCCGGCCTGATTCCGCGACAGGACCGCACCCTTGGGGAATCGGGCTCCGCGGCGTCATCCGGTTGATCTGACTCCGCTGCTTACCGCTCTCGGCGTTGAGATCGACGCCGAGCTATTGACGCTTGCCCTCACGCACCGTTCGTATGCGTACGAAAGCGGTGGCATCGAACCGAATGAGCGCCTGGAGTTCCTCGGCGACGCCGTGCTCGGCGTGGTTGTTACCGATCACTTGTTCCGCACTCACCCCGAGCTGCCCGAGGGGCAGCTCGCCAAGCTGCGCGCGAGCGTGGTGAACATGCATGCGCTGGCCGGTGTGGCTCGCGGACTCGGTACGGGCGGTCTGGGCGAGTACCTGCTGCTGGGTCGGGGCGAGGAGCTCACCGGGGGCCGGCACAAGTCCAGCATCCTGGCCGACACCACCGAGGCGCTGATCGGCGCGGTGTACCTGCAGCACGGGATCGAAGTCGCCCGCACGATGGTGCACCGGTTGTTCGATCCGCTGCTGGTGGTGGCTCCGCTGCTGGGTGCGGGCCTGGATTGGAAAACCAGCCTCCAGGAACTCACCGCCAGCCGCGAGCTCGGGGTACCGGAGTACCGGATTACCGAGGACGGACCCGATCATCTCAAGGAGTTCACTGCGACCGCCGTGATAGCTGGTGTGGAGCGCGGAACCGGCCAGGGCCGGACCAAGAAGGAAGCCGAGCAACGGGCCGCAGAGACCGCCTGGCGGTCGTTGTCCGAGCTGGCCAGCGGGAGCGCCCCGCCAGCGGGGTAGCACAGCGTGCCGGAGCTGCCCGAGGTCGAGGTCGTCCGGCTCGGCCTCGCCGAACACGTCACCGGGCGCAGGGTGTGCGCCGTCGAGGTGCACCACCCTCGCTCGGTACGCCGCCACCTCGCTGGGGAGCTGGACTTCATCTCCCGGCTTCGCGGCCGTCAGTTCCGAGCGGCCCGACGTCGCGGCAAGTACCTCTGGCTGGATCTGGGTGATGAGGAAGCATTGCTGGCCCACCTGGGGATGAGCGGGCAGATGCGCATCCAGCCCGCCGGCGCCGATGATGAAACGCACCTGCGGGTGCGGTTCCAATTTACCGACAGCGGCCCTGAACTGCGTTTCATCGATCAGCGGACGTTCGGTGGTCTTTCGGTGGAGGAGGTGGTCGGCGGCCTTCCTACCCCGGTGGCGCACATCGCGCGGGATCCGTTGGACCCTTCGTTCGATCTTGACGGCGTGGTCGCCGGTATCCGGGCGCGGCGGACCGGGCTCAAACGCGCGCTGCTGGATCAGACCCTGCTATCCGGAATCGGCAATATCTACGCCGACGAGGCGCTCTGGCGAGCTCAGCTGCATGGGGCGCGGCCCACCGCGACCCTGACCCGCGCTCAAGGACGTACCGTGCTCAGCGCCGTCACCGAGGTGATGACCGAAGCACTAGCCGCCGGTGGTACCTCATTCGACGCGCTCTACGTCAACATCAAGGGCGCCTCGGGGTACTTCGACCGCTCGCTGGCCGCCTACGGACAGGCCGGCCGACCCTGTCCACGCTGCGGCACCGCGATCTGCCGCGAGCCGTTCATGAACCGTTCCTCCTACAGTTGCCCCCGGTGCCAGCCCCGCTAACCCCGCCGGTAACCAGGTCACGGCCGGACCGTCTGCGCTTTCATCCGATCTACGTGACGAAATCTTCGCGACGGCGTTGCGAAAATCTCGCTAAAATACACGACAGTCTGCAAGACCACGCTGGTCCGCCTCATGCGGCAGGACGGCTACGTCACGCTGGATCGGGCGACTGTGCGCGCCGGAGCCGCGGCGGACCCTGACGGATTCGTCGCCGGACTGCCGGTTCCCGTGGCGCTCGACGAGGTGCAGCGGGTCCCGGATCTCCTGCTGGCAGTGAAAGCCGAGATCGACGAGCATCGCCAACCGGGCCGGTTCCTGCTCTCCGGCTCCGCGAACATGCTGATGCTGCCGATGGTTGCCGATGCGTTGCCTGGCCGGATGGAGATCGTCGAACTGTGGCCGTTGTCCCAGGGCGAAATCGATAACCGGAAGGAGAGCTTCGTCGACGCGGTCTTCGAGACGGTGCTCCCCGTCGTCGTGGTAAGAGAATCTCTCGCGAGGAGCTGTTCGACCGAATACTGTGCGGCGGATTTCCGGAGTCGTTAGAGCGTCCAGCGGACCGGCGGGTCGGACTGGTTCGAGTCTTATTTGACTGCTGTGGTCGAGCGGGAGGTTCGTGATCTTTCCAAGTGGGCAGTTTGGCCGAGTTGACGGTGATGATCCGGCTTATCGCCGCACGCGCTGGTTCGCTGTTCAACCTCGTCGACGTGGCGCGGGGTGCTCAGCTTCCGCACAGCACGGCCCGAAGCTACCTCGGCCTGCTCCGGGCCGTGTTCCTGGTGGTCGATGTGCCGGCCTGACCACAAGCCTCACAACACGGATTGTTCGGGCACCCAAGCTAATCCTGCTCGACAGTGGGCTGACTGCGCACCTCCTGGGTATCGGACGGGATCGTTTGGCGACCGAGCCGCACCTCGCAGGTGGACTGCTGGAGGCGTTCGTGGCGATGGAGCTTCGCAAACAGATCAGCTGGAGCCACACGCGACCCGGCCTGGCCCATTTCAGGACAAGGGGCGGTGACGAGGTTGACTTGGTGATGGAGGCGCGCGACGGCACCGTCGTCGGAGTCGAGGTCGAATCTTCGGCCACGGTCCGCAGCGGTGACTTCGCCGGCCTGCGCGCGCTCGAAGAGATCGCCGGTCACCGCTTCCGGCGGGGCGTCGTGTTGTACACCGGCACCGACATCGTGTCGTTCGGGCCCAAGCTAGTCGCTGCACCAGTGTCGTTGCTCTGGTCGTAACGGCTCGTTTGACGTGAACGATCTACGGCGACGACCAATTATTGCGGTGATCATCAGGAGGCGGCAAAGTGTCGGCGCATGACACAGGTGCGGATGACGGCCTGGGTGCATGGCCAGGTACAAGGTGTTGGTTTTCGCTGGTGGATCCGCTGTCGGGCACTTGAGCTGGGGTTGGCCGGGCATGCAGCCAACCTGTCCGACGGCCGGGTCGAAGTGGTCGCTGAGGGGCCGAGGGAGGCCTGCGAGCGGCTGCTCGGCGTCTTGCGGTCCGGGACCACACCCGGGCGGGTGCAGCAGGTCACCGAGCGATTCGCCCAACCCTGGGGCGGCATTACCGGTTTCGTTGAGCGTTGAGGGCAAAGGCCACCGAATCTGGGAAGTGTCCACCCTGCCGGGTAGCCTGCGTCTCTGGCGAACAGGCGTGGCGACCGGGTCCACTGCGCTGCCGGCGACAGTCACCTGAAGTGGAATCCATGCGCACGCTGATCATCGATAACTACGACTCGTTCACCTACAATCTTTTCCAGTACCTGGCTGAGATCAACGGCACCGAGCCGCTCGTCGTCCGCAACGACTTCCCCGGTTGGCGGATCGAAGATCTTGATGAGTTCGACAATGTCATCATCTCGCCTGGTCCGGGGCGGCCTGGTCGAGCCTCGGACTTCGGTTTCAGCCGGGACGCCGTGCTCAACGCGTCGATCCCTCTGCTCGGTGTTTGCCTGGGACATCAAGGGCTTTGCGAACTCAGCGGTGGAATCGTCGGCGCCGCACCGGAATTGTTCCACGGCCGCGAGTCCGACGTCCTGCACGACGGCCTCGATCTGTTCGCGGGCCTGCCGTCACCATTGCGGGTGGTGCGTTACCACTCGCTGACCGTCACCCGGGTTCCGGACGTTCTCAAGATCACCGCACGGACCAGTAATGGCATGATCATGGGTGTCCGGCATAAGCACCGTCCGGCCTGGGGTGTGCAGTTCCATCCCGAGTCGGTCCGCACCGAGCACGGCATGGCACTGCTGCGCAACTTTGTCCGACTCACGCTGGAATGGCGCGAACACAATCCGGCTCGTTCCGGCGCATCAGGCACATCGCGCCCAGCTCGCATAACGCTGCCTCGGCGTACGAATCCTCGCGCGATGCGGGTGCTGGTCGCGCAGCAGCAAACTCCGGTGCCCACCGAGTTGGTATTCCACAACCTGTACGGCTCAGCCCCACACTCCTTCTGGTTGGACAGCAGCCGGCGCGGCAGCGACTTCTCCAGGTTCTCCTTCCTTGGCGATGCCAGCGGCCCGCTGGCCAGAATCGCCTATGCAGACCTTTGGCAGGGCACGGTGACCGTGCACACCCGAGGGAAGGTCGACGTGCACCACACCGGGTTCTTCGACTGGCTGGACGATGATCTGCGCTCGCTGCATGTCGACGCGCCGGAACTGCCTTTCGAATTCGCTCTGGGCTGGGTGGGTTACCTCGGTTACGAGCTGAAGGCCGAGGGCGGCGGCAGGCTCGTGCATCGCTCGGAGAATCCCGACGCGGCGATGATCTTCGCCGACCGCGGATTGGCCGTTGATCACCTGACGGGGACGACTTACCTGCTTGCCCTGACCGATCCCGGCAATGAGACCGGCGCGCGGATCTGGCTTCACAGCACCGCCGCCCGTCTCAATGCGCTGACCGGTGCAGCGCAGCTACCGGTGGTGACCTCCTTCGAGATGGGCGATCTCAGCCTGCGGCACGACCGGTCGCGATACTTGCAATTGATCTCGGCCTGCCATGAGGCGATCAAGGCCGGTGAGAGCTACGAGGTGTGTCTCACCAACATGGCGGTCGGGAAGGGACCGATTGATCCCTGGCATGCCTACCGGATTCTGCGCGCAGAAAGTCCGGTCCCGTTCGGGGCCTGGTTGCGCTTCGGTGACCTGTTCGTGCTGAGCACGTCTCCTGAGCGTTTCATCCGAGTGTCCGGAGATAGAATTGTCGAGTCCAGGCCCATCAAGGGAACGAGGCCACGAGGTCGCTCGGCGGAACAGGACCAGGCTTTGCGGGACGAGCTGGCTGCCAGCGAGAAAGATCGCGCTGAGAATCTGATGATTGTCGATCTCGTGCGCAACGACCTCGGATCGTGTGCAGTACCCGGCTCGGTCCACGTGCCGAAGATCTTCGAGGTGGAGAGTTACGCTCATGTGCACCAATTGGTGAGCACAGTTCGGGCGCGGCTGCGGCAGGAGATCTCTGCGGTCGATTGCGTGCGTACCGCGTTCCCCGGGGGCTCGATGACTGGGGCGCCAAAGCTGAGGACCATGCAGATCATCGATGAGCTGGAAAGGGGTGCGCGCGGGATTTACTCCGGAGCTCTGGGCTATTTCTCGTTGACCGGAGCGGCCGACCTCGCCATCGTCATCCGGACGCTGGTGATCACGCCCGGCACGGTGAGTTTCGGCATCGGCGGGGCGATCACGGCCCTGTCCGACGCCGACGCCGAGTTCGAGGAGACCATGATCAAGGCGAGCGCGATCACCAGCGTGCTCAGCCCGAGGTTCCCCGAGGTGTATCACCCGTGCTCGGCCGCTCAGCCGGCCGGATGCAACGGCATGAGTACCCTGCTCGGGCATGCCACAGCAGTAGGGGAGCAGCAGAGAGGTTCCGGCGCACCGTGCACTTGAAGAGCCTGACGTTGAAGGGTTTCAAATCCTTCGCCTCGGCTACGACGCTGCGCTTCGAGCCGGGTATCACCTGCGTCGTGGGTCCCAATGGGTCGGGCAAGTCCAACGTGGTGGATGCGCTGTCCTGGGTGATGGGGGAGCAGGGCGCGAAGGCGTTGCGGGGCGGCAAGATGGAGGACGTCATCTTCGCCGGCACCGCTGGCCGTGCCCCGCTGGGCCGCGCCGAGGTCACCTTGACCATCGACAACACCGACGGCGCGCTGCCCATCGACTACACCGAGGTATCGGTCACCCGGCGGATGTTCCGGGACGGGGCCAGCGAATACGAGATCAACGGCAGCAGCTGCCGGTTGCTCGACGTCCAGGAACTGCTGTCCGACTCCGGGATCGGCCGCGAGATGCACGTCATCGTCGGTCAGGGCAAGCTCGACTCGATCTTGCAGTCCAAGCCCGAGGAGCGCCGCGCGTTCATCGAGGAAGCCGCGGGCGTCCTCAAGCACCGCAAGCGCAAGGAGAAGGCGCTGCGCAAGCTGGAGGCGATGCAGGCCAACCTAACCCGCCTGTCCGACCTCACCGCCGAGCTGCGCCGCCAACTCAAGCCGCTGGGCAAGCAGGCCGAGATCGCCCGGCGGGCGCAGGCCGTGCAGGCCGATCTGCGCGATGCGAGGCTGCGCCTACACGCCGATGACCTGGTGACCCTGCGGGCAGCGGTTGCCAAAGACGAGGCCGACGAGACCGCTGCCAGGGCCCGCAGAGCGGAAGTGGACAGCGCGCTGGAGGTGGCCCGTGCCGAGCAGGCTGGCCTGGAGCAACAGCTCGCTGCCTCCGCACCTCGGCTTTCGGCAACGCAGGACACCTGGTACCAGCTCTCCGCGCTGGCCGAGCGGTTACGCGGCACGGTGCAGCTGGCAGTTCAGCGGGCCCGGCACCTCTGCGCTCCCATCGAAACGCACCGCCCCGGCCGGGATCCCGACGAGTTGGAACGCGAGGCCACGGCTGCGCAGGCCAATGAGGCCGAACTGCATGCGGTGGTGGAGGAGGCCAGCGCGGTGCTGTCGGCCGCCATGGACCGGCGCATCGAGCTGGAGGATGCGCTCGCCGACGCCGAGCGGGCGCACCTGGCCGCCGTGCGCGCCGTCGCCGACCGCCGTGAGGGCCTGGCCCGCCTTACCGGACAGGTCGAGGCCCTGCGGTCCACCTCGGGTGCCACTGCGGAGGAGATCGAGCGACTGTCCAGCGCGCTGGCTCTGGGCTGGGAGCGTGCGGAACTCGCGCAGCGGGAATTCGATGAGCTGGCCCACCAGCTCGAGGCCCTGCATGCCGGCGAGGTGGGCCTCAACGAGCGGCACGAGGCGGCGGTGAGCGCGCATACCATCGCCGCACAGCGCAGCGCCGAGCTCACCGCGGCACACCGGGAGGCCGAGCAGCAGCGCGCGTCCTGGCGGGCCAGGGTGGAGGCGCTCTCACTCGGGCTGACCCGCAAGGACGGTACCGAGCTGCTCCTGGCCGCCGAGCTGCCCGGCGTGACCGGATCGGTCGCTTCGCTACTCACCGTGGATCCGGGTGCGGAGGCCGCGGTCGCGTCCGCTCTCGGCGCCGCGGCAGATGCGCTCGCGGTGTCCGATATGGACGTTGCAGTCGTGGCGCTGTCCTTCTTGCGGGAGCAGGACGCGGGCCGCGCCGGTCTGCTCGTCGGGGGTGCACCGGCCACGGTGCAGCGCTCGAGCTGGCCGGAGTTGCCGGCTGGTGCGCGGTGGGTGGTGGATCTGGTCCACCCGCCAGAGCAGCTGCGTGCTGCCCTGCACCGGCTGCTGGAGCGCACGGCGGTGGTCGATGACCTGGCCGCTGCCCGAGCGCTGGTGGCCGCGCTGCCGACCGCGCGCGCGGTGACCGTCGATGGCGATGTGTTCGGCGGTGACTGGGCGCACGGCGGATCAGGTCGCAGCCAGAGCGTCATCGAGGTGCAGGCCGCTATCGACGACGGTCAGGCTCGGCTGACGGAATCAGAAACGCACATCAAACAGCTGGCCGCTGAGCTGGACGGGGCCAGCGCCGAGGAGGCCGACCGCGCCGAGGACGTCGACAACACCCTGGCCGCGCTGCATGAGTCGGACGCGCAACTCGCCGCCGTCGCTGAGCAACTCGCCCGGCTCGGTCAGGCGGCCCGTTCCGCATCCGGCGAGGCCGAGCGGCTGCGCCAGCAGCGTGACGAGATGGAGAAACGCCGCGCCGGTGCGCTCACCAGCCTCGAGGAGATGGAAGAGCGGTTACGGCTGGCTCAGGACGAGCCCACGGACGCCGAGCTGGACACCTCCGAACGCGATGAGGCGGTGGCGGCGCTGGCGAGCGCCCGCAGCGAGGAGGTCGAGGCCCGGCTCGCGCTGCGTACCGCCGAGGAGCGGGCCCAGGCGGTGGCCGGTCGGGCTGAAAGCTTGCGTCGCAGCGCCCAAGCCGAACGGGCGGCCCGCCAGCGGGCTGCTGCTGCGGCGATGGCCCGCCAGCGCGGTGCTGCGGTGGCCGAGGAGGTCGTGGCGGCCGGCGAGCTGGCGTTGGTCCGCATCGAGACCTCGCTGCAGCGCTCCGCCGCAGAGCGGGACGCGGTGGTCCTGGAGCGGGCGCAACAGGAGCAGACCCTGGCCGAGGTTCGGGCCCGGGTGCACGAGCTCGCCGGGGAGCTGGACAAGCTCACCGACACCGTGCATCGTGACGAGCTGCTGCGCGCTCAGCAGCGGCTGCGCATAGAACAGCTTGAGACCAAGATCTCAGAGGGCTTCGGTATCGGTCTGGATGACCTCGTCACCGAGTACGGACCCGCCGTGCCGGTACCGCCGTCTCCGGAGGAGCTGGCCGAATACGACCTCGCGGTAGAGCGCGGCGAGCTGGTCAGCCCACCACAGCCGGCGCGCTACGAGCGAGCTGTGCAGAGCGGCCGCGCCCAGCGCGCCGAGCGTGATCTGGCCCTGCTCGGCAAGGTCAACCCACTGGCGTTGGAGGAGTTCGCCGCGCTGGAGGAGCGCTACAAATTCCTGTCCACCCAGCTGGAAGACCTCAAATCCACCCGGCGTGACCTGCTCACCGTCATCACCGAGGTCGACGAGAAGATCCTCGAAGTCTTCACCGAAGCCTTCCACGACGTGGCCCGTGAATTCGAGACCGTCTTCACCACGCTGTTTCCCGGCGGAGAGGGTCGGCTGCTGCTCACCGAACCCGACAACATGCTCACCACCGGCATCGAAGTCGAGGCCCGCCCACCCGGCAAGAAGGTCAAGCGCCTGTCCCTGCTCTCCGGCGGGGAGAAGTCGCTGACCGCGGTGGCCATGCTGGTCGCCATCTTCCGGGCCCGGCCCTCGCCGTTCTACGTGCTCGACGAGGTGGAGGCGGCGCTGGACGAGACCAATCTCAGTCGCCTGATCGCGCTGTTCGAGCTGCTGCGCGACCGCTCGCAGCTGATCGTGATCACGCACCAGAAGGCGACCATGGAGGTTGCCGACGCGCTGTACGGGGTGAGCATGCGCGGCGATGGCATCACCACGGTGATCTCGCAGCGGCTGCGGGGTGACACGGGATCTGCCGGCGCCGCCTGACGCTACGGATTACAGAGCAGCTGCTTGAACCCTGCACCAAGAGCGACATCGCCGTCGGTCACCCTCATCCGCTGCGTGTCCAGGAGCTGCTGCAATCAGCCCTGCCGTAGAGGGCGAGAAGCCAGGCGACCGGATCACCCGAAAGGCAGCAGTCGACGTTCTCACCGATGGTGGTGGCTTTCCACGGGTTGCTCGCCGCTACACCGGCACCGGCTGGGATTGTCGTGCGCTCGACGGCCCGGTGCTGGGGGTAGAAACCTGGAGGGCTAATACTCCTCATCGATAGCTGGGCAAGCATGAGCGGATCTGTTCTTGGATGAGTCGGTGTGGGACGGCGAACCCGCTTCCCGCACCGAACATCAGGATCCGTTGCTCGGCGTTGTTGAGGAATGCCAGCAGTCGCCGGGGCAGCAGGCCATGGCGAGCTAGGACCAGGCGGATGGCCCAGTGGCTGAATGCTGCGGCGCCGCCCAGCCGGAAGCCACGGGCGACACCGAAGATCACGCCGAGCATGCCGCCGATGACCAGCATCGATTCGATACCGGCATCCGGAAACAGTGTCCTGGTCACCAACGGGCCGATCACGACGCTGATAGATACCAGGGTGACCAGCCCCAAGATCAGCCCGAAGCGGATCGAGCGGCGGATACCTTCATTGGGCAGGGCCGGTGTTCACGGAGAGGGTTGGATCCGGTCGCGGTCCAGCTCGTGCAGACCGGCGATAAGTGCTATGCCCACCAGGAACGGCCAGGACAGCAACCGGGGATCGGGAAGGAACAACCACAGCACCATCCCGGAGAGCAGGCGACCAGCAGGTCCGAACGAAGCTCCTCGCACATCTCGAGCAGTTGATCGCCGGCTCCGACGCGTGGACCGCCCGGCGCCGCGACGAACTCCTCGGCAGTCTCAAGACCAAGCCGGGGCTGCGCCGCTACCTGCGCCGCACCCCCTCCGGACTGTTCCGAATCGACCACACCGCTGCCCGCCAGGAAGCGCACCTGGACGGCAAATGGCTGCTCCACACCTCCGATTTGACCTGATCCCCGAGGACCTCGCCGCCGCCTACAAGCAACTCCTGCAAGTAGAACGCGGCTGGCGGGACTTCACAGGAACGTTGCGGCTGCACCCGGTGTTCCACTACCGCGAGGACCGCATCCGCGCCCACATCCAAACGTGCTGGCTCGCCCTGCTCCTGCTCCGCGTGATCGAAAACGCCACCGACCAGACCTGGCGCAACGTCCGCCACGAACTCGACCGGATGCACCTGGTCACCCTTGCGACCAGCGCGGGCCAGGTCTCTCAACGCTCCGCGACCACCCCCGCCCAACAGAATGTGCTCCGCGCGCTCGACCTGCCCGAACCACCCAAGTTCTTCGCCCTTCACCATCCCCCACGGCGACTGAACCGCATAACCTGACACCCGACCCGCGTAGTAACACGACTCAAACCGGCCCAACCCCTATTCTCCCAGGTCAACCCCCAGACTCACCGAACGTATGCTCATGATCTTCGGAAGTTCGGCCAGTCTCCTGGGCCACATTTGCCATCAGCCGCCACGCGTCATCCTCGGCTCACTACCGGATCCCCCCGCCCGCGATCAGCCGCCGTCCCCGCTGGTGATCCCGGACGACACCGGCTGGGAGGACTCGGAGATCCGGACGACCCACCACCAACCGGGACCTGAACCACTCTCTGAATCCAACTGCCACGACGAGGGCTTCCCGCCGTTCAGTGTCGTGCCGCATAAGTCCAGCGGGGGTTGATCGGTGAGCCAGGCAGCGGGGTCGTCGAAGTGGCGATCGGGCCGGCAGGGGTGTGATCATGGTTTGTGTGGGGGGGGGCCCCCGAGGCGGGGGGGGGGGGCGCCGCCCCCAGGGGGGGGGGGGGGGGGGGGGGG
>CAXUFG010000053.1:25357-25722 GCA_964250265.1 uncultured Pseudonocardiaceae bacterium | reverse complement strand
CGACGGCCAGCACGTGGAGCTGCTCCCCGCACGTACTGTCCTGTCCCTGTTCTCCACCGGCGGTTGTGGTTGCGAGGGCGGCGGCGGCAGCAGCACCGGCGGCAACGGCGGCAACGGTGGCAGCGCCCAGGGCGGCCTGGGTATCAACATCCTGAGCGGTATCGGCGTCCTGGGCACCGGAACTGCCAGCGCCGGTGACGCCGCGGGCGGCGCGGGCGGCGCGGGCGGCAACGCCTGAGCCACTTCAGTTCAATTCCGCCCGTGATCACATGGGTGCCGTTTGATAGGGAACGGCACCGGTGATCGTGTGGCGATGCAGTCGGCATTTGGAGGGGTGGGCCGCGAACGCTGCCCACCCCTCCAGC
>CAXUFG010000053.1:23638-25347 GCA_964250265.1 uncultured Pseudonocardiaceae bacterium | reverse complement strand
GGGTTTGGTTGGCGTATTTTGGGGGGGGGGCCCGCTCCCGCTCCACACCCCTCCAGCTATGCGCCGACTCAGCAACATCCTTCCTAATCACTCTCAGCTTGTATGTAGGTAGTGACACGCAAAGTTACGTGGCGAATTCAGGTTGTCATGATGAATAACTCTCGCCATGGTGGGATCTGATCTAGTCACGATCGGCCACGACGAGGAGGATCCAATGTCTGATGTATTAACCTTGACTGAACTGAACAACCAGCAAGTGGAGCTGCTTCCCGCTCGTACCGTCCTGTCCATGCTCACCCTTGGCCCCGAAGGGACCAGCGGAGCTAACGGGGCTAATGGCAGCAACAGCACCGGTATGCCTACCCTTAATGTCGCAGGTGTTCCCCTGACCGTACCGACCCTCGGCAGCTAACCGCCCTCGATGGCTGGCACGCCAGCCCAGCGGCTGTCGGACGACGGCCTGGCCGGGGGTGGCCTGACGGTTCCATCCCCGTTGCCAGGCCATCGATGGTGATCCGACGAGTACAGCGCTTGACTTCGAGTGCACTCCAGGTCATACCGTCAGGTTCATGACGGTCACCACTGAAGCGTTCAGAGAGCTGGTCGACTCGCACGACGCGGCCGACCTGCCGTCGCTGTCGTCAGTCCTGGTGCGCTTCCTGCAGCTGCCGGCGGACCTGGCGATCGGTGAGGTTGCTGAGATTACCGGAGTCAGCGCTCACACCTTGCGCTACTACGAGCGGATCGGGCTGGTCGAGGTCGATCGTGACGCCGGCGGCGGCGAACAGAGCGACCCCCGCATTCAGCAGGCTCAGCGGGGTAACTGGCAGCCGAATAAACCCGCTCAGCGTGCTGAATGCGCCAGATCCAACGGGAGACAACACGTGACACGAATACTTGGCAGGGGGTAGACGGCTCGCCCGCAACGTCCGCACTGCAATCGACGGATCGCTGGCCCGTCTGGGCGTGGACCATGTCGATCTGTACTACCAGCACCGCCCCGACCCGGATGTCCCGGTGGAGGAGACCGTGGGCGCGATGGCCGAACTCGTAGCGGCGGGAAAGGTGCGCCATCTTGGGAGGTTTCCGCCGAGACGATCCGCCGAGCCTCGGCGGTGCATCCGATCACCGCAGTGCAATCCGAGTGGTCGGGTATTCAGCCGCGACGTCGAGAACGCCGTGGCGCCAACCTGCTGTGAGCTCGGCATCGGGGCTGGTTCCCTACAGCCCGCTCATTCGTGGCCTACTCACCGGTGCCTTTGCTTCGATCGATGACCTGGCTGTCGATGACTTCCGCCGTACGCAGCCCCGGTGGCAGGGCGGCAATCTGGCCGAGAACCTGGAGCTGGTCGAGGAGATCCGCTCGATCGCTGCTCGATACGACGCGACGCCCTCGCAGGTGGCGCTGGCCTGGGTGCTGGCGCGGGGCGAGGACGTCGTACCGATACCCGGCACCAAGCGGCGCCGCTACCTCGAGGAGAACGCTGGATCGCGCAAGCTCGCGCTGAACACAGCGGATCTCGACCGGTTGTCCGGTCTTCGGCCGGTCGGTGACGTTACCCGGATATGTCCTGGATCGAACGCGACACTGCCCCGCTGGCGGGCTGAGCTCCGTGCGCTTAGCAGGCGGGAACAGTGAGAAGAATTGTGGGGGGGGGGGGGGAGTGGTAGCACAAACACCCCCCCCAAAAGCACGGGGAGCAAAAAAC
>CAXUFG010000053.1:5967-23628 GCA_964250265.1 uncultured Pseudonocardiaceae bacterium | reverse complement strand
TTGTTGGGGGGGGGGGGGGGGTCCGTCTCTATCCCCCCGGCCCGTTTGAGGGTGCCTGCGCTACACGCGTCCGGCGCCGGACGGGGGATCTCCCGGGCCTGCGGCGCTGTGGTTTAGTCAACCGCTGTGGTTTAGTCAACCAGGGGTTGAGTCACAACCAGGCGCTGGGCGCGGGATCCGGCAGTCATCAGACCAACGTTGACGGTGACAGTCGGTCAGGCAACGACGGTGCACCGGCGCGGCACTCCACTCGGTTACGTGCAACTCGGTGACGTGCAAGTGGGATGGGTCCAGCTTGTTTAGTTGTGGGTGGCGCTCCCACCGGCGGCGTGCGGGGCGGGCAACGCCGCCGGTGGGAGAGTTGTGGCGTGGCCGGTGATCCTTCGACATCTCGGTCGGGGGCACGGACGTTCGCCGGATCACCGGCCACATGGCGGATGCTCAGCCTTCGTGGGTGGGGGGAGCCCCACGAACAGTGGCGAGACCGCCAGCTCTATATGGAATTAGTAGGGCTGCTGGAGCTAGCGCGCTGCGCCCGCCCCTGCAGGGAATGCGGCACCGAACAGGGCGCTCGATTGACGTGCCTGCCACGCACTCCGACGGGCCCTCAATCTAGAGAACATCGACCTGGGAACTTCCGAGTCCGCAGTGTCACATTTCACGGTGCCTGACCCCGAATACCTGACTCCCGAAGGCGCCGGGTCCGCGGACACCAGGTGCTCGTGTGCGGCCCGCCACACGCTGCACGATGCCGCACGGTCTCTCCAGTTACCGGAACACTCCGGGCAACGTCCCCGAGGATCTGGCGCATGCGAGGCGAGCAGATCGCGCCACCCGTGAGTCAACCGGGGTAGCTCACTGCGTGCGACCGACAAGAGTGACCCGTTGTCGGCGCTGCTCGCCAGCTCATCGAGCATGTCGAGCCGCTCCCACACAGCCTGTCGGAGGATCTGACCCAGCACCTGGTCCACCGCTTAACTCCACCTTTCCACCGTCTCCAGCCGCATCCGAGCTGCATCTGAAAGGAAACTCGCCGCACGGGGTCCGGGTGGGCGCCAGCTCAAACTAGGCAGAGAGCGGGACCGGATTAAACCGGTCGCGGGGTGTGCTGCGCTGATCGGCCGTGCTATGACGGTGAGCGGCACAAATTGATAGGTGGCACCGATCAGCTTGACCGAACGCGCTTCACCAGCGACGACGCGCGTGATTAGTCTGCACACGTCGCCCGTCGGACGGCAAGGGGGCGAGATGAACACGACCGGCCAGCAGGACAACCGGCTGTCTCTGGAGCGGTGGAACGAACCGGAGATGAAACGGGCGTTGGCTGATCGCGACATCAGCTCGGTTTACCGGTTGTTACGCAAGGTAGGGATCTCGCAACGGCACATCGCAGCGCTGACCGGGCAGTCCCAGTCCGAGGTCTCGGAGATCCTCAAGGGGCGCCAGGTCATGGCTTATGACGTGCTGGTTCGGATCTCTGACGGACTGGGTATCCCGCGGGGGTACATGGGTCTGGCCTACGACCCGGCGACGGCAACGAGCATGGTCGGACCGCCCGACGATGTGCTGGCTGAGGAGGACGAGTTCGTGAAGCGCCGGAAGCTCCTGGCGCATGGAGCTGCCGTGATGTTCGGCACTGCAGTACTGGGGGCTGATCGTGGGCAATGGCTGCCCAGCCCTGCCCAGACGCCGGCGCCGAGCAAGATCGGTATGACGGACGTCAAGCAGGTGGAGGCGGCCACCAGGGCCATGCGCGCTCTGGACTACCAGTTCGGTGGTGGCGCGTGTCGTGACGCGGTCGTCGCTCAGCTGTCCTGGGCGCAGCGGCTGCTGGGCGCGTCAGGCACCGAAGACGTACGGCTGCGACTGTTCCGGGCGTTGGGCGATCTGCAGAATCTGGCCGGCTGGACGACCTTCGACGTGGGGCTGCTGGACTCTTCACGCAGCCATTTCGCGACTGCCCTGGAGTTCGCCAAGCAGTCTGGCGATTCGAGCCTGATGTCCAACATCATGTACCGGATCGGCCGGGTCTACCTGCACCGCGGGGAAGCCAACGACGCCCTCAAGTGGTTCCAGCTGGGGCAGATCGCCGCGCAGGACTCCGGGTCGGAGCTGGCCGTCGCGGTGCTGTGCGGCAACGAGGCGTGGGCATACGCCCTGATGGGTGACGACGTGCAGGCCAAGAAGCTGCTCGGCCGGTCCCGGGACGAACTGGCCAGGGCGAATCTGAACGAGGCGCCCGACTGGGCCAGGTTTTACAACGACACCGACATGTACGCGATGATCGGGACGGTTCACAATGAACTGGCCGCATTCGATCCCCGCCATGCCGCCGTCGCGATTCCCGCTTTCGGCCAGGCTCTGGCCCGCTACGACGACTTGATGGGCCGTAGCCATGCATTCACCCTCGGCATGCTGGCCACCAGCCACCTGCGTCAGGGCGATGTCGACCACGGCGTCCAGGTCGGCCGAAAGGCCCTGCTGGCAGCTGCCGCGGTGAAATCCAGGCGGGTGAGCGACCGGCTCAAACCGCTGGCGATCGAGGCGGGCCGCCGCTCCACCAATCCGGACGCCCGCGAGCTTTCTCACCTGATCAACCAGCATCGAAGCGACCGAAGCGTCTGATGAAATGGAGGTGCCGGGACGGTGCCTTCTCTGCGGTTGTCCACAGGTCGCTGTGACGAGCAGCTCACCGCCGGTCTGCGGGCGGTGTGCGCTGAACTCGGCTTGAGCCCAATCGGGGCCCGGTTACTCCGCAACGTCAACAACGCGGTCTTCCAACTTGCCCTGGATCCAGTAGTGGTCCGGCTGGTCACCTTGCCGTCTTACATCCCGCGCGCCAAGCTGACGGTATCCGCCGCGACCGTCTTCGCCGAGCACGACGTGCCGGCGATCCGGTTGCTCCCTGGGATCGCGCAGCCAGTGCGGGTCGGCGACCACATCGCGACCGTGTGGCAAGCGGTTGTCCCGGCTGGTCCAGCGCCGGGCGGGGGGGATCTGGCCAACCTGCTACGGGCAGTGCATGCGGTGCCGTTACCCTGCCGGGGCTTGCCGCGCTGGGATCCACTGACCGATTTCGACAATCGAGTGCGGCACACCAGCGCGATGGCCGGTGCCGACCGCGATTTTCTGCTGCGCCGCAGTGCAGAGTTGAGCGCCGCGGTCGCTGAACTGGCCTTTGCGCTTCCGGCGGCCGTGTTACACGGTGACGCGCATCTAGGGAACGTCATACCCGGGTCGGAGCGGGCTGTGTTGTGCGACTTCGACTCGTGCGCCGTCGGGCCGCCCGAGTGGGATCTCACACCGGTGGCGGTGGGTAGCGTGCGGTTCAGCAGGCCCGCGGCCCACCAGCGTGACTTCGTCAAGGCCTACGGCTTGGACGTACGGGACTGGGACGGCTTCGAGGTAATGCAGGGAATTCGTGACCTCAAGCTGATTGCCGGGGTCTTCCCTAGAACCGGGTCGTCACCGGCGGTGCTCGCTGAATTCGACCGTCGAATGGCCAGTCTCCGGGCCGGTCGGCGGTTTGAGCGTTGGCGGACCGTCCGGCGCTGAATTAGTGCGTCGACCCCGCTGGACGTCTACTGTCGGACTCTGTGTCGCCGGCCCGCACCTCGGTGGCGGGAACGTTGATCCCGTCCCAGATCGTGAGAAATGGACTGTCTTCCTCCAGCGCAGTGGCGCGCGTCCCTGGCCCGGTGCACATCAGCGGCCCTGCGCATACCAGCGGTCCTGGGCACATCAGCGGGTCTGGGCACCTCAGCGTCCCGATGCTCACTATCTCGCATGCCCGATCGCTACGCGCGCTCCCGCTGAATCTGTTGCACACCTCGAGCTGGGCGGACCAGTGGCCGGTCTGGCTGGATGCCCGCGAGTTCAGGACACTGCTCACGACCTTGCGAACCAACGCGGAGGCCGCATCGGCCCGGCTGGCTGACAACGCTGTGATGCACCTGGCGATGTTGCGGGATGGCACCACCGGCGCGTCGGCCGATGATCGGCCACCACAGCATCCGCGCGAGGTCGTCGTGGCGCTGCACCGGATCTTGACCCGCTCCCGGTTCCTCAAAGGCTCGCGATCGTGCTTTCCACTGGAGACCGCGGTGGAACAGATGGTTCCGTTCGTCCAGTCCCGGCAGCCGATCACGATCCTCACCATTGGTTTCCCGTTCAAGCAGCACGACAATGGGCTCAAGGTCAGCGGTCCGTGGCCCGACCTGGCCGAACTCGGCGCGCTGCTCCGACTCAAGGAGCTCGACGGAGCCTTCAGGGCGGTGTACCCGCCCGGCCTGCGAGTGGTCGTGCTCAACGACGGGGGCTACTCACGGCCCCGCGGGCGACCAGAGATGCGGCGCTACCGGCGGCAGCTGAAGCGCTACGCGCAGCTGGTCGGGCTGGATAACTCGGTACGGTTTTGCGATCAGTCTTGTTTCGTCGCTCAGTTGCTCGGTCCGCGAGGTTGGAGCACCCGCGAACGCGACCGTCACAGCTTCCGAGACCGGATCTCGCTGTTGGCCGGCAGACCCCGTGAACTGCACAGTGCCCCTCGCATTGACCAGCGATTAGCCGAGATCCTGCCGCCCGCGTTGCTGGCCGGCGTGCCCTCTTTTCGTGACATCCTGTCCTCGTTGGTGTACTCGGTCCCAGTGCCCCCTCGGGCCGGAACCGATTCACGGCAGTGGGCCTGCGAGGTGCTCGCCTGCCCCGACGGGTTCACCGCTGCGGACCTGTCACCTGAGCTGGCCTCCGCCCGTCGCCAGGTGGTTGCTTCCGCGTGGTGGGACTCGGTGAACTTCCTGGCGGCCTCGCTGGCCGATGCCGCGGCCGGGGTCCTCCAGCAGTTCCCCCCGCACGTTCGGCTTGCCACCGTCGCCTCACGCCCTGGTTGCAGTGGTTTCTCCTACCTCGGTGGTTCCACGCTGCTTCCCTGGCACGGCACGGGATGCCTGGATGGGCGGGGGGTGCTGTGCGCCGAGTTCCTGGTGAGCCTGGATCATCGCGGCTTCCTTCCGGTGTACTGCGACCTCATCGGTGACGAACAGCCCTTGATGATGGTGCCCTTCGCTCGGACCCGGTTCGCGCACGGCCGCCGGGAAGTGGACCCCGATCTGCTGGCTAACGCTCGGCTGCGTTCTCGCTGAGGCATTCGATCGCGCTGAATGTGACCTGAAGGGCTAACGCCTCCCGGTGCAACAACGATGATTCCAGCAACTGGACGATCGCAGGCGGTGCATATGGCGGCAAGGCAGGACGGCTCCCGGTGGCGACGCCACCGCGCCGTGGCGCGGGAAGCCGAGTTCCTGGACGGCGTGGTGGACGCCCAACTGGAGCTCGTCCGCCAGCTGCCGGTGGACCAGCGCGACGAACTCGCTGAGGCGCTCGCGATCCTGGCGATGCTCGCTCAGGACCACCGGTACTACGGGCGGCGTTGGATCACTCGCCGTGAGCTGCGACACCGTACCGATCGCGCGCTCGCCAGCCTCGACGCGCTGGGCCAGGTGCCCGCTGGGGCAACCGCCCTCCCGCACCGCGCTGACTGACCTGCACACCGGATCACTGTGCACGCTCTGACAACCTTGCAACGGGTTCAGGCTCACGCCTGGCCGTCACACTGTCGGTCCCGAGACATAGTCTGACGTCGTGGACTCGGCAGTGCTGCTCGATGCAGCGGTAGTGACCCGGTGCCGTCGCCGGGTGCATCTGGAACACGATCCCGTGGCGGTCGATGAACCGCGCGCAGCCCTGGATGCGACCGCGCAGCGGCGAATCGCCGACGCCGTCGCACACCGTCGCTTCGTCGCCGACCATCTGGCCGAGTACCACACCGCTGACTGGGCGGAGGTCTCGGCCGAGCTCACTAACGAGCAGCGTTGCGCCGCAACGCTGGCCTTACTGCGCCAGGGCGCTCCGTTCGTCTGGGGCGGGTCACTGCCCGCGGATGCTACCGGCGGGCGGCGTGGCGGCGTGGAGCTGCTCGTGCGCCACCGCGGTGGCTATCTCCCGGTGGTCGTGGTGCGGCACAAGGTCACCGATCCCGGCTGCGGGGCTCGAACCAGCCCATTGGCTGCGCCCACGCTGTCCTGCGCCCGGACCGACCCGGATCGCAAGGTCCGCCCGCAGTCCCGAGATCAGTTGCGGCTGGCGCACGCGGTGCGGCTGTTGCAGGCGGCTGGGTTGGCGGCCCACGGCCGGGCCACCGGCGGGGTGATCGGGCTCGAGGCCGATGTCGTGGTCTGGCACAACCTGGAGGCACCCACCTGGCCGAGTGGTCGTACCGCGATGGCCGAGTACGACGCCCGTTTCGCCGATCGGCTGGCTGTCGCGCGAGCCGCCGCCACCGAAAGCGCGCCGTTGGCCCAGCCCTCCCGGGTCACCGAATGCCGATCCTGCCCTTGGTGGCCCACCTGCGGCCCTGCGCTGCGGGCGTCCCGGGACGTCAGCATGGTGTTGCGCGGGGAGGACGCAGTCGCGCTGCGAGCAGTCGGGGTGTCCACCGTGGACGCACTGGCAGCGTTGGACCCGGCTGGTCAGGCACCGGTGCCGATGGCCGGGACGTCCGTGCGCGACGCGGTGCTGCTGGCCCGCGCCTGGCAGCGGGACCTCACGCTGGTGCGGCGAAACCGGCAGATCGTGGTGCCGCGGGCCGACGTCGAGGTCGATGTGGACATGGAGAGCTTCGATGAGGCCGGCGCCTACCTCTGGGGCTGCCTGCTGTCCGGCTCCGATATCGGGCTGCCTCGCGACTATCACGCTTTCGCCACCTGGGAACCGGTGCCGACCACTGACGAGGCGCGATCCTTCGCGGCGTTCTGGCAATGGCTGATCGGCATCCGCCGCCGCGCCACCGAGCACGGGCTGAGCTTTGCCGCCTACTGCTACAACGAGCAGGCCGAAAACCGCTGGATGCTTTCCTCCGCGGGACGCTTCGCCGGTGCACCCGGGATCCCGACCACCGCCGAGGTACAGGAGTTCATCTCCTCCGCACAGTGGGTGGACCTGTACGCGGTGGTCGGCCTCGAATTCCTGTGCGCGCACGGCAAGGGGCTCAAGACGATCGCTCCGGCGGCCGGATTCTCCTGGCACGATCCGGAGGCGAGCGGGGAGAACTCGATGCGCTGGTACTCCGATGCCGTCGGGTTGGGCGGCGGCGAACCGGATCTGGCGCAGCGGGCCCGGCTGCTCACCTACAACGCCGATGACGTGCGAGCCACCCATGCGCTGCGGTTGTGGATGAGTTCCGAGCGGGTGAACGACGTGCCCTACGCCGGTGACCTCTAGATCCGATTGCGGTATGTCACCATGGCGGGGACAGAACGTGAGGGGAGATGAAAGCATGTTCGTGCGGCGGATCGCGGTGGTCGGCTCCGGGTACGTGGGCCTTACCACCGGCGCGTGCTTGGCCTCGTTGGGGCATCGGGTGGTGTGCGCCGACGTGGACGCGGACAAGGTGGCCCGGCTGTCTGCCGGAGAGGTGTCCATCCTGGAGCCGGGGCTGCCCGAGCTCGTCTCGCAAGGCCTGGCCGCCGGGCGGTTGGAGTTCGTCATGGGGGCTGCCGCGGCAGTATCTGAGGCCGAAGTGGTGTTCCTGTGCGTACCCACTCCGATGGGGTCCGGTGGCGCGGCCGATCTCTCGGCAGTGGAGGCGGTCGCCGCCGAGATCCGACTGCTGCTGCCGGCGGGCTGTGTCGTGGTCAACAAGTCGACCGTGCCGGTAGGCACCGCAGCACGCACAGCGCGGTTGCTGGACCGACCGGACGTGGCGGTGGTCAGCAATCCCGAGTTCCTGCGGGAGGGCTCAGCGGTGCAGGACTTTCTCAACCCGGACCGCATCGTGGTGGGCTGTGACGCGCAGGACGCCGCCGAGCGGGTCGCGGCGCTGTATGCCCGGCTCGGCGCGCCGACCGTACTCACCGACGCGGCCAGCGCCGAGATGGTCAAGTACGCCGCGAACTGCTTCCTGGCGATGAAGCTGTCCTACGTCAACGCGATCGCCGAGCTGTGCGAGCGGTCCGGGGCCGACGTGCTCGACGTCACCGAAGGAATCGGTTATGACCGGCGGATCGGGCAGGCTTTCCTGCAGCCAGGCCCCGGCTGGGGCGGATCCTGCCTGCCCAAGGACACCCACGCGCTGTTGCAGGTCTGCGTCGCAGCGGATTTCGACTTCCCGCTGCTACAGGCCAGCCTGGACACCAACACCCGCCAGCAGCACCGGATGGTCGAGAAGGTCCGCGACGCAGCCGGCGGATCGCTGGCCGGGCAGCGGATCGGGTTGCTGGGGCTGACCTTCAAGGCCGGCACCGATGACCTACGCGACTCTCCGGCCCTGACGGTGGCCGCCCTGCTGGCCGCCGAGGGCGCCGATCTGATCGGCTACGACCCCGGCGTGCCCGCCGCGGTGCCCGGCATGACCGATGACCTCCAGATCACCGACGATCCACTCAAGGTCGCCTCCGGTGCCGCCGCCCTGGTATTACTCACCGAATGGCCCGAGTTCCGCCTCCTCGACTGGGGTCAGCTGGCCGAGCTGGTGCAGCGGCGCATCGTCGTCGATACCCGTAACCTGCTCGACGCCGACGTCCTGCGCCGGGTCGGCTTCGAGGTCCACGGCATCGGCCGTCGCCCCCGCGCACTGACGCCTTCCTGAGCGGCATCGACAGCAGGTAGCGAACCGCTTCGACATCGGAAACGCTCAGTCTTGACAAGACTGAGCAGTACTCACTGCCGAAGCGGCCTCCGCGGCGGACAGGCGTCCGCCGGTGTCCAGCACGGCCGATCCCAGTCCCTCGATCAGATCCCTCAGCGGCATGGTGAGGACCAGGTGCGGGCGCTCCCCACCACGGGTCGGCAGATCACCCGCATCGAGCAGGCTGCTCATCGCCTCCACCAGGGCATCAGCGTTGCGACGGGCAGGGCTGCGCAGATCCGGCGCCCCATCCACCGGTGGCCGGCGACCGTTGAGGGAGTTGAGCACCTCCAGCACCCGGGCCCCACCCTCGGGATCCAGCCGCCCGCTCAGGCTCACCGTCCCATCCGACCCGGTGCGTACGCGCAACTCCCGAACGTGCTCTGGTTCGTCGGTGGGCTCGGGGCCATCAGGGTCAAGGTAGGCCAGCAGGCGCTCACCGATCCGGGTCAGCGCCGCCGGGTCGAACCGGCGCGCCGAGCTGGTCAGGGTCTGCTCCGCGAGCTCGACAGTCTCTGGATCCGTCGACGGCGGGATCCGGCGCATGATCGCGGTGATCACGCGCAGTTGCCCTGGCCCGAGTTCACCCGCCGCGAGCACGGCAGCCGTGGCGGGCAACCTCGGTGGCAGCACCTCTCCCGTCAGGGACCGCCGCGGCATGAACTGCTCAGCCTGATCGACCCGAGCCTTCGCCTCACCTTTAGACAGATTCAGGACGCCAGACAGCAACCGCGCGGTAGAACCGAACCCTGCAACAGCACCCGCGCGCTCCGCATCCAACTCCGCGACCACGGAAAGAACCCGCGCATAAGACCGCCGGAAATCGGCCTCGGCTCGCGCAGATCCTCCAACAGCCCATGCATCCGGGCCTGGGAGCGGTCCTCCACCATCGCGGTCACGACAGCATTCTCTCAACCACCACCGACAATGTCGGGCCGCCGGATGCCGATCACGACACATATCCTGCAAGGCATTCACCATTGCCGGAGCCGGGCTCCGTCGCCAGCGCTCGCGTGCCACCGGACCGGGGGCGTCAGCGAGCTGCAGGCAACCGCTCACCGACCAGCAAGCCCATCCCGCAGCCAGAACGGGACAGAGGGCTGGACGTCAGCTCGATGATCTGATGTGCTTAGGCTCCCCTAATCACTCGATCGAGGGCGACGAACCATGTACGTCTGCATCTGCCGGGCGGTGACCGATTCGGTGGTGCGCGGGTGCATCGCCGAGGGCGCGCGAACCGTCAAGGACGTAGTTACCCGCAGCGAGGCAGGCACCGGATGCGGGACCTGTGTCAGCAAGATCATTGCCCTGCTTGGCGCCCACCTCGACGAGTTGGACGGGCCCCTGCAGCAGAGCGCCTGATTGGTGAGCTTTCGCACCAAATGATCTACATATCCCCTGGTCAGGGCAGGCTCACCTTCAGTGACAACCCCCCTGGGAACGCGTAGCGTCGCGGTGGTCCAGTACCGACCTAAAGGGGGGTTTGACTTCATGCGCGGTGATGATGAGGTCCTCGCACTACTCAACGAGCAACTCACCAGCGAGCTGACCGCCATCAATCAGTACTTCCTGCACGCCAAGATGCAGGCGAACTGGGGGTTCACCAAGCTCGCGGAGCACACTCGGCACGAGTCCATCGACGAGATGAAGCACGCCGAGCGGATCACCGACCGCATCCTGTTCCTCGAAGGCCTGCCGAACTACCAGAAACTGCTCCCGCTGCGCATCGGGCAGACCGTGAAAGAGCAGTTCGAGGCCGATCTAGCCGTCGAGATGGAAGTCGTAGCACGGCTGCGGCCGGGCATCGGGAGGTGCCGGGAAAAGGGCGACATCACCACCGCCAACCTCTTCGAGAACATCCTCGCCGACGAGGAGGAGCACATCGACTACCTCGAGACCAATCTCGAATTGATCGACAAGCTCGGCGAGCAGCTCTACCTCAGCCAGCTCGTGGAACGGCCCCCAACTAACGGCTGACCGGACCGCTCCGCGACGGCTACCGTAGCCGGGTGGTTGATCGCCGACTGTTCGAAGTGCCCGAGGCCCGAGGCTTGTTGCCCGAGGTGCGAAGACGAGCCGGTGCACTGATCGAGGTGCGGGCGGACCTCACCGAGCTGTCCATGGACCTGCGGCGCCTGGGCTCGTCCTCGCTGGGCGCTCTGGCGGAGATGAAGGCGCTGCAGGCCCGGCTCGACCACATGCTCGAGTGGTTTTCCGAGCAGAGCATCGAGATCAAAGGGATCGCCCCTTTTCTCGTCGATTTCCCTGCCGAGCTTGACGGGGAATCGGTACGGCTGTGCTGGCTGGAGGGTGAGACGGAGCTCGCCTGGTACCACCGCTCCGACCTCGGTATCGCCGGACGTCGCCGGCTCCCCGACTGACCGGACCGGACAGAAGGCCTGCTGGCATCGTGCGTCATCGTTGATGCCGGTCCGCTGTACCGCCACTTCCGGGCCATCCGTCCCGCACGTGAAGAACTTCACGTTCCTGCCCAGTTAGGCGTAGACAGTTCTGGTGCGGCACCGTCAGTTAGTGGGATGCAGCACAACCTTGGTCCAGCCGTGCTCGCGTTCGGCGAAGTGCTCGCAGCTTTCGGCGGCCTGGGTCAGCGGCAGCTCGTGGGAGACCAGGAAGCCCGGAGTCGCCTTGCCCTCGGTGATCAGGTGGACGGGGGAGGCCGTGATCTAGGGCGCTAGCTTCCCCGCCAGCTTCCCGAGTACGCCCTTGGGCTTGGAGGCGGCCGAGCTGCTGCATGATGCCGAGTTCATCGGTGCTGCCCCAACGCTCCACGATCTGGCCGTTCCGGAACCGGCCGATCTGCATGCCGCGCACCTCGATCCGTTCGCCGGTGGCTGGGATGCCGTGGAACTCGCCCTGGTGGGTGCCGGTGAGGGTGTAAGCCAGGCCGCCGCGTCCACATCGCCGGCGTTGATCAAACCGGCAGCTTTCTCCTGGGTGGCGATGTTGGCTTCACGCGTCATTCAGTGCTCTCCCGATCTGAGCTGTGGTCAGAGCTGTAACTAGCTGGAGCCCAATGGCGATGAGGAGAGCCTGTCCCCGGACGGCGCCGCGCGGGGGTCGAGTAGTACGTGGGCCAGGGAGTTGCGCAGCAACAGTCCGGCCCCGGCGGTGATGATGCAGGCCAGCAATACGTGTCCGAGCGGGAGGAGGCCGGAGCCGTTGAGAGCAGTCCTTGTCAAGACGACGGCCTAGTGCCAGCGCAGGTGGGGCGCGTTAGGGAGGAGGATGGTGTGCAAGTTGGGTGGCGATCTCGTCGATGACCGGTTGGAGCAGGATCGGGGATGTACCACTGAGCAGGTTTCGCTCGGCGACCTCCAGCACCACGACGTTCCCGCCGGCAAGCAGTTCCCCGGCTGAGCGGGGAGCGGCCGCAGCGGTCTCGGGATGCACGACGGTGATGTCGGTGAATGCAGCGGCCAGGTAGCGGCTGGCGAACTGGGTGAACGAGTCGGCGATCATGCGCACGGGTGCGCTGACGGTACCTGCGGCGGGCGCCGACGTGAGCCGGAGCGGAACCCGGAAATCGCTGGCGATGGAACGGGTGCGGTCCAGCTGGCCGCCTGGTGCCAGCGAGTACGTGGTGAGCTGCCGCACGCCGCTGCGGCCGATCAGCGGGGGGATGTCCTCGGGCCACGGGATGGAGCCGCTCGGGGCGCCTTGCCAGGTCCGGGTGATACCGGGTACCACGCGGTCGGCCAGGGCGTAGGTCATCGCCAGGCCACCTTCCTGGCTCCAGTGGGTGTCAGCCGCGGAGTACACGGGGGAGCCTTTGCGCTGGGCGATGTCGACGAGCGCCGGGCGCAGATCGATCGCGCCGGCTTCGGCGACCACCCGGCGCCAGAACTCCCCTCTGGCCCGTGCCGCGCAGACCTTGCCCAGGTATTCGACGGGCAGATGCTCGGGCACCATGGTCGTCTTGTCCGGGGGTACCAGAATGAACTGTCGGCCGGAGGTCTCCACCGCGGCGCGCAAACGACCGAGAGACGCCAGGGTGTCGCTCAGCGAGCGGGACGGCGCGCACGCGCCACTGACATCCGCGCCGAGGTAGAGCCAGCCATCGGGGCCCTCGATCACTGCCGGGAACGCGGCGACCGGGGGATGCGAGTTCGGCGCGACGGCCGGGCCGGCGGGCCGGGGCTCTAGCCGTGGTCCGGAGAGCGCGGCCGGCTCGTCGAAGATGCTGCGGCTTAGTGCGTCGGTCGCGCGGACCGCGCTGTCCCGGAAGGGCATGTGGTCCGCCGCCCACGCCGGTAGCTCCGCCAGCCACACCCAACCATGCCGTGGGTCACCGAAGCCGGCCAAGGGCCGGTTCTCGAACCGGGCGGCGTGGATTCCGACGCTATGCGCGATGGTCGGAGTGAGAAAGAACAGACCAGCACAGATCAGCGCGGTCAGCTGGCGGCGGCCATGGCGGGGCCGGTGCATCGGGTGATCCGAGGGGAGCCACGCCTCATGTATCTGATTACTGGCTCGGCCAGTGGCAGCCTGCTTACCGGCTCGGCCGGTGGTGACGTCTGGAGGGCTCCGGTCGGTCACCGACATGGCGTGCACGGTAACCCGGCGCGCTCCCCTATCCTGCACCGGCCGACCGCCCCCGGAGATGGGGAGACCGAATGGACGACACCGCACCACCGGACCGTCGCATCGAGTGGACCGGGGAGCGATGCGTGCCCTGGACCGACGACCTGCAGGTCGTCTACGAGCACTACCACCGCTACGCGCTGGCGGCCCGCTTCACCGCTGGCGCCCGGGTGCTCGATCTCGCCTGCGGGGAGGGCTTCGGACCCGCCCTGCTCGGCGCTGGGGCTCGCGAGGTGGTGGGCGTCGACATCGACCCGCAGACCGTCGAGCATGCCGCGGCCCATTACCAGCGGGACAACCTGCACTTCACGGTCGGATCGATGATCGATCCGCAGTTGCTGGACGGCGCGCAACCCTTCGACGTGATCACCTGCTTCGAGGCGCTGGAGCACGTCGAGGACCAGGACACCCTCGTCGCGGTGGTACGGCGGCTGCTGGCGCCCGGTGGACTGTTCCTGACCAGCACCCCCGACGTGGCGGTGTACAGCCATGAGCACGGCAACGACAACCCCTACCACGTGCGGGAACTCACCGAACCGGAGTTCCGGGCGCTGCTGGGCGGCTCATTCGGCCACGTCGCCATCCTGCGCCAGAACGTCGCCGCCGGATCGCTCATCACGACCACCGGCGCAGCCGGACCGGGGATCGCGCAGTCCTTGCGGAGAGCACCCGAGGGTGGCTGGCGGGTGGCGCCGGAGCTGGCCCACACCTACCTGCTCGGTGTTGCGTCGGATACGGCATTGCCGGAGCTGCCGCAGCTCAACGTGCTGGTCGATCCCGATCTGACCCTGGTGCGCGACGCGCATCGCGCACTGGCCCAGCAACGGCACCGGGCCGGCGAACTCAGCGCTGAGCTGGCCGAGCAGCGCCAGCAGGCCGCCCTCACCGGGGAACGGCTGCGACGTCGTGACGAGGAGGTGCACCGCCTGCGCGGCGAGCTGGCCGCGGCAGCGCGGCGGGCCGAGCGGGCGGAGTCGCTGGCGTCCTGGCAGCAGGAGCTCGCCGCAGCGGCCGAAGCGCAGGCAACCGGGTTGGAGCAGGAGGTGGCCACGTTGCGGGCCACCCAGTCGGCCACCGCGCAGCGGTTGATCTCCCGCTACCGGGGCGGTGTGGAGCGGGCAGCACCACGCGGGACGCTACGCCGTGATCTCTACGAGCGTGCTCTGGGACGGGGGGCGGTGACCCCGGCGGCAGCACCGCTGCCCGGCCCGGTGATGCTGCGCACCAGCACGTCGCCGCTGCTCAGCGTCATCGTGCCGGTGCACGGCAAGTGGCCCTACACCCGGGCATGCCTGGCCAGCATCGCGGCGCACCGGCCAGCGGTCCCCTTCGAGGTACTGGTCATCGACGACGCCTCACCGGATCGCACCGCCGAGCTGGCCGCGGCCAGCCCCGGGGTGCGGCTGGTGCGCAGCGAACGCAACATGGGGTTCGTGGGAGCGTGCAATCTCGGCGCGAGCCACGCCCGCGGCGGCTACCTGCTGTTTCTCAACAACGACACCGAGGTAACGCCCGGAGCGCTGGACGCGCTGGTCGGCGCCGCCGACTCGGACGGCAAGATCGGCCTGGTCGGGGCGATGCTGGTATATCCCGACGGGAAGCTGCAGGAAAGCGGCGGCATCATCTGGGCGGACGGCTCGGGCTGGAACTACGGCCGTGATCAGGACGCCTCATCGGCGATATTCCACGTGCGGCGCGACGTCGACTACTGCTCCGGAGCGGCGATCTTGGTGCGCCGCGAGGTGTTCGAGCGCGTTGGTGGGTTCGATCAGCGGTACGCGCCCGCCTACTACGAGGACACCGACCTGGCCTTTGCCATCCGAGCCACCGGCTACCGGACGATTGTCGAGCCACGCGCGGTGGTGGTGCACCACGAGGGGGTCTCGCACGGCACCGACCTCACCGCTGGCGTCAAGCGCTACCAGGAGCTCAACCGCGCGCAGTTCGTGGACAAGTGGGCGCCGACCCTGGCTGATCACCTACCGGGTGCCAGTGAGCTCAACGTGTGGCTGGCCCGCCAGCGGGGGCCGGGCGGCCACCGGGATGGTCTGGTGCTGGTCGCCGATCACCAGGTACCTACCCCGGATCGTGACTCCGGCTCGTTGCGCATGCACCGGCTGCTGTCAACACTGGTCGAGCTCGGCCAGCGGGTGGTGTTCTTCCCGGCCAATGGCGCCATATTGCAGCCCTATACCGAGGACCTGCAGCACCGCGGGATCACCGTGATACCCGACGCGGCCGGGCAGGACACCTTCCTTCGCGAAGCGGGCGCGGCGCTGCGCCTGGCGGTGCTCTCCCGACCGCAGGTGGCCTGGAAGTTCCTGGAAGAGCTGCGGATGCATGCGCCGCACTGCCTCGTCTGCTATGACACCGTGGACCTGCATTTCCTGCGCCTGCAGCGGCAAGCGGAGCTGACCGCGTCCACCGGTGACAAGGGGGCTGCCGGCGCCTTGGCGGGCAAGGCTGGCGCGTCGCGAGAATTGGAGCTGGGGCTGGCCCGCGCCGTCGACCTGACCATGGTGGTCTCCCAACACGAGCAGCGCCTGCTACGCAGCTTGGTGCCGGAGGCGGATGTGCGGCTGCTGCCCAACGTGCATCAGGTCGCCGGTGCGGTGGCCGGGCCGCAGGGCCGCGCGGGCTTGCTGTTCGTCGGCAGCTTCGATCACCTACCCAACCGGGACGCGGCGCGTTGGATGGCTCGTGAGGTGCTGCCGATGGTGCACCGTCGCCGTCCGGGCACTGTGCTGCACGTGGTGGGCAGCAACCCCTCGCCCGACGTGTTGGAGCTGGCGAGCGAGACCGTCGAGGTGCACGGCTGGGTGGCTGATCTGGCGCCGTTGCATCAGCGGTGCAGGATGTCGGTGGCACCGCTGCGGTTCGGCGCCGGGGTGAAGGGCAAAGTCGGCGAGAGCATGGCTGCCGGCCTGCCCTCGGTGTGCACGCCGGTGGCTGTCGAGGGCATGGAGCTGGTACACGGTGAGCACGTGCTGGTGGCCCCCGACGCCACCGGTTTCGCCGAGCAGGTGCTGGCTCTGCTCGACGACGACGCGCTGTGGTGCACCCTGTCTGAGGCCGGAACCGGCGCTGTCACCGATCGCTTCGGGCCGGAGGTGGCCCGCAGCGCACTACAAGATGTGCTGGACACCGCTGCCAAGGGCGCAACATCTGCCCCCTGAACTAGGGCCCGACTAACGTCCGACCCGGACCGTTGGTGGCGCGTAATTCACCTGCTGATTGATCACGAAATCGAAGGCGGCCAACACCGCGTCCCGATTCGGGCCGAACACTTCGAAGAAGATCGCCCGGTTGTAGAGCACATAGACCGCCCGGTACGCCGTGGGCTGCGAGCCGGAAACGCTGCCCATCACCGCGACGCCCCGTAGCGCACGGTTGTTGTCCGCTTTGAGGCCACCGTCGAGCTGCACGGTCGCGATCTCCTGCGCCACGGTCGTCGCGGCCTGCTGGTCGGGCATGGTGAGGGCAAACATCCCGATCGTGCTGCCACCAACGGTCGTGGTCTTCAGGACACCCTCGGTCATCCCGCCGGTCTGCAGGGCATTTTGAATCTCGGGGCGCAGCAGGCTGGTGCTCTTGAGCTTGGGCAGGTCGAACACGCCGCCACCACCGCGAGATTGGCCGGGCGGGTCGATCAAAGCATGTTCGGTGTCCGCCGGCGCCGCAAGCGGAGCCGGTGGATCCGGCAGGGCACGAGCAGCCGCCGTCGGCTGGGGCCCAGCACCCTGATCGAGACCGGTGCGGTCCGGTGAGTGCGCGGTCAGGAAGTACGCCACCGTGGCACCCACCAGCCCCAGCAGAACGCTGCCCAACACCGCAATCCCGATGACCTGTTTGGACCGTGGCGCCATCGTCTGAGCCTGAAAGACCTCGGGGCCCTGGCGCAGCCATGCGCTCTGCTGCTCAGCGATGGGCTGTTCAGCGATGGGCTGTTCGGAGATGGGCGGTAGATCCGATCCGACCCAGGGTGGGGCCGAGCCACCATCAGGGTTTCCGATGGGCTCGCCGGGAGGCGGTCCGACCGGCTGGAACAGGTCGCCGACCTCCCCCTGGCGCTGCCGGCCAGGCGCCACCTGAGTGGCTTCCGCGGGATCGCCCTGCGGCACGTCTCGGCCGACCGCGCCCATCACCTGCGTCGGAGCCTCCTGCTGGAAGGCCTCCCAACGGAACGCAGGCGGAAACGGGTTGGCCGCCTCTGCCGCGCTCTCCGTAGGCGACTCGTTCGGCTTCACTCTGCCACCCCCTGGGGGTCATCGGGTCGGGGCACATTGTGCACAGCGGCCACTCTGTGTCCACGGCCGACCTCCACGCCGGCCGAGCCGGCAATCCGGCACACGCCGGCCGAGCCGGCAATCCGGCAC
>CAXUFG010000053.1:0-5867 GCA_964250265.1 uncultured Pseudonocardiaceae bacterium | reverse complement strand
CACGCCGGCCGAGCCGGCAATCCGGCACACGCCGGCCGAGCCGGCAATCCGGCACCCGCCGGTAGAGCCGGCAATCCGGACCGGTCAGCAGCCGGTGTTAGTCTCCCGCGCGTGCCGCAGCCCCCGAAGGCGCATCCGAACACCGGTTTCGCGTGGCTTCGGATGATCGGTGCGCTGACCGTGGTGATCGACCACTCGGCACCGCTGACCGACCCGTCACGCCTGACGATCTTTCCCAATTCGTGGAACCTGTCACCCGGCTACATCGCCCTGATGGGGTTCTTCGCGATGAGCGGCTATCAGATCAGCGACAGTTGGCGTCAGGATCCGTCCTGGTTGCGCTTCAGCGCCAAACGGATGTTGAGACTGTGGCCGCCGCTGCTGGTGGTGGTGCTCGTCACCGCTCTGGTAATCGGACCTCTGGTCTCGACCCTCGACCTCGCGGAATACTTCTCCGCCCGGGGCACCTGGGGATACATCGTCCACAACGCGGGTCTTTACACGTTGCAGCATCGGCTGCCCGGGGTGTTCGACCATAATCCGTGGCCCTGGTCGGCCAACGGCGCGATCTGGACGCTGCCGATGGAGCTCACCGGTTACCTGCTGGTGCTGGGGTTCGGCGTCGCCGGGCTGTTCCGCCGGGCGCCGTGGCTGACCGTCGTGCTGATGCTGGCGCTGATCGGGCTGGATCGCCGGTTCGACGCGAGCATCGGTAACCCGGGGCACGGCGGCTCATTACTCCAGGTGCCGATCGGGTCGTTGGTCTCGTTCCTCGTCGCGTTCAGCATCGGCATGGTGCTGCACGCTTACCGGGGCAAGATCCCGCTGTCGCCGTTCGCGGCGTGGTTGCTGGTCGGGCTCCAGGTCACCGTGCACACCACCAAGGCCGGAGCGGTGACGCTTCCGTTCATGGCCGGCTACGGAGCGCTGGTGCTGGCGTTTCACTGGCCGGCTCGGCTTGAGGGCTATGACTCGTGGGTGTTCGGTAGCTACGGCCTGTACGTGTGGGGGTTCCCGGTTCAGCAGCTGCTGATCATGGTAGGCGCCGACACCCAATGGTCACTCACCGTGACTGCGCTGCCACTGACTTACCTGTGCGGTTGGTTGTCCTGGCGCTACATCGAGGCGCCGACCCTATCCCTGCGCCGTTACCTTCCCCCTCGAAAGCCGCCCAGCAGCGATAAGCATCCATATACCGCCCCCAGGGCACCCCAGGAGCGCGATAAACCTCGACATCGTTCGCTGGACCGGATACCGGTGGGGTCGGCGTAGCCTGGTGTGCATGTCGTTGTTTGGACGTGACAAGAACCGCCTGGTCACCGCCGACGAAGCGCTGCCCGGGCGATCCACCACGATGCCGGTGCCTGAGCGGCACACCGTGACCGGTCACCGGATCGTGCCGCCGTTCCCTGACGGCCTGAGCACCGCGGTGTTCGGGATGGGCTGCTTCTGGGGCGCCGAGCGCATCTTCTGGCGTACGCCCGGGGTCTACTCCACCGCGGTGGGCTACGCCGGCGGTCACACTCCCAATCCCAGCTACCAGGAAGTGTGCTCCGGGCGGACCGGCCACACCGAAGTGGTCCTGGTCGTGTTCGACCCTTCGCAGATTTCCTATCTTCAGCTGTTGCGGGTCTTCTGGGAGGGTCACGACCCGACGCAGGGCATGCGGCAGGGCAATGACCGGGGCACCCAGTACCGCTCGGCGATCTACACCACCGACGCCGACCAGGCAGGCGAAGTTCAGGCGAGCCGGACCAGCTACCAGCAGGCGCTCACCGCCGCTGGACGCGGTCAGATCACCACCGAGATCGCGCCGTTGCACGACTTCTATTACGCCGAGGACTACCACCAGCAGTATCTTGAGCGCAATAAAAATGGTTACTGCGGCATAGGAGGCACAGGCGTGGCGTGCCCCGTAGGAACGGGTGTCGAGTCTGGCGAGGCCTGACGTTCCGTCCGGCGAAGACGGTCGTCGAGAACCGACGCGCTGGATCATCCACGGTGAGCGCGTGATCGACGACACCCGGCGGTTGCAGCTGAGCATCGCACAGGTGGAATTGCCCGACGGGGTGCACTTCGAGCAGTACGTGCTGCGGATGCCGAAGGCCGCCATGACCGTGCTGCTCGACGATGCACGGGAGCGGGTGCTGATGATCTGGCGGCACCGGTTCGTGCCGGACCGCTGGACCTGGGAGCTACCCGGCGGATACGTCGATCCCGACGAGGACCCTGCGATTACGGCGGCTCGCGAGGTCGAGGAGGAAACCGACTGGCGTCCCCGCAGCATGACGCTATTGACCCGGTTTCAACCCCTTGTCGGCAGCGCCGACTTCGAGAATCTGATCTTCCTCGGCGAAGGCGCCAAGGACACCGGAAGGCCCGCCGACATTAACGAGGCCGCCCGCGTCGAATGGATCAACCTAGCTTCGGTCCGCGACCGCATCGCCCAGGGCGAGATCGTCGGTGCCGGTACTCAGATCGGACTCCTACACCTCCTCGCGTTTCATGCTTCCGAGTCCCGCTGAGCCAGTAGCCCGATCCGTTCGTCTAGGATTCGCACCGCCGGTTCGGCGCGGAACGGTGCGAGCCGATGCGACAGATCGACGAGGTAGGCAACCGTGCGGACTGACTGCATCTCGGAGGCAAGGCGCACCGCAGCCGAGCCAGTCTCACAGGCTTCTTCGACTTTGCCCTGGTTAGCCAAAATCGACCGAATGGTTATTGTGGAATTGGTGGCACAGGAGTGGATTGCCCGGTCGGCACAGGCGTCACACCTGGCGACGCTTGACAAGCCAAAGAACCCCTGTCCTACTCAGTAACCTTCGGATGCGAGGTCCCGGCTGAGACAACCCAGGTGATTCGTCTGTCGGGATCAGGGCAGTACCAAATTCGGCCACCAGAGGTCACCTCGTATTGCCATTGCTCCAGAGTCCGGCCGAATACGTTGCGGCTACCCAGCTGTCCACGAAGTTTCTGCTGGCGCGACGTATTCTCCGGTGTGGTTGGACGTTCGGTGAGCACCACCCACGCCTCCCAGGTATTCGACCGTGCGGTCCGGCAGAGTTCTTCCCAGCCCTTAGCGGCTTCAGACGTCGCGAACCGCGCTTCCCAGGCCCCGGGACGACCCGGTGGGGCCACCCGATCATTGCGTTTCGGCGTCATGGTCAGTCTTCGGTTGGGTCGGGTACCGCGCCAAAATCATCGTTCAAGGGGCTGGTGAGTTGCTCGACCAGCTCAGGATCGGCATAGACGGCGGCAGTGGCCTTCCATTCTCTGACCGTTTGGGCCAGCGGTGTCCACTGCCCCATTTCCGCCGAAGCCTGGAAGGCGCGGACGAAGTCGGTCACGAACTGAGCTCGATCTTGCTGAGGTAGCAGGTCGGCCCAGGGAAACTCATCAACAAGCGCTGCGGCCGCAATCTGCGGCTCCATGTGCGCGAGCAGGTTGCGCAGCGCGCGGGCAGCCGCCACCGCGCCCTCCGCCGTCGAGCTGGCACGATCCTCGCGTGTCAGCAGGAGTGCAGCACCGTCACGTCGCCGCACCCGAACGTCCCCGCGGTCGGCCAAGGCCGCCACACCCTTCGGGTCGCGCTGGAGCTCGCTCCACTGCACCTCAACTGTCACACCTCATTCTGAACTTTTTCAGGATTCGACGCAAGTTGGCGGGGTGCGCCAGCGGGGAGTGCGCAGTCCAAGCGATCTTGGATGTGCTCCGGGGTAGAAACCGAGACCCTCCGAGCCACATCGCGTGCACAGTCGGCCGGGCTGCACTCCCAACCGGAGATTCCTGCTCATGCTGATCAGCCGCCAGGTGGATGCGACACCCATGGAGTCTTATTGCGACAGCGACACTGCTACCACCAACAGTATTTGTCGGATGCGAAGAACCCCAACGGTTATTGTGGAATTGGCGGCACAGGAGTGGCTTGCCCAATCGGAACGGGTGTCACTCCTGGTGACACTTAAGGAGCTAAGACTCCGCTGACCTACTCGGTAACCTTCGGATGGGCGGGTCCCGGCTGCGACAACCCAGGTGATTCGCCTGTCGGGATCAGGGCAATACCAAATCCGGCCACCAAGGTCACCTCGTACTGCCATTGATCCAGCGTCCGGCCGAATACATTGCGGCTGCCCAGCTGTCCTCGAAATGATCAACAGATGGCCGGGTTCACCGGGCTCAAGTCGCAGAAGGCGAGTAATCGGTCGTCTTCGTAGACGACGCTGACGTCGGCAGTGGGGGCGACGATGCGGCAGAACACACAATCCATGCCATCAGCTTTGCGCACCATCGCAGACCGGACGCCTCGACGTCCCGGATTAGTAAAATGAAGGTATACGCGGTGGATCAGCCTCGGAGCTATTCCGGGTTTGGTTGGCCACTGATCGTGATAGGTTTTTCGATGAGGTGCGGCTCGGACTCAAAGTCAGATGGGGAAAACCAGGGAGCATGTGCAGGCGCGTCCGGGCACAGTGTCCATTTCCGGGCGACTCGGTCGATGCCTATCGGGTACACCGTCAGGGCGCCGTCGGCGTCGATGTGCAGACGGAGAAAATGCTTGAGATCCTGGTGGTGCAGGGATGCGTACCCTTCGGTTCCGTGCAGGCCAAAGCAGTTGGTGGCCCAGAGATAGCCCGACATCCCCACCATTCCTCCGATGCCACCGACCACGCCGATCAGGCCGAGGAAGGCGACCAAGGACCACACACCCCGAAGCCCGAAGGACGTCGACAGCCAGGACGCGGCGATCATGACTCCGGTCACGCCCGCGAGTTGAAGCGTGGAATGGGCCATCCCGAGCAGGAAGCGGCGGACGCCACTGGCGTCGTGGGCGAAACGAACCATCGCGGCCAAGGACACGATCATGAGCAGGCTGAGGAGGAACGACGTCGGGCTCTCCCACAGGGCGTGCAGCAGGTCGCCGAGGCCGAGCGAGACGTGGCGGTCTCCTAGGTGCAGCCCCAGCATGAACGTCAACAGCACCTGGACGGTGCCGAACACCGCGGCCAGGGGAAGGTTGTAGGGCGCAAGCAGCCAGATCCGCTTGCGCAACCGTTTCGATACCTCCGGTGCGGGATAGGTGCCGGCTCTGCGGTAAGCGCCGGCTCCTTCCACTCCGGGGAGGTCTATGCGCTCGGGGAGGTTATGGGTGGGGTGCAGGAAGGCCCCGCCGCCGCCCGAGGTGATGTGCTGGCGGCCGCCATCCTCCTGCTCGTAGCGGGAGTAGTAGTGCTTTCCGCTTTTGAGGTACAGCAGCAGTTGCGCGCCACTGGGCTGGATGATCTCTCGTTCGAGGTATTCCACATCACGGTCGGAATGGATCTCGGCCTGCTTCCGGCCGCTCTCGACCTCCTTGGCCATGCACAGGACGATGCGGTCCCCACGCTGCACCTGGTCGGTGGCCACGTCGGTGAAGTACTGCAATTGGGCTTCGTCGATGTAGGAACCGAACTGGATGTCGATGCCCCAGAGCCACCATCCGCTGGGGAGCTTGAGCGCGAAGTAGCTACGGCGCTGGCGCGTTCTCCATCCGCCGATCCAGTGGTTGCGGCAGAAGATGCTGGTGAAGTTGACCAGCCCGTCATACCAGTCGTGGCTTCCCGGAATGGCGAAAAGCTCAGGAGCTTCGCCGGGAACGCAGGGCAACGCCGCCCGGTACGGACCGAGCATGCGGTTCTCGTACTCCCCGGCGTTGGGCACCGGGTAAACCTGGTCGCCGCCCATGACAAGGATCCGGCCCCGCTCGGTGGCGTGGGCCTCGCCGTCCCAGTCAAGCTTGAGTTCTTCGCTGGCCAGTAGCCTGGCCACGGTGTAGGTCGAGTTCCACCCGTCGCCGAGGTCGGCCACGTAGTCCAGCCACAGATCGGCTA
>CAXUFG010000052.1:0-25736 GCA_964250265.1 uncultured Pseudonocardiaceae bacterium | reverse complement strand
CCCGAAATGCAGCCCAGCACCACTTGACATCCATAGGGGCATCAGCAGAGTTTTTTGATCAAGTTGCTACAGCTCTGTTGTTGAGTTCGGGAATAGGAGGGCTGATCACGAACTGGAGATCCACGGGATAGGGGCTAGCGAAGGTTGCAAGAATCACGCCGTGCCCGAATCGCTCGATCTCGTGCTGCGTGGCCGCCGGGTGATCACCGCGCACGGCGAGGTGGCGCGGTGCGTCGGGGTGGGCGATGGGCGGATCGTGGCCATCGAGCCTTACGACTCGCCGCTCGCTGGTGCCGTCCCGGTGACCGGTTGGTCGAGCTGGCCGGAGACGAGGTCCTGCTACCCGGGCTGGTCGACACTCACGTGCACGTCAACGAACCAGGGCGCACCGAGTGGGAAGGCTTCGCCTGCGCCACCCGCGCAGCGGTGCTCGGCGGGATCCCACGCTGATCGACATGCCGCTGAACTGCGTTCCGCCCACGATCGATGTGCCCGCGCTGGAGCAGAAGCGGGCCGCAGCGCGCGGGCAGGTGTACGTCGATGTGGGGTTCTGGGGCGGCGCGGTGCCGGGCAACCTGCCGCAGCTGCGCGCGTTGCACGACGCCGGCGTGTTCGGTTTCAAGAGCTTCTGCTCGAGTGCTCCAACATGTTCTTCTCCTCCCCTGCGAACCTGCTGCTGCCCGGGCCGGCCCGGCTGCGCGACATCGTCGTCGACACCAGTCACTTTCTCGGCAACGCCCCCGCGCAGGCGCAGATCAGCGGCGCCTCGATCGACCCCGCCCACGAACCCCGGATGTGGACACCCCTGGTGGCCCGCCGGCCGGTGCTGCCCGACACCCCGCACCGGTTCCGGGTCGGTCCGGACGCGCCCGCTGGTGGCCGCGGCGCTGCGGGCCAGAGATCGGCCACTGGACTGGGCGAGCGAGGTGCTGACCGCCTTCACACCACGCTGACCAGGCCGCTCGTGGCAGGATCGCGGAATGCATTCGTTGCTGTTCTACGACTACGTGGATAACGTCCTCGAACGTCGCGCGCCTCTTCGGCAGGAGCATCTGGCGCTGGCCGGTGAATTCCGCGAACGAGGCGTCCTGGTGATGGCGGGTGCGCTTGCCGAACCGGTTGACGGTGCCGTGCTCGTGTTCGCCACAGACGATCGCTCGATCGTGGAGGATTTCGCCGCGAGGGATCCCTACGTGCGGGAGGGATTGGTGACGGCCTGGCGAATCCGACCCTGGAATGTCGTCATCAGCTGATGCCGATGCCCGCACGCCGCCACCGGAACGCGACAGCGAGGTTAGACAGCAAGATCTGCTAGCATATGACCATGGCACGGACGATTACGTTGCGGCTGTCCGATGCCGCGTACGAGGCGGTCAAGCGTTATGCCGACACCGACCGGCAGTCCATGAACTCCTGGATCGAGGGTGTTCTCGACGTCGAAGACATGCGGCGGCGGTGCGCGGCTCACGACCGGTGGATGGCGGCGCATCCCGAGGCCGTTGCGTTCGCTGACGCCTGGGCTGATCGTAATCTCGACGAGCTGGCGGAGCGTTGAGCGACGCCCCGCGGCGGGGCGAAATCTGGACCACCGACGCCAATGTCAGCGTGCTCGTGATCTCCTCGACCGTCTACAACGAGATCGCGACTGAGCCGACCGTCGCCGTCGTCCCCGTGTTCGGCAGCGAACCCGACACCGGATTCGGAGTGGACCTCGGCGACGGCTGGGCAGCACCGGGTTTGGTCACCAGCCTGCGCAAGGCGCGGCTGGCCGAGCATCGCCGACAAATCGACGTCCAAGCCCTCACTGACGTCAACAACATGCTCTTCAAGATCCTCGCAACGCCGGACCGCTGAAGAGGGCGGGTCTGGACACAACCGATGAGCGTGGCGAGAAACCGACATCTTCCAACTGCGGAACAACTACCGGGAGGTTCGCTCAGCGAGAAGCCCGGCGGGTGATGGGACCCGTTCAAGCCGGCGACCGCGCACCGGACGCGCCCCTGCCCGTTGAGACGATTCTGACCGCGGGCAAGTAGGTTCTGTAAGTGCTCTTGTGGATCAACGGCCCCTTTGGCGGCGGCAAGACGCAGACCTCGCACGAGCTGCAGCGGCGGCTAACAGGCAGCATCATTTGCGATCCTGAGCATGTCGGGTTCGGACTGCACCGGACGTTGCCGCCGCGCCTGCGCGGAGACTTTCAGGACATCCCGGCCTGGCGGCAGGGCGTGTATGAGGTGCTCGACCGCGCCCTCACCGAATGCGACGGCACGCTCATCGCGCCGATGACCGTCATCGAGCCGAGGTACTTCGAGGAGACCGTTGGTCGTTTACGAGAGCGCGGTCACGACGTCCGGCACTTCGCACTGCTGGCCGAGCGCGACACGGTGCTGCGCCGGCTCCGAGAGCGCAGTTTCGGTCATACGCTGCAACTCATCGCCGGCAAGAACGCTTCGCTGCGAGGGGAGAGCTTTGCGGTGTCCAAGCTCGATCTGTGCCTGGAACGGCTGCGCGAGCCAGTATTCGCCGAACATCTGTGGACCGATCACCTCACAATCCCGCAGGTCGCCGACCAGATCGCCACCTCGGTGAGCCTGGCGCTCACACCCAACACCGACAGCGCGCTCCGCGGCCGCCTGCGCCGGGCGTGGACGGGAGCAAGGCACATCCGATTCGGCTGAAATGACGGGTCACCCCGACCGCAGCTCTCGACGGGTGCCTGGTCTCACCGGCTACCGGCGATGTCGAGGACACGGCGATGCGCCCGTAGGACTCGCTGCGTGGCGAGGTGATGAACGCGACGCCGCGGCCGTCATCCGTTGGTAGGCGGCATGACGACAACACCCGGTGGGATCTCCCCGTGACGCGGCGTGGGCGGGTCATTCCCGCTCGCGCTCGGCCACCAGCGCGCGGAGGAGTCCCGGGAAGGCTTCGTCGATCTCGTCGCGGCGCCGGGTGGGCAAGATCGTCGTCACCGTCGACCACTGATGGTCTCATCGGTCCTGCTGCCCACCCCGCGAGCTTCCCGACCTCGCCGCCAGTCGCGCTTGACGTAGTTCGGCAATACCCGTTCACTAACCTTGTGACGACAGGGCGACTGGATGGACGGGTGGCTCTGGTTGCGGGCGCGACCCGCGGGTGCGGGCGCGCGATCGCGGTCGAGCTGGCCCGGGCGGGCGCGCACGTCTACGCGACCGGGCGCAGCAGCAGGCAGCATGGCCGTTCCGAGATGGGACGTCCGGAGACCATCGAGGAGACCGGTGACCTGATTGCTGCCGCCGGAGGGAGCGGCGCGGCCCTGCGCGTCGACCACCTGGACGTGGGACAGGTGGACGCCCTGGTCGAGCGCATCGGCTCCGAGCGGGGTCGTCTGGATGTGCTGGTGAACGACATCTTCGGCGGGGACCGCTACGCAGAGTGGGAAAAGCCGTTGTGGGAGCACGACCTCGCTGGTGGTCTCCGCATGTTAGAGATGGGGGTACACACTCACCTGGTCACATTGGCTCGTGCGATGCCGCTCGTCCTCGACACCGGTCGTGGTCTTGTGGTGGAGATGACCGACGGCACCCGTGAGTTTAACCAGAACTATCGGCAGGGAGTCGGCCCCTACTACGACCTTGTCAAGGCCAACGTCGAGCGGATCATGATGGGCGTGAATGTCGAGCTCAAGGACACCGACACCACCTGTGTCGCGGTCACTCCTGGCTGGATCCGCTCGGAGGCGATGCTGGAGAACTACGGGGTCACCGAGCAGACGTGGCGTGATGCCCTCGTCAAGCAGCCCGGCTTCGCCATCTCTGAGTCGCCCACCTTCGTAGCCCGCGGTGTCGTCGCGCTCGCCGCCGATTCCGAACGCCACCGGTTCGCCGGGCAGGTCCTCACCTCCCACGGCTTGGCGATCACCTACGGCCACAACGATGTCGACGGCAGCCGGCCCGACTGCTGGGGACATATGGCCGCCGGGAGCCCTGAATCAATCGAGGACTGGCGCTGAGCCGATGGCTCGACCACGGGTCCTGGACGGGGATCACCTCCTCGACGCCGCATCCCAGGTCCTGGCCGAGGTCGGGCCAGCAGCCTTCACCCTTGCGCGTGCGGCCGAGCGGGCCGGCGCCTCGGCCGGGATCTACGTCAAACGATTCGGCTCCAAGCACGGCGCCTTCTTGGCGTTGAATCGCCGTTGGGTGGAGAACGTCGTCCCTGGTATGGACGCCGCAGCGGCGGGCTTCCAAGGTGTCGACCGGGTGCGTGAGGCCGTGCTGTGGGGCGTGGCGGAGATGGGCGTGCCCGCACATGCGGCCAACCTCCTCGCCACCCTCGCCCTCGACCTCACCCACGCCGACCTGCGCGCTCTGCTCGACCGAGGCTGGGCGGCCCAACGCCAGCGCATCACCGAACTCGTCACCGAAGTCGTCCGTGACGGTGAGCTCCCCGGTGCCCCTGAGCCGGACGAGGCCGCACGCATGCTCCTCGCACTCGTGGAAGGCAGCCGGATCGCATGGTGTGTCCGCCCCGAAGGATCGCTCAAACGCCGCACACGCCAGCACATCGACGCGTTACTCAACGCTTGGAGTAGCGGAGAAGGAATGGGTCGTGTTCGAGGACAAGGTAGATGACCTCGGCCTGACCGCCAGGACCCGATCGGCGCGGCGCAGTATCCGGCGATGTGACTCCGGATCGGCCTGGGTCAGCGCCGCGATCCCACGCCACCTGTCCAACACGGAATAGACCTCGGCCAGGTCGAGGCTCTCCGCTGATCGCGACATCGCCGTACGCCACTCGCTGTCGAACTGGCCGGCCTCCTCGAGCAGCAACGTCTCCCGGATCGCACGCGGCGTCTCCGCGCGCCGACCACCTTCGGGTTCTCGGCTCAGCGGTCGATGCGCTGCTGGTTCGGCAGTGGTCTTCGCCGCAGAGGACACGGCCAACAACCGGTTGTTCACGGCGGCACTGCTGGCCAGTCATCTCGGTGACCACAGCGCATGGCGCGCTCGACAGTCTCAACGCGCGGCGGGCGCTGCTGCGCGTAGGACGGGCGAGCGAACCGGAACTAGCACGCGAACTACTGGCCACTCTGCACAGGAATGGTGACGACACGGCACTCCAACTCGCCGTCCGACGGCTCGTGACCGACGGACCCGCCGCCGCCGTCACGGCTGCCGCCGCCCCGCCAAGCGACAGGCTCGCCGTCGCAGAGTTCGTCCTCGCACTTCCCGCCCAGCATGACCAGGTGACCGCGACCTCGTGGGCAACGGTGACCCGCGCCCTGCCGGAAAGCATCTGGACGACCGACCTCGCATCCCGCGCGGCAAAAGGTCGCCGGTGCGCACCGCGACGCGCTCCGGTTCGCTCTGCTCGCCGTGGCCGTACCGACCGACGAGGGTGCCCGGCAGCAACTCGTGGCCGAGACTCGCGACAAGTCCCTGGACGCTCTCACCGCGATCGGTGACGTGAGCGCGCTGCCCGACGATGTCGTTGAGGAACTGATCGGTGTGGTCGAGTCGGAAATCACCAGGCAGATCAGCGAAGCGAGACAGGGCGCCTACGGTTTCGGGGCGCATGATGTCGGCGCCAGAGCGCCTCGCGGCATGATCGGATGTTCGGTAGGACGGAGCAAGTTGATTTCGAAGATCGTCGGCGTTTGCCGTTGACAGATCGCCGGTCGTCTCAGGTCGTCGTGACCGAGGGAAGGGCGGGCTGGCGGGAGGTTCCTGGTGAGATCTGGAGACTTGGGGCATGGTTCTCTCCCGCACGCTGTCGCTTCGCTGCGCCATGGTCGTCGCCGTCCTGGTGGCGATGATCAGTGGTTGTGCGGCCAGCCCGGCCGGGAAACCGGCAGCGGCGCCGGTCATCACGTCCCCCAGTAGAGCTGCGCCAGCCCCGGAGCGCGCGACGCCACCTAGCCCCACCCCGACCGGCACCGTGACGACCACCACACCCGTACCCGTGGCGGTGTGGCAGGTCGGCGCGCACCTGCTAAGGGCACTGTCATGAGCCTGGGGCGGTAAATGTGGTGATGAACTGCAGGCACCCATCGTTGGCCTGTGTCGAGTAGCTGAGTTTGTCGATGTCAGATAGGCCTTGATACGGCCCAGTCATCGCGCAGGGGGGATCTAATCCAATGAGCTTATTGCCGGTGCTGTCTTTGATGACGTTAGATAGGGCGTTCATGAGGGGGTGAAGGTCCGGATCAGCGAGGCCTTCCAAGGGAAGGTTGAAGCATAGGGCAAAGGTGTGCAGCTGGACCGATTTTCCGGTGGTCAGGTTTTGGCCGCCAGCCTGCAGTAGAGCGGTCCACGTGGTGGGGTTGGTAGTGGCGTCGGTGACCTCGGTGGGTGGGGTTCCCGATCCGGTCGAGGGGTAGCTGCCGCGCATGTGGTAGCCCTGTTGGGGCTGGAGGCCCGGTGTTCCGTTGACGGTTTCGTCGGTTTTGAAGCCTCCGCCGAGCATGCGGGTTCCGGTCGGGCACGCCGCGGTGGCGGTGGTGATCGTGGTGTTGGGCTGGGCATCAGGACCGGAAACATCAACCCGGGCCACCATGACCGGCAAGATCGGGTCGGATGTGCACAACGCGATTGAGGTCACCGTGTCACCGGTGCTGGTAATTCCGGCCGAGCCGTAGGCGCTCCAGGAGGTGGCGGTGGTTGATCCGTTGGCTGCGGGTACTCCCGCGGAGTCGGAGGGGTAGCTGCCCAGGGGTTTGAGGTTGCCGTTGTTGCCTACGGTGGTGCCGTCGTTGACCTGGTCGGGGGTTTTGGTGAAGGCGCCCCCGCCGATCAGCGAGGTCCCGCCCGGACAGGTGGCAATCGTCAGGTTAGGCGGGCTGGCCTCCTGAGTGGCGTTGGCCCCGCCGGTGCTGGTGGAGGCCGCCACGGTGTGGGTCGGGCCGTTGCTGGCGCACAACGTAAACGCCGCGGCCTGATCACCGGATTCGGATACCCCGGTGAAATTCGCAATCGCCATCCAGCTGCTCGGATTGGTCGCGCCGCCGGTCACCGGCTGGTCCACCGGGGAGGCCCCAGTAGAAGGGTTGGTGCCGCCTAGTACCAATCCGTTAGTCGGCAGCATCGAGGGGTCCGCGGCGGTGCGCAGGTAACCCCCGCCGCCCACCAATGTCCCGGTGGGGCAGTTAGCTGTCTGGGTGACCCCGCGGTGGGAACCGGAGTTGGCCAACGCGGCAGTGGTCGAATGGACCGTCACGTCCGGCGGGACCCCGGACGGGACTGCCGTAAAGGTAGCTGCCGTGAGAGAGGTGATGGCGGGAGCTGCGGTGGCCGGTACGACAGCCACCTTCACCAGCCCCGTGGCCAGCACCATCAATGTCGAGATGACAAGCCAGAGCACCCGGCGCCCCCGTGACACTCTGGTCACCAGCGCCGACGCCCTCCCGACCCGAGTGCTCGCCACCCAGCCCCGCGACCCTGCACCCCGATGCAATCCACGGCGTCGCAATCGGGGCACGGATCGGTCTGACATCGCGACTCCTCAACACCTATGGACAGGCCCGAGCCCAGCTGCGGGCACGGACAACTGCATGCACCACCACCGACAAGCGCTGCCGTGACCTCGGCGTCAGGCCAACACACGACCGAAACCGGACGCCGGCTCGCCGCAGAAGAGGTCCTAACCCGAAACTTTCTCCGCGTGCACGGTCGTCATTCCGACAAACGCTGCGCCCCGCAGGCCAACACCACACAGCCAGCAAGCGACCAAGGGATGACCAGCACGCCCACGACAGACAGCTAGCGTGGCCAGCCCGGTGCGCGGCACCCAGATCGCTCCACTGCCCGCCCTGCTCACCCGCGCGTGGTGGTCAGCGGCACCGAACGGCGCGGGCGGTGTGGGCCCGCGACTCCCCGAGCCCCATCCAGTGGTCAACTGACCCACCAGCAACGTGAACAGTCACTCGTCGGTTGCGTGGACTTCGACTTCTGAGGGTCGTCCCCGCACTGCATGCGTCGGGCCCGACCGCCATAGTCGCTCCCGAACCCGTCGCCCGACGCGACGTCATGGTCCACTGTGGATGTGCGCGGCCCATCGGATCGGGTGGTGGCCAGCGTGGGCCTCGCGCCGCTCCAGGACGGCCCGGTGCAACGCCCGAGCCGGGGTCGCGTCCGGAGCGGGCCCCGCCAGCCGGGCGTAGGTCGTGTCGGCCACGGCGACGGCCGTAGCGTCGTCGATCGGCCAGAGCGTCGCGACGACGTGGGGGAACCCTGCCAGCCGGAACGCCGACGACACGTGGATCGACTCATCGGCGAGGCGGACGTCGACGCCGGCGGTGCCGCAGGCCGACAGGTAGGCGAGCTCGGCCTCGGGCACGTGCAGCCGGGCGATGTCGGCGACGGAGAGCAACCCGTCCCGCAGCATCAGTCCACTCCGGGAGGGCTGCACGAGGTTGTTCGTGGCGTGGCAGGCGACGTGGACCCACCGGGCGGCGGGCAGCGCCTCGAGCACCGCGCCCCGTCGGGCGTTGTCCCCGACGAGGGGTTGCACGCCGGGGAACCGCGCCGCGAGCAGGTCGGCCTCCAGGCGGGCGGCGGGCAGATCGAGCATCCCGGCCGTCCGCGGCATGGCGACGACTACCAGCTGCCCGTCACCGGGAACTGACACTGCCGACACGGCCTGGGCGTAGCGCAGGGCCCGAATGGTCGGGGTGTAGGACGAGACCACCCGGTCCATCACGGTGTCGCCCGGCTGGTCGACATGGTGTCCGGCGGCATGCAGCGGCAGCAGGCTCAGCGGCCCGGTGGGGATCCACCACAGCCGTGGTGGCGGACGACCGGGCGGCGGTGGCCCGGTGACCCCGAGCGCCGACAGCACGGGTTCGGTCACGGCATCCCACAGCCACCCAAGCACCTCGCGGACGGCCGTGTCCGCCCAGGGGTCGTCCACCGGGGCGTCGGCCGCAGCGAGGACGACGGCCACGCGCTTGTGGATCGCGTCGAGGGTCAGGGACGGGAGGGGGGCGACCCGCACGCCGTCCCAGTCCAGGACGACCGCGTCGCAGCGGTGCCGGCTCACGGTGACCGTGACCAGGGGACCGTCGGCTGCCGCGCGCGTGAGCTCGTCGGGCTCGGGCGACCGGACGCCGTCGGCCCCGGCCGCCCGGTGGTCCAGCATGTGGGCGAGCAGGGTCCCGCGGCCCCGTTCGACCACCGCGAGTGCCTCCGACGCGTCGGCGCCCGCCTCCAGCAGGCAGGCCGCGGCGTCCGAGGCCAGCCCGGCGCCGGCCCGCAGCCCGCGCTCCTGGTCGTCGCGGCCGAGCGTCGACGACGCCACGCGGCCGACTAGCTCCACGGCGAGGGTGTAGCCCTCGGCGGCGTCCGCCCAGTCCCCCGCGGCCGCCGCGAGGTCGGCCCAGTCCGAGGCGGCCAGGACCCGGTCCCGCCCCGGCAGGTGCCCGGACCGGGCGACCGAGCGGAGCAGGTCCCGGGCCTCGGAGCGCTCGGCGGGACCCGCGCCCGGACGCAGGCGGAGAGCGTTGGCGAGATTGGCCCTCGCCCCGGCGGTCGACGCCTCGGACCGGGACGCGGCCAGGGCTTCGCGCAGCACCGTGATGCCCTCGACCATGGCCGTCTCGTCGACGGTCTGCCCGATCCGGCGCTGCAGGACGTTGCCGAGGTTTGTCAGGTTCGTCGCCCGCTCGGGGTGACCGGGCGGGGCCGCGTTGACGGCGTCGCGGCAGGCCTGGATCGCCTCCGCCATCGCGGCACGGTCGCCGCGGTGCTCGGCCCGCAGTTGGAGGACCACACCGAGCTCGTTGAGGCGGCGGGCCCGCAGGGTGTGGCCGGGCGGGGTCGCCGCAGCGGCCGTGCGGTGCGCCTCGACCGCCCGGTCCAGGGCCACCGTGTCCTTCGTGAGCTCGAATCGCACGGCCAGCGTTCTCGCCAGCGCGGACGACCGTACGGCGTGCTCGGCGTCGTCCGGCGCGGTCGCGTCGACCGCTTCGGTGTGCGCGGCGATCGCCCGGTCGAGTAGGGCGAGGTCGCCGGTGTCCGCAGCCAGCTTCGTGAGCCCGGTCGCGAGGTTCGACAGCCCCGGAGCGCGCCGAGGGTGCCCGGGGGGCAGGGCCGCCACCGCGGCCTCGTCCACGGATATCGCCTCCGCCAGCGCCGCGTGCTCGCCACCACGGTCGGCGCCGCGGCGCAGGGCGTTGGCGAGGTTCGACCAGAGCTCGGGGAGCCGAGGATCGCCGTCCGGCAGCGCGGCGACCGCGGCGCGGTGCACAGTGATGGCCTCGTTCAGGACGCCCGGGTCGCCCGCCTGGTCGAACCACTCCTGCAGGGCAGCGCCGAGGTTGTTGAGGAATCCGGCGCGGTCGGGGTGATCGGCCGGCAGGTCCGCAAGGACCCGGCGGTGCGTGGCGACCGCCTCGGCCAGCGACTTCTCCTCCCCCGTGTGCTCGAACAGGACGCACAGGGCGACCCCGAGGCCGGACAGGTGGGCGTGGCGGTCGGGGTCGTCCGCCGCGGTCACCTGCACGGCCTCGCGGCAGTGGGCCACCGCCTCCCGCAAGCTGGGCACGTCGCCGCGCCGATCCGCCGACCGACGTCGCGTCCGTCCGCACCCGGCCGTCCACGACGCGCGGCCGGGGTCGGTGGCCGGCGCGGTGTCGAGGGCGCCGCGAAATGCGGCGTACGCCTCGTCGAGCGATACCGGGTCGCCGTGGAGATCGAACCGACGCTCGCACAGGCGCGCCAGCTGGGCCAGCTCCGCGGGCCGGGCCGCGGGACCCCGTGCCGGGTCGGCCGCCACCTCGCGGCAGATCCGGATGGCTTCGTCGAGGTGGGCCGGGTCCCCGGTGCGGTCGTGGATGCGGCCGAGCAGCCATCCGAGCCGGGTGAGCACCAGGGCCCGGTCGGGGCGGCCAACGGGGGCGGCGGCGACCGCGTCGCGGTAGATCTCGACGGCCTCGTCCAGACCGGTCTGGTCGTCGGTCCGGAGAGCTGCGGACCAGAGGACCGAACCGAGCACGCCGAGCAGCGCGATCCGGGCCGGGTGCGCCGGCTCGATGCCCCGCGCCGCGTGCCGCAGCGCGGCCAGGACATCGTCCGGGACGACGGGGACGTCGTCGCGTTCGACCGGGTCCAGCAGCGCACCGCCGAGTTTCGCCTGCATCCGCCCAAGGTTCTCGAGGCTCGGGTGATCCGGCGGGGTCGCGAGGAGGGCCTGGGCGTAGGTGGCGACCCCGGCGTCCCGGTCGGAGCGGTCGCCGCGCCGCTCGAAGCGGGTGATCAGGAAGACGGTCAGGTTGCTCAGTAGCGTGGCCTGCAGCGGGTCGTCGGACGCGGTGCCGGCTACGGCCTCCCGGACAACCTCGACGGCCTCGTCGATGTCGGCCGGATTCCCTTGGTGGTCGTGCCGGGTGCGCAGGGCGACGCCGAGGTTGGCCCGCGCACTCGCCCACCCGCGACGTCCGGTCGGGGTCGCGCGCACGGCCTGGCGGAGCACCTCGACCGCGTCGTCGAGCCGGTCCGGGTCCCCGTCGCGCCCAGCCTCCTGCAGCAGCGCCATGCCGAAATCGCCCAAGTCGGCCCCGGCGCCCGGGTCGGAGTCCGCCGGGCCGCCGCGTCTCCCACGCCTCCACCGGCTCACGCCGTCACCGGGCCGGTGGGTGGAGCGCCTGGTTAAGGTTGAACAGGAACAACTCCCGCCGCGGGTCGTCCGAGGCGGTGTCGGCCACCGCGCGGCGCATCGCCGCGATGCCCTCCTCGAGGGCCGACGTGGCCCCGGTGCGCGAGTAGCGCATGCACAGCAGGACGCCGAGGTTGGACAGGTAGAGCGCCCGCTCGTTCCGGTCGTCGCCCGCCTCCGTCACGGCGTCGTCGAGCATCTCGATGGCGGCGTCCAGATCCGCGAGGTCCCCGCCGGACCGGGCCCGGTCCCCGTAGGCGGCGCCGAGGTTCGACAGGTGCCGCGACCGGCCGGGGACACCGGGCCGACCGAGGCCGACGGCCGTGCTCCCTATCTCGATCGCCTCGTCGATCAGCGCCGGGTCGCCGCGGATCTGGAACAGCTCGCGCAGGGCGAGCCCGAGATCGGCCAGACGGTCGGCCCGTCCCGGGTCGTCGTCCGGCATGCGCGCTATCAGCTCGCGGAGGAGGTCCGCAGACTCCTGCAGGAGCGCCTCGTCGTCACCGTCCCCGCGGCACTCGTTCAGGGCGGCTGCAAGCTGGGTGGCCGCGTTGACCCATCGCGGGTCGTCGCGCTCCCGGACGGCGACGGCATCCCGGTATCTCGTGAGGGCCTCGTCCCGATCGGCGGTGTCGCCGTGGTACCGGTACCGCGTCATCAGTGCCTTGCCGAGGAGCTCGCGGGTCCCGACCTCCCGCTTGTGGCCGCGAGGCATCTCCGCGACCGCTCGGCGCCCCACCTCGATCGCCTCGTCCAGGACGCTGTCACCGCCGCCTCCGGCGTGGTGTGCGATGTGCAGGACGGCGGCCAGCGCGGCCAGGTGTTGGGGTCCATCCGCGTTGAGCGGCTGGAACCCTGTGCACCGGCGTAGGACGTCCACCGCGCCCGCCACCTCTGACAGCCGTCCACCGTCGGCCAGCCAGTTCATCATCGTCGACTCCAGACGGAACAGACGCACCTCCCACCACGGGTCGTCGGTTGACGTGGCCGCGACGACCTCCCCGTGGGCCCCGACGACCTCGGCTGTCGCGCTCGCGGCCCCGGACCGCTCCTCGAGCATCCGCGCCAGGTTCGCGTTCAACGAGGCCCGGTCCTCTCGGTCGGGCGAGACGACCCGCAGGGCACGGCGCGCCGCGCCGACCGCCTCGTCCAGCGCCGCCCGGTCCCCGGAGAGCTGGTACCGGCTGTACGAGCTGACGGCGAGGTCGTTCAGCCGGTCGGCGAGACGGGGATGGTCAGCTGGCGCAGCGTCGACCGCGAGACGGCAGTAGGAGACGGCCTCCTCGAGCGTGGCCGGGTCGCCCGTGACCTGGTAGGACATGTGCAGGGCACGGCCGAGGCCGGTCGCGCAGGTGTCCCAGGTGGCATCGCCCCGGCGGGACTTGGCCATGACGGTGCGGCGGGCCTGGACGGCGTACTCCAGGTCCTTCGGATCATGGCGGCGCCGGAACTGTTCCTCCAGGACGAGGCTCATGCCGTAGAGAATCGTGGGCCAATCCTGTCTGGTCTGCGACAGAATGTCCTCGGCCCGAGCCAGGGAGGTGGGGTCGCAGGCGCTGGCCATCTCGTGGGCGAGGCCGGCCATCTCCTCGGCGTGCTTCTCGCTCTCGTCTCCACCGCACTTCCGCCTCCGTCCCCACCGCATCCGCCACCCCTGCCGTGTGCGCGTCACGCCGTCCCGTTCTCCGGGATACCGGCATCGAGTGTCCCACCCTCACGAGGGTCCCCACCACCATCGGACGTCGGCTCGACCGCCCTCACCTCGGACAACGACTTAGGATCACCGGCCGTGCCCTTCGCTCACCCGATCGGTCTGGCAACATAAAGCAGTGATCGACGCGCCGCTCATCCCGATCCTCGAGCACGAGGCCACCAGCGCTTTCCGTGCCGTCGCCGCCCACCTCGAGGATCGGGCCGCGGATCGTGAACGGTATCTCGGGACGATCGTCCGGGATCGATTCGACGACGCCGATGTCGATCGCCACGAGTTCGACCGCCGGTGCGCCGAGGTGAGGTCTGCACTCGTCGAGAACGGATTCCACGCGAGCGAGGACGAGATCGCCCAGCGGGCGTGTGCCGTCTTCCCGGGGACGGCGCCGAGCGGCCCGCGGCGATCCGGTGTAGTCGCCCAGATCGCGCTCTTCGTGGCGACCTCGGTGGGCAGCGGGGTGATCGGGAACTTCGCCTACGATGCCCTGAAGAAGGCGTTCGCCGTGCGGAGCCGGCTCTTCGGCGGTCGCACCCGGACGGCCGACCCGGAGGCGCTGCTCGCGCACCTGGCGAAGGCGGCCGTGATCAAGCAGTGCCACCGTCACACGCTCCCTGTCCCGCGGTACGAGGACCTGCGCACAACCCGCTGGACCTACGGACGGGACGGGGCGACGACCACCGTGACCTCGCGGGACGGGCGCCTCCACGCCAAGGTGTACGTCGGGACCAGCGCGGGCGATCCCCTGGGCGGGGTCACCGTGCTGCTGCGCCAGATCCTCGGGCCCGACGGCGGCGCCTGGACCCGGGACCGGGCGCGGCAGCTACTCACCTCCCCGGCGTTCGTCGAGATCCGGTCGGCGCTCGAACGCCTCGGCTCCGAACCCCTGGACCAGCGTGGCGTCGAGCGGTCCCTCCGGATGGTCACCTCCGACGCGGTCTCCCTGCACGACCTCGCCCCGGCCGTCGAGCGGGCGCTGCGGCAGCTCCGGGACGCCGCGCCGGATCGCTACCCGAACTGAGCCGGCGCGACCCCGACCGGCCAAGGCACTGCGCCGGTTCACGTTGTCTGCCCGGTGAAGCAGAGCTGAGGATGGACACTTCTGACAAGCGGTCGGTTCGACAGGTCTGGCCGGGTACGCGATACCGCTGGTGACCAGACCCGTCTGGGTCGACGGCTCAGGACAGTCCCAGTCGGGGTGCTGTCGGTCCTGCCCGTCACTTCGAGTCGAGCACGAACAGCGGGATCTGTCTGTCGGTCTTCTTCTGGTAGTCGGCGTAGGGCGGGTATGCCGCCACGGCCCGCTCCCACCACTCGGCCCGCTCAGCGCCCTCGACCTCGCGCGCGACGTAGTCCTCGGTCACGGTCCCGTCCTGCAGCGGGAACTCGGGGTAGGCCTTGATGTTGTGGTACCAAATCGGGTGCTCTGGGGCGCCGCCCTTGGACGCGACGACGGCGTACCTGCCGTTGTGCTCCACCCGCATGACCGGGGTGTAGCGCAGCTTGCCGGTCTTCGCGCCGCGCAGCGTCAGCAGCACGATCGGCGACCCGAGCACCTCGATGCCCTCCGTGGTCCCGGTCTCAAGGATCTTGCTCGTCTGGGTCTGCACCCAATCCGTGGGGCTGAGTTCTACGGTCTCGTCTGCCACGTCCACGATCAACACGCCGCGCGCCACGGTCATTCCCGTCAGACGGTTCGTGCGAGGGCTGTTGAACCCGCGCTCGGCGGCGAAGGCTAGAACCGCGGGCGGGCCGATCGCTCAATACGGCGATCAGGTCACCCCTGGCGGCCCACCGCCCGGCCGAGGAAATAATCCCAACAGCCCGACGCACGGTCTGGAGGAATCCCGCCGCCATGAGGTGGTCGGTAGTGACCAGCAGCAATTGATGGACCAGCATGTACTGAGGCGGCGCGGGTGCTGCGACCCGGGGGGAACGTTTGCTGGGTTGGATAGCCGGCTGAGTCTGCGGAAGGGGCCTACGGCACCTCTGACCAGCATCTGGGAGGCATTGCAGCGTTTCCGGAAAGGGTTCCCGATGAGTAGTTCTCGGACAATGAAATCATGATCACGGGTTGGGTCGAGCCCTCGCTTAGCCCGGTGCGTGAGGTCTTCGCGGGACTGTTCGCCTCCGGCCAGGAAACCGGCGCGGCGCTTGCCGTCCTGCGCCGGGGCCAGACGGTGCTCGATCTGCGCGGAGGCTGGGCCGATCAGGCCCGCACCGTGTCTTGGACAGCCCAGACCACGGTCAACACGTTCTCGATCAGCAAGGCCCTCATTGCTTTCGCGCTTCTGATGTTGGTTGACCGGGGGCGGCTGAGCCTGGACGAGCCGGTGTCGCGCTACTGGCCCGGGTTCGCCCGTCATGGCAAGCAGCGCATCACCGTTCGCGAGGTGTTGTCTCATCAGGCGGGGCTACCGACATTTCCCCGACCGCGCGTTGCGCAGGCCGCAGCGCAGTGGGACCTGCTCGTCGGTGACCTGGCCGACGCCGCACCGCAGTGGCCCGCCGGAACTGCGCACGCTGAGCACGCGTGGACCTACGGGCATCTCGTTGGTGAGCTCATTCGCCGCGTCGACGGTCGCGCTCCGGGCCGTTTCCTGCGGGAGGAGTTGGCTCAGCCGTGGGACCTTGACCTCGCGCTGGGCTTGGATGAGGCAGCGCAACGGCGCGCCGCAGAGCTGGAATACGGCGACCCGAACTGGGCGCGGCGCATACGCGGAGCTGCCGGGTCGCTGCGGGAACGAGCCGTGACTAACCCCGCCGGCTGGTTAGAGCTGCCGGTGCTCAACAGCCCGCTGTGGCGAAGCGCTGAAGTCCCGGCCGCCAACATCCACGCCACCGCAACCGGGTGCGCTCGATTCTATGCCGGGCTACTGGCCAGCGGTGAACTGGACGGAGTGCGACTGATAAGCCCTGACCTGGCGGCGCAGATGTGCCGAGTGCACGCCCGGGGCCAAGATCTGGTGCTCGAACGCCCGGTCAACTGGGGACTGGGAGTCCAAGTGGACCCCGACCGGGGCGAGATCGGGATGGGCGGTATCAGTGGTTCCTATGCCTTCGCTCAACCCAGGCTTTCTTACTCGTTTGCGTTCCTCACCCGCAGCCTCCACGACCACCAACGCGTCACGACCCTCATCAACGCCCTCAACGCCTGCCTATCCTGAGGCCTTCAGGTCGGCAGTATGCGTAGGGACCACGGCTGGCAGCCGTGAGCAGCCGCCAGAGGCGGTCGGCTGACATCGGCAGCTCGTGGGGGCGGACTCCGGTGGCGTCCTGGATCGCGTTGGCCAGCGCGGGTGCCACCGGGTTGTAGGCGATTCGCTCATCGACTTCGCACCGAAGGGACCCAGCTCGTCGGTCGTTTGCGCGAAGTAGACCTCGGTGTGCGGCACGTCGGCCGGCTGCGGGATGTGGTAGCTGCGGAGCGTGGCGGTGAGCACGCGTCCGTGCCCGTCCACGTGCAGCTCCTCGTACAGTGCGGAGCCGATTCCCTGGGCCACCCCACCCTCGGTTCCGCGCCGAGCACGGTCGCGGCGATCTCACCGGTACACGGCCATGGAACAGCACCCCCGGGCTGTGGTTGCCGTAGGCCCGGGCGTCGGCAATCACGTCGATTGCCAGGGCCGTCAGCACGCCATTCCGATCAGCGCCCACCCGGACCGTCACCGACATCGGGTGCCGGCAGGGCGCCACGGTCAGCTCGTCGGTGCGGGTGAACTCGTATTGCGCAGGCCGACCGGTGCGCAGGACGGCCACCGCCACCAAATCCTCGGTGAGCAGCTCCTGCTTGCTGCCGAACCCGCCGCCGACCCGGGCGGTGAGCACCCTTACCTGTTCACGGTCCAGCCCGAGCAGCCGGCACAGCTCATCACGCACCAGGAACGGCACCTGGGAGCTGGTCCGCAGCACCAGCCGGCCGTTCTCATCGAGCCAGCCGAGGCAGCAGTGCGGCTCCAGATGGGTGACGGCGACGCGCTGGGTGCGCCAGGTGCCCTCGACCACCGCTCCCGCTGCGGCCAGGCCTGACGTGACGTCGCCGATTTCGCCGTGCAGCTCGGCAACCAGGTTACGGTCGGGGTCGGCGATCCGGGAGTCGGCGCCCTTATCGCCGTGCACCAGCGTCGAGGGTGTAGGGCTCGGTTCCGGTGACGATGCCAGCTGCGGCTGGTGACGGCAGCGAGTGCCCGTAGGTCGCGCCGCCCTTGTCTGTGTTGACCACACCGCGCAACGCGTCGACGATCGAGCGGTAGCCCGTGCAGCGGCACAGGTTGCTCTTGAGTACCTGCGGGATGGCCGCGAGATCGGGGGCAGCGCGGTACTTCGAGGCGGTGACGACCATGCCCGGTGTGCAGAAGCCACACTGGAAACCACCGGTGTCGATGAAGCGGCGCTGCACCGGATGCAGGTCATCGGGGGTGCCCAGGCCAGCTGCCGCCATCGCGATCATCGGACCGGCCGGGAGTCCAAGGCAGATGTTCCCGCCGACGGTGGCCTCGTGCCAGATCTTGAACGACCCGGCCAGCGCCGCGCAGCACTGGTGCAGCAACGGGGACGCAGTCCACTCCGCGAGCTGGCGCAGGGTGCAGGTGGCGGCGATGGTCAGGCCGGCGGGTGTCACTTCCAGCGGCGTCCAGCCGAGATCGCGCAGGTCGACCAGGGTGTGCAGATCGGGCTGCGGCTCGGAGAACAGCCACGTGCCGCCGGCGAGCACGGCCTCACCCGGCCCCAGGGGTCAGCTCAGCGCGTGACGCGGGTCGCCGCAGCGCGGAGATCGTGTGTAGGTCCACTCAGTACTCGACCCGGCCGGGATTGGCCAGCCAGGCGTCGAACGGCTCGGCCCGGTTAGGCACCACCACCTCCTCGACTGCCATCGCCCAGCTGGCCCGGTCCCGGCCGAAGAGTTCGTAGAACTCCGCGTCATCGAACCCACCGCGGGCCGCGTCGTGCCGGTCCGCGGCGTAGACAACCCGGTCCACCCGGGCCCAGAGCGCGGCGGACACGCACAGTGGGCATGGCTCGCAGGAGGCGTAGAGGGTCGCGCCGGCCAGCGAGAAATCACGCCGGGCGGCGCACGCTGCGCGAATGGCCACCACCTCCGCGTGCGCGGTGGGGTCGTTGTCCCGGGTGACCCGGTTCTGACCGGTGCCCACCAGTGCGCCGTCCACGACCACCACCGCACCGAACGGCCCACCCTCAGGCACGTTCCGGACCGCGAGCTCGATCGCGGTGGCCAGCCACTTCTCCTCCAGCGACATCGGCGCGTCCAACTCCCTCGGTAGGTCGAGTAGGCGAAGGGGGACAGCAGCAGCGGGACGTGGTAGCGGCCCTCCTCGACGGTGAACGCGATGATCACCTCGGGATAGAAGCCGCGCTGGCCGGTCGCGGTGAAGTACTCGGCAGTGTCGAACACCAGCCGGTGAGCGCCTGGCGCGGCCGGCCCCTCGACACCGGCCCGGCCGTCAGCATCGGTGGTCGCGGTGACCACCACGCCACCCGGTCCCTCCAGGCGCACCGGCACACCCGCTGCCGGGCATCCCCTCGCGGCATCCAACACGTGCGTGCTGATCCCGCGTGCACCCGGGTTCTCACCTATACGAGGGTGCCCGGCCAGTGCGGCCTCCAACTCGTCCTCGTCGAGCTCGGCCAGGACGTTGTCAGCGCAGCGGATCAGGTCGCCGACGGTGGCGTAGGGTCTGCTGCGCGCCAACCGCTGCGCCCAGCTCGGCGACGAGCAGCAGAACGTCAGCTCGGCTATGGCCCGGTGGCTGGGCAGATTGTTGAACGTTTCGAGATCCATCCCTGGATCCTTCAGGGCCCGGGTCGTCCCCCGAAATGACCACCCGGGCATTCCCTCGAATTGCCCGTCGCGCGGCTCCCCTGCGTGCACGACGCGGCCGGTCAGTCTCTTGGCTGGGCGTCCCGGCGCTGGCGTCCAGCTGCTGTGACCGACAATCCATAGGCTGCCGGAGCCCGCCGTGCCGCACATGGGGGTTCCCCCCTACCCGAACCCTGATTGAACCCCAAGTCCCGCCGGCGACAACAGCGCGGTCATCACCACCGACACGCAGCGCAACACCGTCTACGCGCTGGCCCGGCTCCATGGTGTCGGCCCGATCGAGGACTTCGCGCTGCGCATGGCGCGCTACTTCGTCGACAAGTACTCGCAGGTCAGCGGCTCGCGGCAGGAGATCGAGGAGTACTCCTGGAACCGGATCGCCACCTCGGAGTCCGGCCCGCACGACTACGCGTTCAGCCAAGGCTCCGCTGAAGTGAGAACCACGGTGGTCACCAAGCACGGCGCGGACGAGGTGGTCATCTCAGGACTGCGGGAGCTGACCGTGCTCAAGAGCACCGGCAGCGAGTTCCATGGGTTAGCCCAAGTCGAGTACACCCTCGCTGGCCGAGACCTCCGACCGGATCCTGGCCACGGCGGTACCCGCGCCGTGGCGCTATGTGGGCATCGGGCACGACTGGGACCACATCTTCGCCGGCGTCCGCCAGCTGATGCTCGAGCGCTTCGCGTCGACGCACAGCCTGTCCCTGCAGCAGACGCTGTACGCGATGGGCGAGAGCGTGCTCTCCGCGTATCCCGAAATCGCCGAGATCCGGTTCTCGATGCCCAAACAAGCACCACTTTCTCGTCGACCTGTCCATGTGGGGCCTCGATAACCCCAACGAGGTCTGGTACGCCGCTGACCGGCTACGGGCTCATCGAGGCCTCGATCGGGCGTGACGACGCACCACCCGCCGGTGTTGTTTGGGAGGGCATCAACGGCTTCGTGTGAACACTCATCTCAGGCTAACGTCATGACCCAGCCCGGCTCGCCACATGCGGCAGGATCCTTCGCCCAAGCGCTAGAGTTCGACCTTACGCGATGTAACGGCAGAAGGGACGTCACGGTGGGAACCGGAGACAAGATCGATAACAAGGCTGACGTGCTCAAAGGCAAGGCGAAGGAGGCTGTGGGCCGCGCCGCTGACAACCCGGAGCTTGAGGCCGAGGGCCGTGGGGACCAGGCAAAGGGCCACGTCAAGCAGGCTGGCGAGAAGGTGAAGGATGCCGCAAAAGACATCCTGGGCAAGTAGTCCCAGGACTCGGATTAGCTCTGAGCCTCCCGAACTCAACAGCAGAGCTGTCCAAGCTTGATCAAAAAACTCTGCTGTTGAGTTCGGGAGCGCGAGGGCTGATCAGGAAGCTGAAGATCCACGATGTCCTTGCAGGGCGGCCAGCATTCCGGTGACGGCAGCGGGCCAGGTGAATTCCTCGGCACGCGCACGGGCGGCCGCGCGCCGGGAGGGCTCCGGGGCCTCGAGTAGCCGGGTGACCCCGTGAGCGAAGGCTGGGGCGTGATCGGCGGCGACGACCCCGCAGGCGGGGCGGATGATCTCGGACAGCGCCGAGGAACGGGACACCACCACCGGAGTGCCTGAGGCGAGTGCCTCCAACGCCGCCAGCCCGAACGTCTCGTGTGGCCCAGGTGCGAGCGAGACGTCCGAGCTGGCGAGCAGCTTGGCCACCTCAGCGCGCCCGGGCACGAAACCAACGAAGGTGACGGGCAGCCCCCGGGCACGCCGCTGCAAACCTGCCCGGCACGGGCCATCACCAGCGATGACCAGCCGCACCCGATTCCCCGACTCGTGCAGCTCAGCCAGGGTGTCGACGGAGCGCTCCACATGCTTCTCCGGCGAGAGCCGACCGCAGTGCACCAGCATCGCGTCCGCTCCCCGGGCCAGCTGCGCCCGTAGCGCGGTGTCCCGCTGGGTGGGCGCGAAGGTGACCAGGTCCACCCCTAACGGGACCTGAACGACGTTGGGCGAGCCGATCCGGTCGAACTCCTCGCGGGCAAACGATGTCGTGCACACCACGGTGTCGTAGGACGCGGCCATCCGGCGATTGACCCAGTCGGCGACCCGGCGGGCGGCCGGGCCGGGCAGCAGGAACTGGTGCAGCAACCGGTCCAGCCGTTCGTGCGAGATGACCACGCTGGGCACGCCGTGCTCGGCAGCCCAGCGACCCATCCCCCGCAGGGTGAGCCGGTCGGACACCTCGATCCGGTCCGGGCACAGCCGCCGCAGCAACGCCCGCGCCCGGCTCGGATCGACCGCGCGATACCCACCCGTGCAGGGGATCTTCGCGGCCGGCAGGGTGATTCGCCGGACGCCGCTGGACATCGTCTCGTCCATCCGCCGGGGGCCGGGTACCACCAGCACGACCTCGTGACCTGCTGCGACATACCCGGCGCCCAAGTGGTGCAGAGCGGTGCGCAACCCGCCAGATCGTGGACCGTAGAAGTTCGCCAACTGGACGATGCGCATCACGCGACCCGCCGCACATCCGCGGGCAGCCCGGTGACCTCGGCGTAGTGGCCGAGCAATTCGTCGCAGATCGCTGGCCAGGTGCGCGGCAGCACGCTGCGCCGCGCGGCCGTGCCGAGCCGGGTCCGGAGCTGCGGATCGCCGGCCAGAGTGAGGACCGCGGCGCGCAGCGCAACGCCGAAGGTCTGATCAGCGTCGGCCTTCCCAGTCTCGGGCAGCAGGAAACCGGTGCCGCCGTGGGCTACCAGGTCTCGCGGCCCGCCGGCGTTCGGGGCGATCACCGGCAGGCCCGAGGCGAGTCCCTCCTGCACCGCCTGGCAGAACGTCTCGAAGGGCCCGGTGTGCACGAAGACATCCAGGCTGGCGAAGGCCCGTGCCAGCTCGTCGCCGGTCTTGAACCCGAGGAAGATCGCCTCGGGCAGCCGCTTGGCCAGCTGGCGGCGGTCCGGACCGTCACCCACCACTACCAGCTGAACGCCGGGGACGTCCCGCAGGGCTTCCAGCCGCATGACCTTCTTCTCCGGCGCCAACCGGCCCACGAAACCGACGATCATCTCGCCGCCCGGCGCCAGCTGCGCGCGGAGCCGCTCATCCCGGCGTGAGGGGCGGAAATGTTCTGTGTCCACGCCACGTCCCCAGCGGTGCACCCGGGGTATGCCATGGGCGGCCAGGGCGGCTGCGGCGGAGCTGGATGGGGCAAGGGTGCGGTCGGCGCCGCTGTGCAGTCGCCGGGTCCAGCGCCACGCGGTGCGGGCGGCGAAACCCAGCCCGTAGGAGTCGGCGAACCCCGCGATGTCGGTCTGGTACACGGCCACGGTGGGCACTCCCAGGCGGCGGGACGCCCACAACCCCCGCGCTCCCACGATCACCGGAGACGCCAGATGGACCACGTCCGGACCGAAGTCCCGCAACGCGGTGACCACCTTGCGGGTGGGCACACCGACCGGCACGGAATCGACCACCGGTAGGTCCAGCGCCGGGATCCGCACCACCGGAGCGCCGTGGTAGTTGTCTGGACCCGCACCAGGAGCGATGACCAGCGGATGGTGCCCCCGGTGGAGCAGATGCTCCACCACCCGCAGCACCGAATTGCTCACACCGTTGATGACAGGGAGGAAGGACTCGGTCACGATCGCGACTCGCATGCCGCAAACCGTGTCGTTAAGATCTTGTGTAGCGGCGAAGTGACCATGTCGCACTGCGGAACTCCTGACGAACTCCTCGTACTTCACCCATCCGCCCGCCGCCACAAGGGGCGGCCTTGGCGCCGACGCAACCACCAGGTAGCCGGAATCACCACCAACCACAGTGCCGCCAAGGTGACGCCCGCCGGTGCCACACCCCGCACCCAGGCGCGGCCAGCAACCCGCACCTGGTCGGGATCGGCGCGGTCGTACTCGACTCGCACCAGCTGCCCCACCTGCAGTCCCGACGGGTAGGCCACGCCCTCGTCCGGCCGATACACCTTGCCTTCCGGGACGGCGAACTGAACCAGTGTCCGCATCGAGGTCACCGCGAGCACTTGGGCGGTAACGTGCCCGGTCCGGGCGTCTATGCCGGCGTCGTCCAGCGCTGCTCCGACGAGCGCCAAGATGATGAGCGCGGTCAGCAACCCCGCAGCCGCCAGTGGCACCCACCACACCCGCCGGCGTCTGCGGGCGCCAGTCTGCGGGGAGAGCGCAGCAACGGTAACCAGAGCGGTCATCCGACGCAGCGTAGCGGGCCCGCCGCAGTGGACTGACGCGCGCGGCGCAGCGCGCGCCGCCCGAATACGCTGACGGCGTGACCACCGCCCCGCTGACCGAACGGCTGGTCGTGCGCTCGCATCTGGTACCAGGCGGCACGGACCTGCTCGACATGCTGCCCTCTCCACGCGGGGTGCTGTCCTGGGTTCGTGCTGGTGAGGGGCTGGTGGCCTGGGGTGAGGTGGCCCGGGTGTGCACCGAGGGCCCGTACCGCTTCGCCCGGGCGCAGGACTGGTGGCAATCCTTCTGCACGCAGCTGGACACTCGCGACGAGGTCGGACTGCCGGGCAGCGGTCCGGTGGCCTTCGCCAGCCTGGCCTTCGACGACTCGCCGGGCAGCTCGGTCCTGGTGGTGCCGCGAGTGGTGGTGGGCCGGCGGGACGGCCGGACCTGGGTCACCGAGTTCCAGACCGGTCTCGTGACCGGCCCGGTGGTACCGGTGAACCGGCCCCGCGGGCTGCGCTACTCCGACGGGGAGCTGCCCGTGGCCGCATGGCGCGATGCCGTCGCCCGCGCGGTGTCCCGGATGCGCGACGGGGCGGCGCCGGCGAAGGTGGTACTCGCGCACGACCTGCTCGCCGTCGCTGATGAGCCGCTGGATCCCCGGTTCCTGCTGCACGGGCTGGCCGCCCGATACCCGTCCTGCTGGTCCTTCTCGGTGGACCATCTGGTCGGCGCGACCCCGGAGTTGCTGCTGCGCCGGCGCGGCACCGAGGTGCTCTCGCGGGTACTGGCCGGAACCGTCTGGCCGCACGACGGGGTCAACGCCGGAGCGCTGGCGCGCGAGCTCCTCGACTCGGCGAAGGATCGCGATGAGCACCGCTACGCGGTGGACTCCCTGGCCCAGGCTCTGCAACCGTTCTGCACCGAGCTGTCCGTGCCCACCGCACCCAGCGTGCTGCGGCTGCGCAACGTGCTGCACCTTGCCACCGAGGTACGGGGAGTGCTGCACCCCGCAGGCCCCCCGCTGCTGACCCTGGCCGACGCTGTGCACCCCACCGCCGCCGTGGGCGGCACGCCCACCCCGGCCGCAGTCAGCGCGATCAGCGAACTGGAGGCGATGGACCGCGGGCGCTACGCGGGCCCCGTCGGCTGGGTCGACGCCGCCGGAGATGGCGAGCTGGGCATCGCGCTGCGCTGCGCCCAAGTCGTCGGCCGGTTCGCCCGCTTGTTCGCCGGTTGCGGCATCGTCGCCGGCTCCGATCCCGACTCCGAAGTCGCCGAAGCCGCCGCCAAACTAGTCCCCATCCGCGACGCCCTAGAAAGCCTCGACTGACCGCACCCGACCCTCACCCCGACATGGAGACATATCGGGGTCCTGAGCAGCGCCCTGACCCCGATATGTCTCCATGTCGGGGTGGGTGAAGCCGCCGGTGCATCAAGTTAGAGCAGGCCGGAAAGCTTGTAGAGGACCAGGGAACCCGCAACGGCGACATTGAGGGTGGTGCCGTGGCCGACCATCGGGATCTCCACGGCCTGGTCGAGCAGATCCAGCGCCTCAGGTGGAATGCCATCTTGCTCATGTCCGAGTACCGCGATGGTCGGCAACCGGGCAGCGGAAAGGTCAGCGAGGCGGAGGGCCTCCTCAGCCAGTTCAACACCAATAATGCGGTGACCCGCCTGGCGTTGCCGCGCCAGCCAGCGCAGCGGATCGCCGGTGTAGTGCACGCACGTTCGGTGCCGCAGAGTGTTACCGCGCGCCAGCGCCTCGGGCACCCAGGGCAGGCGGGGTACGGCAAGGCATGCCCCGACGGCGTCGCAGGTCCGCAGCAGGGTGCCGAGGTTGGCACCGTGCATCGGCCACAGCGGGGCCGCGATGAGATGTCCCCAGCACGAGTGAGATCCTCGACGTCGGGTCGCCCGGATCTCCATACGGCTACGCCTGCGGATCCCGACGCGCGAGCCGGTGCTCACCGCGAACGGGAGCTGCGCCCCCAACAGAAGCGATCATCCACCACGGATGCTTAGCGGCGCACCCAAGGCCATCGACGACGATACGGTTGGAATCATCGTAACCCCTGGCCAGCTGCTACCCGCATACCAAGCAGAAGAGGACGTGGCACCCGCTACCCGAGGTCATGGCCGCGATCTCGTGGCATCCCTCGCACGGGGCCCGGCCGCGGTAGCCGCGGCTCGCGCCGCAGGACAGCCGGCGGGGGTAGCCCACATGGCGGCCCATGCGCGCGGCGCAGCAGCCTACGCAAAGCAAGCCAGTGGACTGACCGGCGATCACGTGCGTCCGGAGCCGACCCGCGACACGATCCGGCCGCGAGGCCGGGGTTGTCCACGAAGGCGCCCCGGCTTGCCACCCTCGAACCGAACCGGCCAACGAC
>CAXUFG010000051.1:0-25742 GCA_964250265.1 uncultured Pseudonocardiaceae bacterium | reverse complement strand
CCACTACTACCTACAATACACCAAGCCCCAACAGAATCTCGACTCCCGGCCGCACCCACTCGCTGGTGCCGGGGCGGGCCCCCGCGGTGGCCAGGCCCTCGGCGCGTAGCGCCGAGATCAGCTCTGCGGCCCCTGGCCGGGGTTCCATGGCACCCGCCCGGACTCGCGCTGCAAAGCGGCGGGTTTTGTCCTGATGCAGCTGCGCCGCCAGCGAGGCGATCTCGGCGGGAGAGTGGTTCCTGGATTGGAGGTATCGTTCAATGCGTCGACGACCACCGGTTGTGGTGAGCAGTTCACCGTATTCGTCGACGCTCCACCGGTAGTTCAGACCGGCCGCTTCGAAGGATTCATTGAATGCGACCCGATGGCCGTCTCGTTCGGTATCGGCGAGCGTCCCATCCACATCGAAGATGACCGCTCGCAGTACCTGCGTCCGGACGACCCGCGGCAAGTCCTCCTCGGCGCTCGCGGCTGGCGCGGCGGGGCGAGATCGGTCCGTCGACATGAGCTAGCTGCCCCCTCTACCCGTCGGTCTGGACCGCCGACCCCGAGCCCCATGGAACTCTGCCCGCACGAACTTGGCGTCGCGGGTCTGCGCTGCGGGCCGTCCCCGGCTCCATGAAGGAACATTTTCCACCGATCGTGAAGATCCTTCGTGCACGTCATGTGGTGTGTCTGAAGTAGTTTGACGGTTGTCGCTTGCGGCTGAGATCGTGGCGCGAGTCACGTTGCCGGCGTCCTGGCGCGATGACTCAGGGTGCTCGTCCCGCCAGCCGTCGGTTAGCGAGCTCAAGGCGTCGATGAGATTGCGCACCGAGGCGAAGGTTCCGCGGCGGATGGCCTGCTGCGTGATGATACCGAGGGAAACCTCGACAAGCTTGAGCCACGGATCCGGCTGACCAGCGGTGTGTCCCTCAGCCGGGTTGTCTGCGTCTGGTCGATGCATCGCCGCAGCACGCTGAGATAGATTGAGGTACAGACCGCCGATGTCCCGGATTTGGGCCTGTCGCTGGAGGTCAGTGGCGAAGGTGAAGGTTTCGACATGGTCGGGCTGGATGCCCCACTTGCGCCAGACTCGAGCGACTGTCGCGAACGAGATGCCCAGATGCTGGCCGAGTAGCCGGGATGACCACTGGTTGACGCCTAAATGCGCTGGTGGCCGACCTCCATTGGCCAGCGTGGTGGCCACCACCTCTAGCTCGTCCACCGCAGCGGGTCGGCCAGGTCGGGGCAGGTCGCCAAGAGCGTTGATCCCCCCGGCGACGTAGCGGTTGCGCCAGCTGATGATGGTCGGGCGAGTCGCACCGGTCCGCCGGGCGATCTCGGTGTTTGTCAGACCCTCCGCCGACATCAGGACGATCCGCGCCCGCTGGGCCAGGCTCGGGCGCGCCGACGCCGAGCGTGTCAGCGCCTCGAGGCGTCCACGGTCCCCCTCGCGCAGGGTCAACGGAGCTGCGATGGCCATATCTCATCCTCCCGCAACTCAAACTGTAAAACAACTATCAACACACGGCCCTGCCAGGGATGTCTCTGGCGACGACACGCCAGGTCAGTGGCACGTAGATCCTCTTGACACGCCCATCTCATCCGTGTGGACTAATGCTCCAACGTCCTGAAAATTCGGACGTAGCAGCCAGCGAGCCCACGAGAACACCGGCACCGGAGCCAGAGAGGGGCCAGACGATGGCGATCGAATCTGACGGACACAGTCGAGGTAATCCCCGCATCTTCGAGCTGATCGAGAACGCGCCGAAGGTCGGAAAGAGCCCGACTATCTGGGCGTGGCCTGAGGTCGTGGACTGGCTTCGTGTCGCTGGTCAGCCGGTGGCTGGCCCATGGCCGCCGCACCAGCAGCCTCGGCCGAATCCCGAGGAAGAGAGTCTGCCGGAGGCGGTTATCGAACCGGAACGCCCCGCGCCGAAACAATACATGCCGTCGAACGAACCGGCACCGGCACCGGCACCGCGCGAGACCGAACGCCCCACCGAACGCCCGACCGAACGCCCGACCTATGGCGGAGTCGGTGCAGCGGACAACGACCCTCCGCCGCGGCATGGGCTTGGCCTGCTGGACACCTGAGTCTCTAATAGCGGCTCGACCATCTGCTTGACGCAACTGGTCGGCGATGAATTTGGTCCCCTTCGTGGTGTCCCAAAAGACACCACGAAGGCGAGCCACTGTTTCGTGCAGCTTTTCCGTGGAATGTTCAGGACTAGGAGGGTCTGGATGTACCCGTCTCGTTTCCACTACGAGGCCCCACGCTCGCTCGACGAAGCGTTCGGCGTTTTGCAGACGTACGGTGACGAGGCGAAGATCCTCGCCGGAGGCCAAAGCCTCATCCCACTCATCAAGCTGCGCTTCGCTGCGCCGGCGTGCATCATCGATATCAACAATATTCCGGGACTCGAATACCACGAAGAGGACTCCGACGGATCGTTGCACATCGGTGCACTGTGCCGGCACAGGGACCTGGAACGGTCAGCACTGCTCCGGAGCAAGTACCCCGTCATGTCAGTGGTCGCACCGCTCATCTCCGACCCCATGGTCCGCAACCGGGGAACTCTGGTCGGCTCGCTGTGCCACGCTGATCCGCAGGGAGACTGGGCGTCGACGATGTTGGCGCTGGGTGGAGAAGTCATCGCCCGGAACGCTGACGGCGGCGAGCGCGCCATCCCGGTCTCGCAGTTCGTGATCGGGCCGTTCCAGAACACCCTGCAGCAGGGGGAGATCGCAGTCCGGGCCCGAGTGCCGGCGCCGCGAGGAACGCGTACGGGTACCTACCTCAAGCTCGAGCGGAGGGTGGGCGACTTCGCGACCGTTGGCGTGGCCATCAACCTGGAGAGCTCCGGTGGCACGATCAACCGGGCAGGCATTGCGCTCACCGGAGTAGGGCCGAACAATATTCAGTGCGTCGCGGCAGAGCAGGCACTCGCCGGCAAGACGCTGAACGCCAGCACGATCGAGCAGGCCGCGCGACTGGCGGCGGAGGCGGCGCAACCCAAGACCGATGTCCGTGGCAGCGCGGAGTACAAGCGGCACGTTGTGTACACCTTCGTCATGCGCGGGTTGAGCAACCGAGAAGCCATGGCGGCCTGAAGCGCCGCACATTCCAGATGAGCACGTTTTAAATTGAAGAGCATTGGCAACGTCAAGGAGGCGGCGTGGAAGAGCGGCGGATAAGCGTCGTAGTGAACGGGGAACCGAAGTCCGTCGATGTCGAGCCTCGCTTACTCCTGGCCCACTTCCTGCGTGAAGTGCTAGGACTGACCGGCACGCACATCGGCTGCGACACCACGAACTGTGGTGTGTGCACCGTACTGGTCGACGGAATGCCCATGAAGTCATGCACCATGTTCGCGGTCATGTTGGACGGGCATGAAGTGGAGACGGTCGAAGGCCTCGGCCTGCCCAGCGAGCTCCACCCCATCCAGGAGGGTTTCCGGGAAGAGCACGGACTGCAGTGCGGTTACTGCACGCCCGGCATGATGATGGCATGCAAGGCGATTCTCAACGAAAACCCCAACCCGACAGAGGAAGATATTCGCTGGGGACTGGCCGGCAATCTCTGTCGTTGCACCGGTTACCAAAATATCGTGAAGGCGGTTCTTTGGGCTGCGGAGAAGATGCGGTCCGAGGCGGGATCATTTAGTCGCTGACGGCTAGAGGCTAGAGTCGACGACAAAGGAGACGTGACGTGGCGCAGGCATTGGACGAGATCAAGATCGGTGGCTTAGGATCTAGCCGCAAGCGGGTGGAGGACGACCGCTTCCTTCGGGGTAAGGGCAACTACACAGACGACTTCAAGCTGCCCGGCATGGTGCACATGGAGATCCTCCGTAGCCCATTGGCCCACGCGCGGATCAAGTCGATCGACACGAGTAAGGCCTGGCAGATCCCCGGCGTGCACATGGTGCTCACCGGCGACATGGCAGCCCAGCACAACCTGGCGTGGATGCCGACCCTGTCCTATGACACCCAGCCGGTGCTCGCCACCGACAAGGTGCGCTTCCAGGGCCAGGAAATTGCTTGCGTGGTCGCCGACGACCCTTACATCGCCAAGGATGGCTGTGAGGCGATCGTCGTCGAGTACGAGCCCCTCCCCGTGATCGTCAACCCTTACCAGGCGGTTGCCGAGGGTGCTCCGGTGATCCGGGACGACAAGGAAGGGCAGACGGACAACGTCTGCTACCGCTGGGAAGTGGGCGACCGGGAGGGCACCGAACGGGCCTTCGCTCAGGCCGACCTGGTCTCCAAGCTCGAGCTGCACTATCCGAGGTCGCACCCCTCGCCGATCGAGTGCTGCGGTTCGATCGCGGACTACAACTCGGCGACCGCGAAGTTGACCGTGTACATGACGACCCAGGCCCCGCACATCATCCGGGCAGCGGTGGCGATCGTCGCGGAACTTCCCGAGCACATGATCCGGATCATCTCGCCCGATATCGGCGGCGGATTCGGCAACAAGGTGCCGGTCTATCCGGGCTACGTCTGCTCGATCCTCTGCTCGATCCTGCTCGCGCGGCCAGTCAAGTGGATCGAAGACAAGACCGGCAACCTCATCTCCACTCACTACGCGCGCGACATCTACTACAAGGGCGAGCTTGCACTCCGCAAGGACGGCAAGATTCTCGGTGTTCGCTTCCACTGTGACAGCGACAACGGATCCTCTTTCTCTGATGCGCAGCCCACGAAGTTCAAAATTGGACTGATGCATTCAGCGTTCTCTGCCTACGACATTCCCTTCGGATACATGACCGCGCAGGGTCACTACACGAACAAGGCGCCGGGCGGCGTCGCATATCGGTGTTCCTTCCGGGTAACCGAAGCGATGTTCTTCCAGGAACGCGCAATCCAGGCCGCCGCCTACGATCTGGGTATGGATCAGGCGGCATTCCGCCGGCTCAACCTGGTGAAGGATCATCAATTCCCCTTCCGTACTCCTTACGGCTTCCTGCTGGACTCGGGACAGTACGAGAAATGTCTCGACGTCGGGCTAAATGCCATCGGCTATGACGAGTTCCTTCGCGAGAAGGAAGCGGCACGAGCACAGGGCCGGCGGCTGGGCATCGGTATCTCTACCATGACCGAACCACTCGGAGCCGGTAACAGCCGCGAGTACGACATTCTCGGCATCAAGATGTTCGATGCCGCGGAGCTGCGGGTGCACCCCAGTGGTAAGGCGATCCTGAAGATCGGAGCCCAGACCCAGGGCCAGGGCCACGAGACGACGTTCGCGCAGATCGTCACGCACGAGCTCGGGATCCCTGCCGCCGATATCCTCGTTCAGCACGGCGACACCGACAACACACCGTTCGGCATGGGGACCTACGCATCCCGTAGCACGCCGGTCGCCGGTGCGGCGACCGCCATGGTGGCGCGCAAGGTCCGGGCCAAGGCGCGGAAGTTGGCCGCCCACCTTCTTGAGGTCTCCGAAGAAGACATCGAGTGGGAGCTCGGTCGCTTCTACGTGCGGGGTGCTCCCAACAATGGGGTGAGCATCCAGGAGTGCGCGATGGCGGCCTACGGCAACATGCCAGACGGTTTGGAGCCGGGGCTGGAGAACAACGCGTACTACGACCCGCCCAACATGACCTGGCCGTTCGCGGCGTACATCGTGACGGTCGAGGTCGATCCGGAAACCGGCGTATGGGACGTGCTGCGCATGGTCGCGGTCGACGACTGCGGTGTGCGTATCAATCCGATGATCGTCGAGGCGCAGATCATGGGCGGCATGACCGAGGCCTACGCGATGGCCAACATGCAGTTCATCACCTACGACGCCGAGGGCAACTGCGTGGGCTCGAACTACATGGACTACCTGCTGCCAACGGCGTGGGAGACCCCAGGTTTCGAGCTTCATGAGGTCGTCACGCCGTGCCCGCACCACCCGATCGGTGCGAAGGGCATCGGGGAGTGCGCCGCGGTCGGCGGGCCGGCGGCATTCGTCAACGCGGTCATGGACGCTATCGATGACACCGGAGTACGTAACATCGATATGCCGCTGATTCCGGACCGGGTGTGGGAGGCTCTGAAGTACCGGCGCGACATATCGGGAATGCCTCCGGTCAAGGGCGAGTAGACAGACTGGCAGATTGGGTCGATGACCATGGACGGGTGGGACGTTCTCGAGCGTGCCCGCGAGCTATCGCAGCGTGGCGAGGCGTTTGCGCTTGCCACTGTTGTGTGGCGGCGGGGCCCGTCCTCGGGCAAGGAGGGTTGCCGGGCTGTCATTACTGCCTCAGGGCAGGTGTTCGGTTTCATTGGTGGCGCCTGTGCTGAACCTGTGGTTGTTCGCGAGGCCCGGCACATCCTCGCCGAGGGTGTGCCGCGCCTCGTGTTCCTCGGCACGCCGGACGAACTCGAGTCTGTGGCAGTACGGGAGGGCATTAGTTATGTACCGATGTCCTGCCAGAGCGAGGGTGCTTTAGAGATCTACATCGAACCCGTAGAACCCAAGACCCACCTGGTCGTCGTCGGACGGTCACCGATGGTGGAAGCGCTCGTCGAGATGAGCCAGGCGATCGGTTGGCGGACAGTGCTGGTCGATCCGGACGGCGGTACCGCCGAAAGTCACCCTTCGGCGCAGCACGTCGTCAGCAAACTCGATTTCCAGGAAGCTGGCGTCGATGAGCGTTCCCTGGTGGTGGTGGCCACGCAGGGTCATCACGACGAGGAAGCGATTGAGCAGGCGCTCCTCGCAGGACCCGCTTACATTGGTTTGGTCGGTTCCCGTCCACGGGCAAAGTCTGTGCTCGAATTTCTGGAGGGCAGGGGGTTGTCCAAGGAGACCCTGGCCAGGGTGAAGGTACCGGCCGGCCTCGACCTCGGACGAGTCTCACACCGCGAAATCTCGGTGGGGGTCCTGGCTGAGTTGGTGAAGTTGCGGGCTGCCGGCGAGCTCGGCAAGGGAGCGCGGCCGGAACCGCCCGAGATCGTCGAGGCGATCGACCCGGTATGTGGCATGACAGTGGACGTGGAGTCCGCCCGGCACAAGGTAGACCACGACGGAGCGACGTACTACTTCTGCGCGCCGGGATGCGCCAGGGCGTTCAAGAAGGATCCTGCTGATTTCATCGGATCGGGAACAAAATCATGAATGGCATGTTCGGACCAGGGTGCGGTGAGGAGAGCGAGTAGTCGATGCTGATCGAGAGCGAGTTCGAGGTTGCTGCACCGCTCGAGCAGGTGTGGAGACACATGCAAGATGTGCCGCGAATCGCGCCTTGCCTGCCGGGTGCCGAGCTCACTGATGTCAACGGCGATGTATATAAGGGGCGAGTGACGACCAAGATGGGTCCGGTGAAACTTCAGTTCGCCGGTACTGCTCAGATCGTCCTGCGCGACGAAGCCGCCAAGCGGATCGTGATGGACGCGTCTGGGTCGGAGGAGAAAGGCAAGGGTCAGGCCACCATGAAGGTGACCTCGACGATGGTGCCATCTGGAACCGGAACCCGCGTCAAGGTCGCCCAGGATCTGCAGCTCTCCGGTGCAGCTGCCCAGTTTGGCAGAGGCATGGTTTCGGACGTCACTAGTGTGATCATGAAGAGTTTCGCCAAGTGCATCGCGGACGACATTGGGCGCGAAGCCCGGGGCGAGGCACGTGTGCAGCGTGACGCTGTTCCAGTGAAGGGTTTCAGCATCGCCATGCAGGCGACCATGACTGCCCTGAAACGGTTCTTCGGCCGGCTTTTCGGTCGAGGAACGTCGTAATAACGATCCGAGAGCGAAAGAGAGGCCGAACATGCTCTTGTGGTGGGTAGGTGACCTGATCCTGCTCTTCGTGGTGTTGCCCATCGTCGTGGTGTTGATGAACCGAATCGTCACGCCAGTGGATCGAATCCGGAAGACCTGTGACGACATCCTGTACAACGGCGTTATTCTGACCGGAAATCTCGACAACGTGCCGGGGCTGTTGGCTGAAACGGACAGCACGGTCAATGAGGTCGCCATCGGTGCGACCCGCTACGTGAAGCGCGTCGGCGGGCTGTTGTCCGCACTGGGCGTCTAGCGACCGAGGAAGAGGAGGAAGACATGCCTGCACCCGCGTGGGTCACGCTGCTGGCAGTCGCACTGATAGTGGCCGTTGTGGGCCTCTCGTTGTTGAAGGTGATTTCTCAGCTTCGGCACGTCGCGTGGACACTCGGGGCGGTCGTTGTGGGTGTCAATGCGATTGCTTATCAGACGAGAACGGTTCCGGAGGTTCTCCCTTCGGTCAACGCAAATCTTGCACCGGTACGAGCTATGGCAGAACAGGTTTGACGGCCAACGGCGGCCATTAAGGAGTGAGATGCACGAGTTCATGTGCGGTCATCAGGAATGCAGTTCGCAGTTCACCTCGTCCGACAAGGACGTGTTGATGCGGCAGGTTGCAGATCACCTGAAGGATGTTCACAACGTTCAGACAGCTACTCAGACTCTCATGGGTTACCTCGAGACCACCTGTGTGACGACGACGGCAACGGAGCGCTAAGACTTTAGGTCCGTTGTAAGGGGCAACTGCTACCGGAAAGGAGGGCCGCGGGATGATGTTGCTTGCGGAACAGGCGCCCGTGCCCGGTGAGGCTCATCTGTTTGGCTGGTTTCTTGGTTTCGCAATTGCTGTTTTGGTGATCGCGGTGGTGGTCGCGCTGGTGGCGCCGGTACTGGTCCTCGCCGCGCGGATCGCGCGTCAAGCTCCGCAGATTAACCAAGGCCTGCAGCAGGCATATAGGAACACGCTCCCGTTGGCGGACCTACGACAGACGATCGACCACGCTGAGGTCATCATCGGAGGTCTGGAACGCGGACGTGCTCGGCTTGGAGGTTAGCGATGGAATTTCTGCTTGGGTATGCCGGCGGACCAGATGGTTACGCTCCTGAAGAGATCACGTTCTGGTGGGTCGCCATCGGTGTTGGTTTCGGTGTTGTGCTCGTGGTGATCCTCTTGCTGACCTCCCTGTTGTCCATGGTGAAGTCTATCGACAAGAGCGTGGTGGGAGTCCGGGATACGCTCCGAGCGATCCCACAAAATACCGCCAATTGCGCGCTCATCCCAATCACGGCTGACCGGGTGGATGCCGTACTGGCGGAGGGCCTGCAGCATCACCTGTTCCTGACCAGGGTCCTGACTGGTTCTGGGACTCCGGTTGGAAAGGGTTAGACATGACTCTTGTTGTCCTGACGGTGGTCCTCATCGCTTTGTTGATCGCTGTTCTAGCCATCTATCTGTTCGTGGTCGGATTCCTTCTCAACAGGATCGCAGACAACCTCGATGACTGCTTGGGAAACGTGAAGACGATCGCCCAGCAGGCGGAGACGATTATTCCTGGTGTCGAGCACATCAACCGGACGGGTGGAGTCGTGGCAGGCGCGCTTCCACTGCTGTACGGGGGTGCCGAGAAGATCGCCAGCAAACTGGCTCCTCCAGTCCCCGCTCCGGTCAATGGGCACACCAATGTTCCAGCGTCCGGTCGGCGTCGTTCTCGTCTGATGGACACGGTTGGTTTCCGCGGCCGTTCACACTAGAGCGTTTCTCCTGTCGGTAGCCGTTGACAGACAAAATACTGGGGGCGGCCACTCGGTTGGTTGTCGCCCCCGCCCCCAGTATTTGTTTTCGGGAGGAGAAGCGGAGCGGGCTAGCGGGGACCCTCATCGCGTTGCGTTTGCGAGAGTGGGCCAGTGAGTTCGGACTCGTAGTTGCCGAGCCAATGGCCTTCCCATGCCTTGTCGTACTTGACCTCGTTGCAGTGCGGGTTGTAGACGGCGGTGAGCTCCTGAGCGATCATCTCGCGATGGGATTGCGCCCAGCCCTCAACCTCGTAGGTGCAGATGTGCAGCTTCCACCGCGAACCGGCACGGGCGATCCAGCAATTCGCCCGTGGATGTTTGAACGGGAAGCCAGCCTCCGCCATGTTGTCCGCGTGGCCGACATAGATGACCGCATAGCGGTCGGGCTTCTTCTCGGCATCCGGCTTGTACATGATGGCGAAAACCGCCGGCCGCTTCGGCGCCGTCCAACCGCCGAGAATCCGTGGGCCCTCGAAGGAGTAGCCAGCGAGGGATCCGAGGCGGATCATGTCCCGACCTTTGTGATCATATGAGATGTCCTCGTGTTAAGAGACGTCGTGTGTCTTGTTCAGTGTATAAGACGTTCAGCGCAACGGGATTTACATGTCGGCATCTGCGTCGTCATCATCTTCGCTAATCGCTTCGACTCTCACGATCGGGTAGACCGGCAGTCCCGCCTTCTGCACTGCGTCAGCGAAATGCTTTTTACCCTTGTTGATAGCCTCTTCGCGTCCGTCGGCGAAAACGACGACTTGCGCGCCGTAGCGATTTGTGCCGATACCGCTTGCGATGCCATCAAGCGGTGCGACGGCGTCAGCCAACTCGACGACCTCTTCGAGCTTCATGATGCGGTCGCCCTCGGCCTCGATGCCGACGCTCCATCTCATCAACACAGCTTCAACCCCCTTAGCCGAGTTTCGGAAGCAGCTTGGCGAGCTCTTCGAGACTGCTGAGGTCGTGGCCCGACAGTAATACGTCGATGTGTGGTTCAGCTGCCAGCATGCCGACTGTCTGCGGTTGGTAGTTGTCGTTGTTGCCTTTGTGAGGATTCATCCAGACGATGTTGTGGCACAACCGAGACAATCTCTCCATCGCATCGGAGAGCAGCTCGGGATCGCCACGGTCCAGACCGTCAGAGCAGATCACGACCACTCCGCCGCGGCACATGCCCCTACGGCCCCAGGTGCGCACGAACTTGTCGATCGAGTCGCCGATCCGGGTGCCGCCTTCCCAGTCGACCACAAGCTTCGAGGCCCGGGCGAGCGCCTCGTCCGGTTTGCGCGTCTGCAGCGGCTTGGTCACCTGGGTGAGACGGGTGCCGAAGCAGAACACCTCCACCTTTTGGGAGGCGCGCTTGGCCGAATAGGCGAATTGAAGCAGCGCACGAGAGTAGTCGGACATGGATCCGGAGACGTCGAGAATAAGGATCAGCGGACGAAGCCGCACGCGACGCCGGCGCCAGTACAGTGCGACCATCTCGCCGTTCGTACGCATCGACTCGCGGATCGTCCGGCGCATGTCCGGCCTCCGCCCGTCGGAGGACGTCCGGGTGCGACGGGTGCGCCGTTTGGGCGGAGTAAATTTGATGCGCGCCATGATACGTCGAATCGCGGCGAGCTCTTCGTCGCTGCACTCGCCGAAGGCACGATGCTTCAGGGTCTCGATGTTCGAGGCCATCAAGCCGAGAAGCGTTTCCTCCTCTTGTTCCTTGCCCGAGGGCTCGGCGGCCGGAATGTCGAAAGCGGCCTCGGCCTCGGCGGCGGCCTGCGCCTTGATCTTCAGCATCTTTTGGACTGGGCCGTCAGAGGCAAGGAAGAATGCTCTGAACACCTCATCGTAAACCGGTAGGTCTTCGCGACGAACGATCATGGTGGTTCGTCCGGCCCAATACAGGTCGACAAGATCTGTCGGATCCAGCGGCGCCATTGCAGAGCAATACGTCAGGATGTCACCCGATCCGACAGACAGCCCCTTGGAGCGTAGCGCGCGGCCGAACTCAACAAGAACCGTGACGAAGCCATTGTGGTTGGGTGCCATTGGTCTCAGCAGGCTCCGTGTGGTGTCTTAAGCATTGGACGTCACTTCGCTGAGATTGTCTCGTACGAGCTCGAGATCGTCACGATCCTTGATGATCGAACCAAGCGTGACGTCGGCGGCACTGACGCTCAGAGAGCTCTCGCCGAGGAACGACAGGGTGCGTGCCCAGTCGATGGTCTCGGCGACGCCTGGCGGCTTGGCCAGGTCCATTTCGCGGAGCTTGTTGACCGCGCCCACTACCTTACGGGCTAGTTCTTGGGACACCTCAGGCGCCTGAACAGTAACGATGTCGACCTCGCGGTCAGGATCCGGGTAGCCGATCCAGTGATACATGCAGCGTCGTTTCAACGCGTCGTGCAGATCCCGGGTGCGGTTGGAGGTCAGGATCACCAGAGGTGGGTTCTCCGCCTTGATCGTACCCACTTCCGGGATGCTGATCTGGAAGTCGGAGAGCACCTCCAGCAGGAAGGCCTCGAATTCGTCATCGGCGCGGTCGACCTCGTCGATCAAGAGCACGGCCTGGTCGCCGGCCTGAATGGCCTGCATCAGCGGACGCTCAAGGAGGAACCGCGGGCCGAACAGCTTCTCGATAGCTTCTTCGCCTCCGACGTCGCGATCCGACAAGGCGCGGATGTAGAGGAGCTGGCGGGCGTAGTCCCACTCGTAGAGGGCCTGGTTGGTGTCGATGCCCTCGTAACACTGCAGCCGGATCAGCTTACGCCCGAATACCGAGGACAGTACCTTGGCAAGTTCGGTCTTGCCGACGCCAACCTCGCCTTCGAGGAGGATGGGCCGTTGTAGGGACATCGCCACGAACACCGCCGTCGCCAATCCCCGGTCCGCCAGGTAATCACCCCGGCGCAACGTCTCGGTAAGTTCTTTGACGGATGTCGGAAGGTTCATTGAGCGGTCTCCTTGACAACGCTGGCGGCCGCTGAGCGGCGAGGTCGAGCAGGTTAGTGGTTGGCGCGTCCGCAGCAGTACTGGATCGGTGGGAACAGACCGGCCACCTCGGGGATCTGACCTTTACCAGGCGAGATCCCCGCGGTGGCGGCTCAGTTGAGCGTCTCGTACCCGCGCCTGTCATACTGCATGGCACTCACATAGGACGTCGTTTTCAATTCTCCCGTGGTCGTCGGCGCAGCGTCCTGTCCCAGGCGGTACGAGGTGGTGCGGTCCGACTCGTTGATCTTCTCAACGGGTTTCTCGCTGGCCTGTGGCTTCTTACGTCCGAACATGAACGTCATCCTCCCTTGCAATACCTTCCGCCGCTCAATCGAGCGGGCGCTTCTTACTCTTTCTGGTCAGACGAGCCGAACACGAGGTCCCGCACGCTGCCGCCCTCGGAGTTCAGCTTGCCCTCACGCTCGAGCTTCGTCTTCCACGCGGCACGAAGGTTGTTACCCACCGACTGCGTCGGCGTGTCGCTCTCGTCCTCCAGACCGTGGAAGCCGACGGCGTCCATGCTCCTGCACGACTTGGTGTTGCCACATGCCTCGTCGAGATCGGCGCTGGTCTGGCCCTGTGCCTTCCAGATTCCGCGCAGCGCCGAGAGCGCTTGCTCGCCCTCGCCGGTTAAATTATCGGTCGAATTTGTGTTCTCATGCTCTTCGCTCATGTCTTCGCACCCTCTCCGATGCAACTGGTCAGGGGATCGATAGAGAAACTTTACCTCGATCCAGCTGGGCAGTTCGATGGCAGGCTAGGATCCCGTTGCCTCCTCAAACCGACGGCCTACCTCTTCCCAGTTCACTATGTTCCAAAAAGCCTCGATGTAGTCCGCGCGCGCGGCCTGGTAACGCAGGTAGTAGGCGTGCTCCCACAGGTCGAGGCCGAGGATGGGGGTCTCTTCCGCGGTCAGCGGAGAGTCCTCGTTGAGCAGGCTGTAGACGACCAGCCGGTTGCGCGTCCGTACCAACCAGACCCAGCCACTGCCGAGGTGAGCGTTCGCGACACCCGTGAACCGGTCCCGAAATGCCGGAAATGAACCGAATTCCTCGGTTATGGCCTCGCTGAGGCGGCCGGAGGGCTTTCCTCCACCGTCCTTGCTCAAGATCGTCCAGAAGAGGGAATGGTTCGCGTGCCCGCCACCGTAGTTACGCACCGCGTTGCGGGTCTCTTCCGAGACCTTGCCGATGTTCCACAGCAGGTCATCGACGGGCGGTTCACCCACTGAGCGTAAAGCGCTGGCGCCCAGAGCTGTGTTGAGCTTGTCCACGTAACGACGATGATGCTGGGTATGGTGCAACTCCATCGTTCGCGCGTCCAAGTAGGGCTCGAGCGCGTCGTATTCATACGGCAGGTCGGGAAGGCTGTAGGCGCTCATAGGCCCCTTCCTGAGCTGGGACTCTCATAGTCCATGGTGGCCCATCTTACACGGAAAATCAGCACGGGCGCGCTGAGCGCGACCCCCCGAAGGCCGCAATGATGGTCACCGAACGGTCCGGCGTAGCGATCACTTCTCGGCATTCGGGAGGACCGCGGGATCCTCGGTCCGCAGTGTCTCTGCGGAACGTTCGTACGCAGACCACGATCGGTTCGGCATCGGACTTAGCGCGCTTTGCCTCCGGTCGGCGGTCGGCCTGCGCCGCTGACCGGGTTTCCCTGAGGACGGTACCCGGCAAATGGCGGCATTACTGCGGCGTTCGGAGTAACGCACGGCCCCTCGTCGCCGGGAACACACCTGTGAGCGCCCCCGCGTGCCCGGAGCTCTCAGGTCCTGACCGGCTCGCGATTCAGCGTCGTAATCTCCGCCACGGCGACGGCTGGTAACCAGGACCCGAACAGCCACGCCCGGCGGTCCCACCAGGTACGTCCCGGCCCTACCCCTCCCGGTCCGGCGTGCGCTGCGCAGTGCGCGCCCGCGCGTGCGGACCGGCTGAAGATGGTGGCCAGCGATGGCCCGCTGCCCCCGCCGACACTGACTTGAGAGAGGTGCGTTGGTGACTCCCCGCACACCACGCTTCGTCCGCTGGAGCTTGTCCGCGCTCGCGGCCGTGGTGCCGATCGCGATGATTGCGCCGTGGCAGGCGCAGGCCGGCCCGGAACCGGCCGCCCGGGCGGCGAGCAGCACACCGGCTGCGATCGGCAGCGCATCTGTGCCCCAGCTGGACGGTCAGATCCCGCTCCGAGCGGCCGACGCAGAGCCGGACCAGGGAGAGGGAGAGGACCGGGGGGGCCGGCGACAGCAGAACAACGAGCGCCGCCGCAAGGACAACGCCCAGGCCGCGCCCGACGGCGGGGACGGTAAGGGCAAGGCGGCCAACCCGAACTGCACGCTGATTGTCCCGGACGCGCCGCTCACCGCGCAGGGTCTGGCCACGCCCTTCCAGCTGGTAGCGACGAACCGCCGCAACGGCCCGTGTCGCGAGGCCAATGTCAATCAGTCGGCCTTCGTCGAGGCAACGATTCTCGATCCGGCCACAGGTGCACTGTCCATCTACCGGCCGCTGGTCATCGACGGGGGCACCAGGCCGGCGGCACCGCCGATCGTGCCCAAACTGCCGGCCGGAGCCGTTGTGGGGATGTGGTTCGGCTTCCAGGGTGACGTGTTGACCCTGCGGGGTGCCACGGAGAACTGCGTCAACGGGCTGCCCCGCTCGCCGTTCGGGCAGTTCGCCTACTGCGGGGCTCCGGAGTTCTTCAAGGCGGCCAACACCGCGATCCGTGACGGCAAGCTGAAGGTGCCGGCGGTAGGTAAGGCTCGCGACGGTCAGTCCTGCCCGACCACCCGCGACTTCTCTGTAGTGGATCAAGATCAGAGCGACAATCTCGACACCAGTTACCTGGCGCTGGCCGACGGGCGCACCGCACAGAACAACCCGGCGAATGCCGCGGCGCTGCCGGCCACCGCCATCCTCCGCAATGCCAGCGACAACGGGCTGCTGAACGGCTTCATCGCCCCGGCGCTGGGCTGCAAGTCGTTCAAAGCCCGGGACATCACCGCGGACGGCGCCATGGTCGCGTCCTTGGCGCTGAACGAACTGCAGGCCGCGGCGGCGCAGGTACAGCCGGTGGCCCTTATCCCGCCCAACAATCCGATGGCTCAGGTCAACGGCAGGACGAGCACGGCCAAGGCCAACCTGTACCGGGCTGGAGTGAACATGCCGCCGCTGGATCCCGCGGTCGATACCGCCCGGGCCTACTGCACCAACCTGGCCACGATCGGTGCGACGCGGCTGCGCCTCGATCGGCAGTTCACCATCGGCGCCCCGTCACCGGACCCGGCCGCGGCGAAGAACCTGTTCACCTTCCTGCAGCAGCGGCTGAAGGGCTCGTTCGCTGACCTGGCCTGCGTCCAAGCCCGCCGGAAGCGCTGACGGGAGTCAACAGGTGGGGTCGCGCATCTGGCCCGGAGCTCCCATCCCCGGGCAGCCCTTATCGAGCGAAATGTGCAGCACCGCTGAGCCATCCCGGCGGACCAACTCACAGTGGAACGTGCCGCCGGTATCGGGCATATGCTGGGCGTTTCTTACCAGCGTGCGCAACAGCTCATCCAGGAGTCTCGCCGCAGCGCGTAGCCACGATGCGGCCACGACCAACATGGGCTCACGGGCAGTTCTCGCGGCCGTGCCGATGTCGCTTCAGGGCACTGATCGTGGAAGCAGCCGGGGTATTGATGCTCACGCACTTGGACGGCTCCGAGCCGGTCGACCTAAGCCTGCGCCGCTGCGCCTTCCCCAACGCGGGTCACGCAATCGAGAGCTCAGCGATGATGATAGGTGTAGTAATCATGTGGAACGAGGCCCTTGACTCCATCCCATAGCGCGTAGAGCATGTTGCTGAAGTTCTGCGCGGCGCTCGGCAGCGCGTTCGAGATGGGGGCACCCAGCAGGTTCAAGAGAATGAGAATGAGGATTACTACCACAAAGAAGTTCACGACCCTGACGATCGAATGTCCTATATTCGGCGCTGCCATCGGATTTCCCTTCTATTCCCTTGCCCTGGTCGGACGGTGCGTGGTGCTACGGTCGGACGTGGTGCCCGTTGCGGCGACCTAGGGCGGCTGGTCGCTTGCGGTTGAGTTGTGCAGGCGCCAACACGCCCGTCGTGTCAAGGCCGATGACACATGAACACACAGTCATCATCTCCTGCCCTTACGTCGGGAGTGGATACGGGCGGTGTGGAGCCGCGGCCGCGCGCTTCGTGCCGTTGCGTAGTCTGCCAGATCCGGGAACCGATGAGCCGGAGCCCTCGCGGAGGCCCGAGACCAGCGGGAGTGTCGCGCGCCCGGCTTCGTGGGTCAGGCGCGTGGCGAGCGTCGCTTACGAAACGCTCTGGCGGGTCGCCGTGAGTGATCACACGCCCTAGGGTACGGGCTGCGTCCGCACCTATACAGACTGCGACCGAGTGTGTCCCCCAGAAGGATCACGGCGGTACACCTCGTGGTGCCGCTACAGGCGGCTGGTGGCTTGGGAGGCCTCAGACTCCGACGGGGTGTAGAGGTGTGCGTTGATCAGTCCCAGGAGCAGATCGGTATCCACGGGCTTGGTGACGTAGTCGTTCGCCCCGGAGGCAAGGCTTTTCGCCCGGTCCTCCTTCATCGCCTTCGCGGTGACCGCGATGATGGGCAGATCGGCGTAGCGATGCAGGCCGCGGATCGCGGTCATCGTCGCGTTACCGTCCAGCTCAGGCATCATCACGTCCATCAGGACCAGCGCAATGTCCTCGTTGCGCTCCAGTGCACGGACTCCGGCCACTCCGTTGTCGGCGAAGACGACGCGCAGACCGTGGGCCTCGAGCATGCTGGTCAGCGCGAAGACGTTGCGCAGATCGTCGTCGACGATCAGGATCTTCTCCCCGTGGAAGCGTGGCGGCGCGTCATCGCGCGCCGGGTGCAGCTGCGGTAGCGACCTGGCGGTCGTGACCAGTTCGGGCGGGGTGAGCTCGCCGAGGGGGATGTCCCGCGTGGAGGTGCCAGAAGCGGCCGGCAGGGACGGCGCTGCGGATTCGGGCAGGTACAGGGTGAACACGCTGCCCACCCCGGGTTCACTGCGGACCACCAGCTCCCCACCGAGCAACTGGGTCAGCTGGCGGCTGATCGACAGCCCGAGCCCGGTGCCGCCATAACGGCGGCTGGTCGTGCCGTCGGCCTGCTGGAATGCTTCGAAGATCACCGACAGTTTGTCGGCGGAGATCCCGATGCCGGTGTCCTCCACTTCGAACGCCACCCGGGCCGGCGCGGCACGCAGCGCATCGCCCTCCACCTCCGCAGCAGCCGCCGGCCGGATCCGCAGCGTCACCCCGCCCTCGTCGGTGAACTTCACCGCATTGGACATCAGGTTTCGCAGCACCTGCTGTAGGCGCTGTTCGTCGGTGCGCAGCATCTGGGGCAGCGCCGGATCGAGTTCCACGGAGAAGTGCAGCGCCTTCTCGGCAGCCAGTGGTCGGCAAAGGGTCTCGACATAGCTCACCACCGCGGTCATGGCCACATCGGACAGCGACGGATCCATCCGCCCGGCTTCGACCTTGGCCAGATCGAGGATGTCGTTGATCAACTGCAGCAGATCGCTGCCGGCGGAGTGGATGGTCCTGGCGAACTCGACCTGCTTGTCCATCAGGTTGCCATCCAGGTTGTCCGCCAGCAGCTTGGCCAGCACCAGCGCGCTGTTGAGCGGGGTGCGCAGCTCATGCGACATGTTCGCCATGAAGTCGGACTTGTAGCGCGACGCAGCAGCCAGCTGCGCGGCTCGCTCCTCGATCTCCTGGCGGGCCAGTTCTATCTCGGCGTTCTTGATTTCGATGGCCCGGTTCTGGGTCGCGAGCAGGGCGGCCTTCTCGGCGAGCTCGGTGTTGGACTTCTGCAGTTCATACTGCTGGGCCTGCAGCCGTTGCGAACCCGAGGTCAGCTCCTGGGTCAGCCGCTGCGACTCGCCCAGCAGTGCCTCGGTGCGGGAGTTGGCCAGGATGGTGTTGACGTTCAAGCCGATCGTCTCGCGAAGACGTTCGAGCAGGTCCCGGTGCACCGTGGTGAACTCGTTGACCGACGCCAGCTCGATCACCCCCAGCGCCTGGTCCTCGAACAGCAACGGCAGCACGAGCAGGTTGGTCGGCGCGGCGCGGCCCAGGCCGGAGCTGATCGCGGCGTAGTCCGGCGGCGCCTCGGTGACCAGGATCGTCCGCTTGTCCAGCGCCGCCTGCCCGACCAGTGACTCGCCGAGGGCGAACCGACGGATGGCCGCGGGATCCTGAACTCCGTAACCAGCGGTGAACTCCACGACTGGCCCGACGGTCGGATTGTCGCTGGCGGCGCGAACCAGGAAGAAGGCACCTTGCTGGGCCGACACCAGGGGAGCGAGCTCGCTCAGCACCAGTGAGGCCACGGTGGGCAGGTCGCGCAGACCCTGCATGAGACCGGAAAGCCGGGCGAGGTTGGTCTTGAGCCAGTCCTGCTCCTGGTTGGTCCGGGTGGTCTCCCGCAGGGTGGCGATCATCTGGTTGATGTTGTCGGAGAGCTCGGCGAGCTCTCCGGACGCCTCGACGGTGATCTGCGGGGTCAGATCCCCTGCGGTCACCGCGGTGATCACCGTTGCGATGGACCGTACTTGGCCGGTCAGGTTGCCCGCGAGGACGTTGACGTTCTCCGTCAGCCGCTGCCACGTGCCGGACACCCCGATCACCTCGGCCTGCCCGCCGAGCTTGCCCTCGGTGCCGACCTCGCGGGCCACCCGGGTCACCTCGGAGGCGAAGTCGGAGAGCCGGTCCACCATGGTGTTGATCGTGGTCTTGAGCTCCAGGATCTCACCGCGAGCGTCCACGTCGATCTTTTTGGACAGGTCGCCGCTGGCGACGGCGGTGGTCACGGTGGCGATGCTGCGGACCTGGCTGGTGAGGTTGTCCGCCATGCCGTTGACGTTGTCGGTGAGGTCCTTCCAGGTGCCGGCGACGTTGGGCACCCGTGCCTGGCCACCCAGGGTGCCCTCGGTGCCCACCTCGCGGGCCACCCGGGTGACCTCGTCGGCGAAGGCGCTCAAGGTGTCAACCATCCGGTTGATGGTCTCGGCCAGCGCGGCAACCTCGCCGCGGGCCTCCACGGTGATCTTCTTCGACAGGTCACCGCCGGCCACCGCGGTCGCCACGGTGGCGATGCTGCGGACCTGGCTGGTGAGGTTGTCCGCCATGCCGTTGACGTTGTCGGTGAGCGATTTCCAGGTGCCGGCCACCCCGCGCACCTGGGCCTGGTTACCGAGCTTGCCCTCGCTGCCCACCTCGTGGGCTACCCGGGTGACCTCGTCGGCGAAGGCGGAGAGCTGGTCGACCATGGTGTTGAGGGTGTCCTTGAGCTGCAGGATCTCGCCGCGGGCGTCCACAGTGATCTTGCGGCTCAGGTCGCCCTGGGCCACCGCGGTGGCCACCTGGGCGATGTCGCGGACCTGGGCGGTGAGGTTGCCGGCCATCACGTTGACCGATTCGGTCAGGTCACGCCAGGTCCCGGCCACTCCGGGGACCTGCGCCTGGCCACCCAGCGCGCCCTCGCTGCCGACCTCGCGGGCCACCCGGGTCACCTCGGCGGCGAACGCGGAGAGCTGGTCGACCATGGTGTTGAGGGTGTCTTTGAGTTCCAGCAGCTCACCGGAGACCTCAACGGTGATCTTGCGGCTGAGGTCGCCCCGGGCTACCGCGGTGGCCACCTGGGCGATGTCGCGGACCTGGGCGGTGAGGTTGCCGGCCATCACGTTGACCGAGTCGGTGAGGTCACGCCAGGTCCCGGCCACCCCGGGGACGTGGGCTTGACCGCCCAGCCGCCCCTCGGTGCCGACCTCGCGGGCCACCCGGGTCACCTCGGCGGCGAATAGCGACAGCTGGTCGAGCAGGCCGTTGACGGTATGCCCCAACCGGGCGAAGTCGCCGCGCAGCAGCTGGTCGGACACCCGTGAGGACAGGTCACCTTCGGAGACCGCGGCCAGCACCCTGGCCAGCTCGGTGGTGGGCCTGGTCAGGTCATCGATCAGCCCGTTGATCGCGGTGGCCGCCAGCGACCACCCGCCGCCGCCCTCATCGGCGAGGCGCTCCCGGGTCCGGCCGTCCTGGCCGACCGCCTCCCGCACCCGGACCAGGTCGCCGACCAGGGATTGGTTTCGCTGCGCGATCTCATTGATCACTGTCGCAATGCGGCCGGTGAGGCTGGTGTCGGTGACCACAAGGCGGCGCCGGAAGTTGCCGTCGCGCAACTCCTCCAGGGCCAGCAGGATCCGTTCCAGCGCGGCGGTATCGAGCGGGTTTGCTCGCTCGGGAAGCGATTCTGCGACCGACACGGGCTGCGCGCTCACAATGATCCTCCCAGAACATCCCAACGTCCCCGACCAATGCCCGCAGCGTGCCACGATTGGCCTTGGTTTTCGAGCTCGCATCCTGCCAGCTCTCGAACTGAGGTTCGACCTGGGGTGTTGACCGTTCGCGGAACGTCCGCCAACACGCGTTCTGACACGTTTAGCGCAACGGTGTCTCGAACTTCGAGCACACTGGCCTTGCGACTACCCTCGCTGCGACGGGCTCGGATCGGGGAGGAGATGCTGTGGCATCTGATCTGGACCCCGCTGCTGAGCTGTTCGTACCCGGATTGTCAGCCCTGCTCGACCACATCGACCAGGCCGTCATCGTGCAAGATTCCTCCGGCCGTATCCACCTGCTCAATGCGGTTGCCCGGCGGCTTTTCCCTGACCTGAACCTCGGTGATGAGTTCGAACGCTCTGGTGAATCGTTCGTCGCTGACGCCGGCGGTCACCGGGTGTGCGGACGGCTGCGGCGGCTTGGGGGTGGTTGGCGCGCCTGGGTGGTCAGCGCCACCAGCGGCCGCGATAGCGCCAACGAGAACACAGCCACTCCGGCTGACCGGCACGACTTCATGCTGGCAGCCAGCCGTGAGCTGACGGTCGGGGTCGGTGACGAGGCTGCGGCTGCCGTCGTGGCTCGGCTGGCAGTCCCGACGGTGGGGGAGCAGGCTGCGGTGTTGCTGCCGGCGCCACGGGCCCGGATGTCCTGGTGGAGCTGTGTCGAGGGGGACCATGGGATCGATGGGGCGGCTAAACCCGCTCAAGGCATGGCCCGCGCTCCGGCCTCACACACGGCCCCGGTCCTTGCCAGCATGCTGCGCGGGACAACCGCGAACACCGCAACCGCCACCGTGCCGCCAGGCGAGCTGCCCGCGCTGGCGGCGGTGTTCGGGACCGACCTCGCTGAGCGGCTACCGGTCATGGCGGTGCCGCTGCGCGGACCGGACCGTACCGAAGGATTACTGGTCGTGGTGCGGCCCGTCGCGGTCGGCTTGCTCGCCCAGCTGGCGGCGCTGGCCGGGCCGGCGATCGGCGCCAGCCGCAGACGAGACGAGCAAGCCAGCGCGCTGGAGCTGCTACAGGCCCCGCTCATGCCGGCCAGGCCGGGCACCTTGCCGGAGCTGCCTGGCTTGCAGCTCGGCGTGGCGTACCAGGCGGCCGGCGAACTGGCGGTAGGCGGTGACTTCTACCTGATCCGCCCCACGGGTGACGGCGGTGCCATATTCGGGCTCGGCGACGTGTGCGGCAAGGGCGCCGAGGCGCTCGCGGAAAGTGGCCGGGTGCAGCATTCGCTAGCTGCGCTGATGATGACCGAGCAGGATCCGACCCAGCTGCTCTACCTCCTCAACCGGGCCTTGCTGGCGGCGGGGCGGACGGTTTTCACCACGATGGTGCTCGGCGCGCTGCGTCCCGCGGACCACGGGTACCAGCTGACCCTCGCCACGGGTGGGCACCCCCCTCCGATGGTGTTACGACGCAGCGGGCAGGTCGAGGAGGTCGCGGTGCCCGGCACCGTGGTGGGAATCCTGCCGGACGCCCGGTTCGGCCGGACCTCGATCACTCTGGAACCGGGGGAGACCTTCCTGCTCTACAGCGATGGCGTCACCGAGGCCGGGCGCCCCAGCGGAGAGGGCCAGGAGCAGTTCGGCCCGGCCCGGCTGGCCGCCTGCCTGGGCGCCTGCCCCGGGATGTCGGCGCAGGCGGTGGCCACCCGTGTCGAGGACACCATCTCCGGCTGGCTTGGCCGCGACGACGGTGACGACCTCGCCGTGCTCGCCGTCCGCGCCATTGACCGCGGTGCTGGGGCCTGATGGGCCTTCCCTATATGGTGACAAGGGTGGACAGCGACTACCCCGCCGACATCATCGGGTTGCAGGTTGCCGAGCACGGTCCCGATGCTCGTGTGGTGACGGTACGAGGCGAGGTTGACACGCTCACCGCCCCGAAGCTGGCCACCTTCCTGAGCACGCAACTCTCCGCCGCGCGGATCGTCGTGGTGGACCTCGACGGTGTCGAGTTCCTGGGATCCGCGGGTCTGTCCGCGCTATTCGAGGCGAACGAGCTGGCGGCCCGCGAACGTCGCGCTCTGCGGTTGGTGTGCCACTCCAGAATCGCCAACCGGGCCCTGGAGGCGACCGAGCTGCGGGAGCACTTCACCTTCGCCGACACGGTGCCAGATGCCCTGCAGAATGCGCCTTGAGTCCGCTTCGGAGGCCTTGCCAACGGGGTTTGACGCAGACAGAGCTCGGGAACACCCCGGGCACGACCGGTCCGCCGAGAGATGGCGTGGCCCTGAAATGCCGAGATGTATTGAGGAGTGCACGATGGCCGCTGGAGCCCTGAACGTCGCGGCAATCGGCGCCATCATAGCTGCGGGACGATCAAGGTGACGTACGTGGGCAAGGACTACTCGAGCTCCAACGGTGGTGCTCCGCCGCAGGGCGTCTCCCACGCAGGTATGGCGTTGTCCCTTGAGCTACGTGCCGCGGGCACCACCGTCGTGATCCCCACCATCCGTACGGTTGCCGCCGATCTTGCCGCGCGGGCCGATTTCGACCTCGACGCGATCGATGATCTGCGGATGGCAGTCGACGATCTGTGCGCCATGCTGGTCCGGATCGCAGCCGCTGACGCGACGTTGCGGTGCAGGTTCACCGTTTCGCCCGAGCGGATCGAAGTGGCCGCGGACATCGAGGTCGACGAACCGGCGCAACCGGTGTCCACTCGCACGTTCGGCTGGCGGGTACTGGAATGCCTCGCCGATGACGTCCGGGTGGTGTCACTGCCTGGTGCGGTCGGCCAGCGCGCCCGGGTCTGCATCACCGTGGCCAAAGACGCCGCGCCGGCGCCACAGTTGTGACGCCGTCCGTGTCGTCGGTGGGGACTGAACACAACGAGTACGGGCATCTTGTTCCCCTGCAGCGCCGGTATGCCGAGCTGGCGCGGGACGACCCGGACCGGCAGGCCTTGCGCGAGCAGCTGATCAGCGGCTACCTGCCGGTGGCCGAACACATCGCGCGCCGGTTCGCCGGCCGTGGCGAGCCCATTGACGACCTGGTCCAGGTCGCCACCGTTGGGTTGATCAATGCCATCGACCGGTTCGAGCCCATCCGTGGCTCTGATTTCTTCTCCTTCGCGGTACCGACGATCACCGGCGAGGTACGTCGATACTTCCGGGATCATGGCTGGTCGACGCGGGTGCCGCGGCGGCTCAAGGACCTTCACATCGCCATCCGGGGCACGCTGGCTGAACTGTCCCAGCAGCTTGGACGGGCTCCCCGGCCCAGTGAGATCGCTGAGCGTCTGGGATTGCCGATCTCCGAGGTCATCGAAGGCTTGCAGGCCGGGGAGGCGTACCGGAGCTCGTCTCTGGATGAGATGCTTGGTTCCGGTGACGGCAAGGCGACTCTGGGTGAGTTCATCGGTGGCCTGGATAGCGAGCTTGCCCTCATCGATGATCGGGCCACGCTACGCCCACTGCTGGCGGAGCTGGCGCCCCGCGAGCAGAAGATCATTGAACTGCGATTCTTCCGTCAACTGACGCAGACCCAGATCGCCGAGCAGGTCGGCATCTCGCAGATGCACGTCTCGCGAGTCCTCCGTCAGACCCTGGCGTTGTTACAGGAGCGCATGGCCGGCCGGGATTGATGGCGCCCCCTGCTGGAGCCCGCTGATCACTGGCTAACCGTGTTTCGACTAGTCGTTTCGCCGCGCGGGCGCGGGGTACTCCCGGGTTATGACGGCTTCCACCACGCCCGCTGGCGTGGTCACGACCCCCACCCAGCAATTCGTTTCCGGGGGCTTGCAGCTGCAGCCCGCGGAATCCTGAGCACCGGCCGGCCAGCAGAGTTTCGCGCCGGCCGGTGCTCGCCCTATAACAGGAGCGGGAGAATCCGATGCGCGACGAGGAGTTCATCACCGAGGTTCAGGCTCGTGCCGGATTGGACGCTCGGGGCGACGTTGAGCGCGCCATCCGAGCTACTCTGATCGTTCTTGGTGAGCAACTGCCGGACAACGTGGTTGGTCCAGTTGCGGCGGCGCTTCCGGAGCGACTGGGGGAGCAGCTGTGGGGTGGGAGACCCCGATCGCGGGTGACCGCGGCGCAGGCCGGCCGGCTGAGCCGGGGAGTAGCCCAGGGCGAAGCGAGCTGGCCCGGGGACAACACCGTCGCCGACGCCGATATCGACAGCCTTCCGCACCAGCGTGGCCAGCACGCGCCAGCACGTGTCGACAATTCCCCGTGATCTAGCTGACGCTGCACCGCTTGTCTGTGTCGTTACAGTGCTACCCGCGGCTTGATCGGGCGCTCTGGTTGGAAGTCGATCTCTGGATAGGGGCTGATCCCTGCCGGGAGATTGAGCTGTGACCCGTGGTCGTGCCACCATGCGAGTTCGGTCTGTGGGCGGAGTCGGATCCCAGACCGGGGGTTGATCGCCGGGGTGCGAGAGGCAGCCCGCCGGTGCCCGGATCGTCCGATCCGCCTTGAGCGTTGGCGCCATCGATCCGACCCGTAGGTGTCGGCTCGCTGGCTTCACCCCGACTGGGGTGAGTACCGGGAATGGTGAGGGCGGCCGGATCGCGCTGATTACTCGGAACTGCCGGATTGGCCGGCTTGTCAGCGTGCCGTGTACCTAGGTTGGTCGGCGCGTCAGGGTCATCGGACTTGCTGTCGGCCAGCGTGTCACTGGATGTGCGGGTGTCACCGGCATTATTGGAATCGCTGGGTTTGCCGGCGGCAACCGTCCCAACCTGATCCACCGGTTTGCTCGGTTTATCGATGTGGCGCGAGGAGAGCGGGGGCACCGGTGCGGGGGTCGCGGTGAGGCTGACGCCGAGGTGATCACCAGGCCCCTGATCAACATTCTTCACAGCGGGGGGGACTGTGAT
>CAXUFG010000050.1:0-26036 GCA_964250265.1 uncultured Pseudonocardiaceae bacterium | reverse complement strand
GTGTCCAGCGGCAGGCCGTCGGTGGTGCTCGCGGACAGCGCGAAGACCAGCGGGATCGTGCCGACCAGCAACGTCCACTGGTTGACCTTGCTGGACAGCAGGGCACCGAGAGCGTCCGACGCCTTGAGCCGCCACGCGTACAGGCAGGCGACCAGCAGCTCGGGGGACTCGCTGGCCAGCGGTGCCACCCACTGCACCAGCACGAACTGGTCGACGCCGAGCTGCCCACCGGTCTGCACCAGGCCTTCGGCAAAGTGCTCGGCGGTGCAGAGGATGACGATCCCGGCGAGCGCGAACATCGCCGCCACCCAGGTTCGCCGCGAGCCGCGCGGCTTGTCTCCCACCCATTGCGCAACCCCAGCCAGGTCCGGCTCCTTCGCCGGTGCCTGGGACAGCCGCCAGGCATAGGCCACGAAGATCGCCACGAGTACCGCGGCGTCCACCATCGTCAGGGTGCGCCGCAGCGGGATGGTCAGTGAGTACAGCGTGGCGATGCCGAGGAACACCACCTCGGCCGACATCGTCGGGGCCAGCGCGACCCGCCCCGGATGGCTTGACGGGCTGTCGTGACCGCCCCGCCGGCGGGCCCGTAGCGCGGCCAGACTGGCGACGAGCACCACCAGCGGCCAGCCGACACCGACCAGCACCCGGTTCGCGCCGGTCATGTTGGCCAGCGCGAGCGAGCAGGGATTGCTGCCGTCCGGTCGTGGTATGCAGCTGCCGAACTGCTGGTAGGTCTGACCGGCCTGAAAGGTGAACACGAAGTCGACGGCGTACTCCGGGAGCACGGCCAGCAGCGCCAGCAGCGCGAGCGCCAGCCCGGCACTGATGTCGACCTGGGCGGCTTCCGCGGCCCACGCCAGCACGAATGCCGCGCCGATGATCGCGACGCCGAACACCAGGGCGGCCAGCGCCGGGGGCAGATCGGGATGCGGCAGACCCAGGTAGTCCGCCGCCCCGAGGTAGGCGCCCGGCACGGCGAAGGCGACCGCCAGCGGGAGGGGGAAGCGGCGCGACACGTACAGCTCATGCCCGCAGAGCGCCGGGGGGAAACCACCCCAGTCCGAAGGATGACTCAGCGCGTATCAAACCGCCACACTGGATGTCATGAGCGACGTGGCGGCACCGGACGTGGCCTCTGGCGGCGAGGTTCGCACCGAACTCAACCGGGTCATCGGGCCGAAGCTGCTGTTCTTCTTCGTGATCGGCGACATCCTCGGTACCGGGATCTACGCGCTCACCGGCAGCGTGGCGGGACAGATCGGCGGTGCCTTGTGGGTGCCATTCGTCGGGGCGTTCCTGGTTGCCTTCCTGACCGCCTTCAGCTATCTGGAGCTGGTCGGTAAGTACCCCCGGGCGGCCGGGGCGGCGCTGTACACCAATCGGGCGTTCGGGATCCCGTTCCTGACCTTCATCGTCGCCTTCACCGTGATGAGTTCGGGCATCACCAGCGCCTCCTCGGCGGCGGTGGCATTCGGCCAGACGTACCTCAAGGCGTTCATCACGCTGCCCACCTGGGCAGTCGGGATCACCTTCATCGTGCTGCTCGCGCTGATCAACTTCCGGGGTGTCGGTGAGTCGCTGAAGGCCAACGTGGTGCTTACCTGCATCGAGCTGTCGGGTCTGCTCATCATCATCGCGATCGGCGTTTATGCGATCGGCTCGGGCCAGGGTGAGTCCCGCAGGCTCATCCAGGTCGATACAGCAGACTCCGGGGTGCTGCTGGCGATCACCTCGGCCACCGCGTTGGCCTTCTTCGCGATGGTCGGTTTCGAGGACTCGGTGAACATGGCCGAGGAGTGCAAGGAACCGACTCGGATCTTCCCGCGGGCGATGCTGCTCGGGATGGGGGCGGCGGGGCTGATCTATGCGCTGGTGGCGGTCACCTGCTCACTGCTGGTCCCCGCCGAGCGGCTGGCGGCCCTGGAAAGTGACGCACTGCTCGAGGTCGTCAAAGTTGGCGCACCCTGGTTCCCGCTAGGTCTCTTCGCCGTCATCGGGCTCTTCTCTGTGATCAATTCTGCGCTGATCAACATGTTGATGGCCAGTAGGTTGGTGTACGGCATGGCGGGCGAACAGATCGTCCCGCGGGTTCTTGGCACGGTGCACCCGACTCGGCGCACACCCTGGGTGTCGATCTTGTTCACCAGTGCGATCGCTGTGGTGTTGGTCAGCTTTGTTCCGCTGGCCGGCTTGGCGGGCACCACCTCGCTGTTGCTGCTTGCGGTCTTCACTCTCGTCAACATCGCCTGCCTGGTGCTGCGCAGGGACACCGCGGAGCATGATCACTTCCAAGCTCCGGCCTGGAGTCCGTGGCTAGGGGCGCTGCTGTGTGCTTTCTTGGCGACCCCGCTGTCCGGCCGGAATCCGCAGGACTATCTGCTCGCAGGTGTGTTGCTGGCAGTCGGGATCCTGCTCTGGCTGGTCAACCGGTTGTTTGTGGGTAAGCGCGAGTTCGACCCGGCCAAGCTCTCCCGTGACTGACGCACATTTGCGCTCTGTTTGTTACCACTCCATCCCATGAAACTTCGCGCCGAAGCGGCGCACGTGCGATCAGATAGGGCGAATGCCGGAAAATTCGTTTAATGTAGCCGCGCATTCTCATCACCATCCCGGCAGGCGTGGAAGCCGGCAGCTCGTCATGGCCTACTGATCCGAGCGCGGGGAGAGCTCCCCCATCCGGCCCCAGCCGTCCTGCCCCACCTCGACGTTGACGATCTGCGGAGTCTCTGCGATGACGTCGGGCATCCATGCCATCGCGGCCTTGAAGTGTTCGGAGTTGACGTGGGCCTCGCCCGCTTGAGCTGAGGCGAATCCCTCGACCAGGACGAACTGGTGCGGGTTGTCGACGCTGCGGGACCAGTCGAAGAAGAGGTTGCCCGCCTCGTTGCGGGTAGCCTGTGTGTACTCGTCGGCGAGCGCGAGCCACTCGTTGCTCCGGTCGGCACGGATCGTGAACTTGACCACGATGAAGATCATTAATGCGTCCTTCCGCTGCGGGCGCCTGCTACCTGCAGACATGGTAGGTGATTCAGCAGTCGCCGGTGTCAACTGCTAATTGATGAGTACGGCCTAACTAATGACATGTAAGGACTACCTAACTGATGAGATATGTCGGAAAGCTTCGTTTCTGGTCTCAAGTGGTTAACCAGATGGATCACTGTCAGTACGCATGCAATCACCGTCCGATGAGCCCAGGAGTCACGGTTTCGCTGCCTTCTGGTAATCCCAGGTCAGTGTTCTTGACAGATCTTATTCATTGACGCGAAGCTGGCAGCCACGAGGGGTAGGGGGTCAAATGCTGTTCGACGACAGGTGCAGGTTGATTGCCCGTGGATGAGGTTCAGACGCTGATCCTAGGCTTCATAGCCGGGGTCACGATCCTGCTCGGGCTACCGCTGGGCCGGCTGCGTACCCCGCGCCACAGCCGTACGACGCCAGGCACGCGAGTTTTCCTCAACGCCCTCGCGATCGGCATCTTGATCTTCATCATGTGGGATCTGCTGACCCACGCCTGGGAGACCATCGACGCCACGCTGGGCAAGCTGCACGACGGCGAGGGCAGCATCGCACCAGTGATCGGCTTCGGTGCCTTGCTCTTCGCCGGGCTTGGAGTAGGGCTGCTGACCCTGGCCGGTTACGAGCGCTGGCTCGCTGGCGAGAGCCAGATTCCGCTGCTGGGTCCGGGTGCGATGGCTGCCGACGAGCTCACCCTCCGCACGGCCAGCCCCATGACCGCGGCGCGCCGTCTTGCGCTGCTGATCGCGGTAGGAATCGGCTTGCACAATTTCGGTGAGGGCCTCGCCATCGGGGGTAGCGCGGCCCAGGGCAAGATCGCGCTGGCCACCCTGCTGGTGACCGGCTTCGCCCTGCACAACGCGACCGAGGGATTCGGCATCGTGGCGCCGCTGGCCACCGACACCGAGCAACCCGGCTGGGGGTTTCTCCTACTCCTGGGCCTCATCGGTGGCGGCCCCACCATGCTGGGAACGCTGGTGGGTCACCAGTTCAACAGCGAGCCGGTGAGTCTCGTTTTCCTGACCTTGGCCGCCGGGTCGATCCTCTATGTGATCATCCAGCTCATCGCCATCGCCCTCAAGGGCGGGCACCGGCCGCTGCTCTATTGGGGCGTCTGGGCCGGATTGGTGGCCGGGTTCGCCACCGACATGCTGCTCACCGCCGGCGGGGCCTGAGCCTCGGCTGAACCCGATCGGCCCAACCTCCCCGGCCTCGACGAGGCATGCCGAGCACTTGCCGAGGGGAAAGCGGTCGTCGTGCCCAACCCCAGCCCGATGACCTATGGCATCGTCGCGACGAGCCCGCACGCGATCAACGCCCTCAAACGCCGGCCGCTGGATCAGAACGTCGCGGTCTCGCTGCACGACGACGCCGAGTGGCAGCACGTGGCGCCGAGCCTCGACCTGCAGCCCGACATGCTGTCGGGGATCGTCGCGCTGATGCGCAAGCGGCTGTCCTTGCTGGTTCCGCTGCGCGGCACCGTGTCGCATCCGGACTGGATCAGCCCCGCGGTGCGCAACGGCTACCTGGCGATGTTCAGCGGACGGTGGGCTCCGCTGGCCCAGCTGTGGGATCAGTTCCCCCGCCTGTACGGCAGTAGCGCCAACCGCACCGGCCAGCCGCCCGCGGCCTCTGCGGCCGAGGCGGTCGGCATTGTCGGCACCGACGCCCTGGTCGTCGACGGCGACATGCTGCGCGATCTCGGCAGCGCGCACTCGGCGAGCAGCATGGTGCGAGTGGCGCCCGGCGGGGAGCTGAGCCTGTACCGGCACGGCGCCCAGGACACTGCCTCCGGCCTTGATCCGGAGGCCTACGTGCGGCAGCTGCTCGGGCAGCTAGCGGTATAACTCTGTGCTGTGACGAGGACCGCGCTGCGCAAGCCCTCAGCCGGTGTGGGCCGCGGTCTTGGCGCCGACCTGGTAGCTGTGGGGAGCGCCGCGCTGCTCGTCGCGGTGGCGGCACTGGTGGGTGCCTGGTTGCTCCACCAAGGGGTGCCGCTGCATGTGGACGCCCCGCCGCTGGGAGCGCAGTGGCTACCGCATACCGGCCCGGGCACGGTTGCTGCGGTGCTCCTTGCGCTGCTCGTCGTGATGCGCGGACCCGAGTTGGCGGCTCGGCTGCCCTGGCGGCCGTTGCTCGGGCTGTCCGCGGTCACCGCGCTGGCCTGGACCATCACCTTGGCGCTGATCGACGGATGGCAGCGCGGGGTGGCCGATCGGCTGACCACCGAGCCCGAGTACCTGCACGACATCCCCAGAGTCGGCGACGTCGGTGCGATGCTGCGGAGCTTCGCCGAGCACATCCAGGGCCTGCAGCCTGACTCCTGGACCACCCACGTCGCGGGGCATCCCCCCGGAGCACTGCTGGTCTTCGTCGGCCTGGACCGGATCGGGCTGGCCGGCGGGGAGCCGGCCGCGTTGCTGTGCATACTCATCGGGTCGTCCGCGGGAATCGCGGTGGTGGTCGCGTTGCGGGCGCTGGGTGCGGAGGCCACTGCGCGCGCCGCGCTGCCGTTCGGGGTGCTGCTGCCCGGCGCTGTCTGGATAGGAGTGTCCGCGGACGGCCTGTTCGCCGGAGTGCTGGCGTGGGGAGTGGCGCTGCTGGCCGTGGGCGCGGCCCGCGAACGGCTCGACGGCCCCTCGGTCACCGCGTCAGCCGCTGGTGGACTGCTACTCGGCGCCACCCTGTTTCTGTCTTACGGTCTGGTGCTGGCTGGGCTCCTCCCGCTGGCCGTTGCCCTCGCCGCCCGCCAGGTGGCGCCGCTGCTGGTGGCCGGCGCTGGCGTGGCCGCGGTGGTGGCTGCCTTCGCCGCTGCGGGTTTCTGGTGGCTGGAGGGGTACCAGCAGGTCAGGATCAGGTACTACCAGCCGGGTGAGTACGGGTTGGTGCGTCCCTACGGTTACTGGGTGTGGGCCGACCTGGCGTGCCTTGCGGTCGTGCTCGGCCCGGCCGGGGTGGCCGGGCTGCGGCGGGTGTTCACTCCAGGGCAGCACCAGCCCCGCGTCTTGGTGCTGCTGTGCGCCGCGGCCGGGATAGCGGTGCTGGTCGCCGACCTCTCCGGCCTGAGCAAGGCTGAGGTGGAGCGGATCTGGCTGCCGTTCGCCGTCTGGCTGATCGCTGGTGCCGGGCTGCTGCCGGTGCGGCAGGTCAGATGGTGGTTGGCCGGTCAGGCGGCGGTTGCGTTGACGGTCAACCACCTGCTGCTCACGACGTGGTGACCGGTTCGCGCAGCGGGTCGGTGGCGAAGCGGGTGATGCCCTCGGCAAAACTCACCCGCGCCCGGTACCCGAGCAGCTCGGCGGCCCGGGCGGGATCCGCCGTCACGTGCCGGACATCACCCGGGCGGGCGCCTCCGACAACCACCGGCGCGGGCCCGTCCATCGCCCGTGCCAGCTCGGTGGCCAGCTCCCCGACGGTGTGCGGCTGCCCGGAGCAGACGTTGACCGGCTCGCATCGCCCGGCCGGCGGCTTGACGGTCAGAGCCAGTGCATTGGCGTGCGCGACGTCGGAGACGTGCACGAAGTCCCGGCGCTGCCGCCCGTCCTCCATCACCTGGGGCGCCGCACCGCGCGCCAGTGCCGACCGGAAGATCGACGCCACGCCGGCGTAGGGGGTGTCCCGGGGCATCCGGGAGCCGTAGACGTTGTGGTATCGCAGCGCCCACACACCCCCGCCGGTCTGCCGGGCCCATGCTGCGGCGAGCTGCTCCTGCGCTAGTTTCGTCGCGGCGTAGGTGCTGCGCGGATCCAGCGGAGCGTCCTCCCGCACCAGCAGCGGCTCGAGATCGGAGCCACAGTGCAGGCAGGGCACCTCGTAGCGGCCCGCCGCGATGGCCTCGGCTCGTCGCGCTACCGCGGGGACGACGCCGTGATTGGGGCAGGCGTAGCGGCCCTCGCCGTAGACCACCATCGAGCTGGCCAGTACCAGCCGGCGCAGACCTACCCGGTGCATCGCCGCCAGCAGCACGGCCGTGCCGAGATCATTGTTGGCGGCGTAGTCCGGAGCGTCGGAGGGATCCAGCCCGTGCCCCACCATCGCCGCCTGGTGGCACACCGCATCCACATCGGGCAGCACGCGACCGAGCAGGTCGCCGTCCCGGACGTCGCCACGAATCAGCTCATGCCCGGCCACCCAGGCCGGCGGCGATCCTGAGCCGTGCGCTTGCGGCAGGAACGCATCCAGCAGGAGCACCGAGTGCCCATCAGCGGCGAGCGCGTCGGCGATGTGCGAGCCGATGAAGCCCGCGCCGCCGGTGATCAGGATTCGCACCCGCCGCACGGTACGTCACGGCTCGATGATCTCCAACACCCCGTCGGCGGTGCCGGTCACGAACAGCCGGCCGGTGCTGCTGTCCACGGCAACCGTGTTCGGTTGGCGTACCGTGGGCAGCGGGGTGGCACTGACCACCGCGTTGGGGTCGAGGTTGAGCCCGATCACCTCGTTGAGCGCGGTCAGGGTCACCCATAGCCGGTCGCGGACCGGGTCGTAGGCGACGCCGTAGGGCGTGCCGGGTACTTCTACCTTCGCGATCTGCCGGGGCGTCGGGCTCAGCTCGTAGAGGAGCACCGCGTTACCCCGGGTGTCGATAACCGCCAGATGACCGCGCTTGTCGGCGACGACATGGGTGGGTCCAGCCCCCGCGGGCAGCTCAGCCACCCGCTGCAGCCGCTGCGCGTCGTAGATGGTGAGGGTGTTCTCCCGGACGTCGAGCAGCCCCACGAGGTCGCCGACCGCCGCCGCCCCGGCAGGTTGGGTGACGTCGGTGAAGGTGTGCACGATCTGATCGCCGCGCACCGCGACCACGCTGTGCCCGAGCTCGTTGGCCACGAACACGGTGCCATTGGCGGCCTGCGTGGCATCGTGCGGGACCACGCCGGTCATCACTTGGGAGGTGATCTCGCCGCCGGGTAGCGCCACCCGCAGCAGCAGGTTGGAGCTCTCGTCCGGGACCAGCACCGGGCCGCCGGGTTTGGCCAGCTGCAGGTGCCGCAGGACGCCGGGCAACGGGACCTTGCGCAGTACGGCACCGGTGTTGGCGTCCAACAGGGTCAGAGCAGCCGGATCCCGCACCCCGACAGCCACGATGTGGGTCTGCGAGTCGGCCACGACACCCTCCGGCGTGGCACCCACCGGCACCGTCCGCCCAGCCGGCGGCGCGGTCGGCACCGGAGCGGGGGCCGGTTCGGCTGCCGGTGGCAGCTCCGTTCTCGGAGGCTGGGCGGCCTGAGGTGGGGCCCCACATCCGGCGATGAGGGCGGCGGCAAGGACGGTTCCGGTGATCCAGCGACGGTGCACACCTGTGATTCTTCAGCGCCCGGCACGGCGCCGCTCCGGCGGCCCGTAGTCCTAAGGTGGTTGAAGATCGTCGAACATGGGGAATGCCGGACGTTGGTCGTCAGCAAGTCGAGCACCGAAACGTCTGTGATCATCCTTTGTGTGCCTAGAGTGACACAATGTGTCGTCTGAGGCACACAAACCATGATCATGGTGCAGGGATGGACTGCCGAGCCTGCCGACGTGCAGCAGATCCCGAGCGAGCGCGACTGGCGATCAGCTGATCACTGGGTTGCGGTCGCTCGCCACGATCTGGCCTGGTTGGGCGCCGGGGATGAACTTCTGCCAGTCGCCGCTGACCATGGTGGGGGCGGGCACCACCCGCACCCCGTCGCGGAAGTACGTCGTCGCCAGTACCATCCGGGCGCTCGTGGTGCGGTTCCCACCAGCAGTGTGGAAGCAGTGCGCCGAATGGAAGCTGATCTCGCCGGCAGCGAATGAGCCGTCCTCGACGGCGATTCCGCGCTCACGGAAGATCTCCGACACCCGCCGGTCATAGGACGTGCCGTGTTTGTCGAACTCGACGTCGGCTACCAGCCGCCAGGTGTCCGCACCCCGCGCGAAGGCCAGCGGCCCCATCTCCCGGGGAGTGGGTTGCAGCGGGATCCACGCGGTGAGCACGTCGGGGGAGTCCAGCGGGAAGTGGTGGGCGTCGTAATGCCAGGGAGTCCGCCCGGCGCCGGGTTCCTTGGATAGCGCGTTGTCGTGGTAGAGCCGGACTCGCTCGACGCCCAGCAGGGCTGCGGCGATGCCGCCGATGCGTGGCGAGAGCACCGCCGAGCGCAGCAGCGGATCGGTCAGCCACATCATCTCCAGGCTCTGGAAACCCACCGCCGCGTCGACCTCGGCATCGAGCATCTCCCGCAGCCGCGCCCGCAGCCGGGCCACCATGCCCGGGGTGAGCACCCCGGTCAGCTTGACGAACGACTCGTCGGCGAAGTGCTGCACCTGGGCCGGCGCCAGTGGGTAGGGCTCGGCGAGCTCGGCGGCCACTGCTGCCTCGCTCGGCAGCGGACCAGGATCGAACGGGGGCGGCGGCACCAGCCCTCCGCTGGGTGCTGGCCCGTCGGCCAGCGACATGTACCAATCCCACCACTGGTCGTTCCCGCGGTCCCAGGCCAGGTCGACGTCCGACGCCGCGCCGGCCGCGGTGGCCGCCGACAGATGCGGGTTCTTCACACATTCTCCCAGGTCATCAGGTGCACCTCGTGCTCGAAGGTGTAGTTACCGTCGGGTGCCCGGCAACCAGTGAGGTACTCGCCGAGCGGTCCACGAGATTCCATCTGGGCCAGCGACACCGTGTCATCGAACGCGCAGCGCTGCAGGAAGCCCTCGATCACCGCGCGGTCCGCTGAACCGGTGCGATAGTGCAACCGCTGGAGGGCGACGTCCACGCCCGCAGCCGTCAGGGCTGCCGCCACCGCCTCAGCGTCGGTGTAGGGCACGACGTCGGGGGAGTAGGTGGCCCGGTAGGCGTCGTAGAACGCGAGGTAGTGGCTGGTGGCGCAGGCCTGGGCGATCGCGCCGAAACCGCCGGGGCGAAGTGCGGCGACCATCCGGGCCACCCCGCCGGCCAGCTCGGTGGGGGGCAGCGCATACAGCGCGTGGATGGCCCACCCGACGTCGTAACGGGCGTGCCCGTCGAAGTCCTGCAGCGCCACCTCGTACTCTGCGGCGGCCTCGAAGGGCGCCACCAGCACAGCGCGGGCCTCGGCGATGCTGAACGCGGAAGGATCGAGCAGATCCACTGCCACGGCGAGATCCACCGCTGCGGAGGGTAGCCCGGCGGCCAGCAGAGCAGCCGGGAACTTGCCGCTGCCGCAGGCCACATCGAGCAGCCGCACACGACCGCCGCTGGCCCGGGTCCGCAGGTCGGCGGCCCAGTCGCGGGCGGCGGCCAGGCGCCGGTAGTCCTCGGTGGCGAGCGCGTAGAAGGCCTGCATCTCGGCCCGTCCCGCCTCGCTCCAGTGTTCGAGACTGCGCTGTGCGGTGCCGGGAGAGGTCATCCCTGTACCCAACCACAGATCCTTAACTTCGCTGTAACGAACGCGTAGCACCGTATAGGTTCGGTCCGGTGCCTACTCTGAGTCCGTCCACCTTGAGCCCGTCCCCTTCATTGCACCGGTTGCGGCAGGCTGTGGCCGGCTCGCCGGCGCTGCCCGAGCTGTCCGGCGCGCACTACGCGCGCACCCATGCGGCCTACGAGGCCGCCAGCGACCAGCGGGCCAGCCTGCAGGCGTGGCTACCCCGGGAACTTCCACCGCTGCTCGGTGCCGGGCCGCTGCAGGTGCTGGGGGTCGGCGTCGGGGACGGCAGCGTCGACGCCCCGCTGGCCGCCGCACTGGCCGCGGACGGGCGCGAGGTGGAGTACACCGGGGTCGAGCCCCATGCAGCCTCAGCTGCGGGGTTCGCTGCCCGGCTCGGTGCGCTGGATGCCGATTCGCTGGCCGTCACCACCGTCGCCGGTGCGTTCGCTGACCACGAGGCCGCTGTACCCGCTGATCTCGTGCACTTCGTGCACTCGCTGTACTACATGGCCGACCTCGGGGCCACCCTGGACCATGCGCTGGCGATGCTGCGTCCCGGTGGTCTGCTGGTGGCGGCCACGGCGCCCCGGGAGCCACTGTGTGTGCTCACCGAACTGCTCAGCCCCGGCACCGGGCATCGACTGTGGTGCGCCGAGGACGTCACCGCGGAGCTGGAGTCCCGGGGGCTGGAGATGCAGTCGGAGACGATGGTGGCGGGGCTGGACCTGGGCGATGTGCACATCGACCCGCAGGGGGCGGGAGAGCAGGTGCTCGATTTCCTCGTCGGCGCGCGCACCGCCGCGATGACGGCGGAGGTCCGCGAACAGGTGATGGCCTACCTGGCCGAGGTGGCGCTGCCCGACAGTCCCGGAGTGGTGGCGCACCCGATCGATATCACCATCGCGCGGGCTCCCTGACTCACTTGGCGATTAGTTGATCACTAAGTGAGTCACCCCACAAGGTGCCGGATGTATACCAGCGGCGCGCGCTTGACCTCCATGGACGAATATGGTTTCTCGCCGCGCACCACCAATACATGACGCGCCGGTACTGTCGGCGACGTGAACACCTGAGCCGACTCGAAGTCGATCACACGGCGGCAACGTCACGATTACGCGAAACCGACACCACGGGCAACGGGGGACGTCGTGCGCGAGAGGGGGCCGCGCCACTTGAATTCTCTGCCTGATCAACCAGCGGTGCAGAAGAGAGCGCTCGCCGGGCCGCAGTGCACGGCTGCCAGCCCGTGCCTGATCAGTCCGGTGATGTATGTTGGTCTTCGCTTGGCCGAAATCACGGCCTACCCGTTCCGGTGTTGCGCCCCAATGTGGTCGATGTGTGCTGCAGCGAGCCCGACGTGTCGATCAAAGATCGAGAGGTGTCCTTCAGCGAGGTGCCAGTCCCGCCCGCAGAATCTCGGATCGACCGCAACGAATCATTGATGTCGCCCACCTGACCCGGGATCGGCTTCAGGGCGGCGTCGATGTCGCTCAGCGCGGAGTTGATCCCCCGGATGTAGTTCGGCAAGGCCTCAACATTTCCCGTGACGCCCGTCACCGAATTTGACGCCGTAGACAGACCGTCATCAATCGATTCGAGTGCTCGGACAATGCCGATCAGGAAGCCGATGACGACGATCACGACGATGAGTCCGAGGGTGGTGAAGATCCACAGAAACCGGGCAAAGGAGCTCGAGGTAGCAGATTCGGTTGCGGACGATGTGGAGCTGCTGCGAGTGCTAGCGCGTCCCGGTCCGCCTGCCATCGTCGCTGAACGTGGGTTGCCTGATCGGCGGCGTGTCACTTGCCCGGTTGTCATCGTCCGTCCTCATAGCACCGCGGCGAGGGCCGATTGATTCGATTTAAGCGGACCATAGCATTGATGTAGTAAGACGCCAGTTTGGTGGCAAGGTACCACTGCGGGTTACTGATTATCACACTGTGTTGTCGGTGGCTCAGCGTTGCCCGCAGGCCGCCGAGGCTGCGGGAGACGGGTCTGCAGTGGTGCGGCCCGCGGCAGCGCGGCGCATAATGGGGCTATGAACGTGGTTGCCATCATCCTCGGTGTCCTCGCCATTCTCATCGTGCTTCTGACGGGAATAATACCGGTCATTGGTGCAATCTTTGCGTGGATCGCACTTATCGTCGGCGTCATCGGCCTCATTTTCGGGCTTCTTAGTAAACATACCAACGGGCGCAACATCGCCATCCTGGCTTGCGTCCTGGCCGTCCTGCGCCTAGTACTCGGCGGCGTCATTATCTAACGGCGCTGCGCCCCGCCCCATCCCAAGCAGGCGTGTTCCGGCTGGCGTGCCCGTGGGCGCTGTCCGTGAACTCGACGCGGCCGACGTTTCCGTCCCCTCCGCAGGTCGGTCCAGTTCACGGACCGCGGCACCGGCACATACGCGAACTATCGGGGATGACGGGCCGCCGGTGGTCCTCCGGCGGCCCGTCATCGCGGGGGATCCGTGCCTTCCGTGGCTGCGGTCGCTGACTCTACGGTTGCACTGTGACCGCCCTGGCAGACACAGTGCAGACCTTCCGCGCGCTTCATGTGCCGGGTCGGCCCTTGCTCATGCCTAACCCGTGGGATGCCGGAACGGCCAAGCTGCTCGCCTCGCTGGGCTTCCAGGCGTTGGCGACGACCAGCGGCGGCCACGCGGCGACCCTGGGCCGGCTGGATGGTGCTGTCGAGCGCGGCGAGGCCCTCGCGCACGCCGCATCCATCATCGCCGCGGTGGACGTCCCGGTCTCCGCCGATCTGGAGAACGGCTTCGCCGAGGACCCCGATGCGGTGTTCGCCACCGTCACTGATGCCGTCGGTGCGGGGCTGGCAGGATGCTCGATCGAGGATTTCAGCGGTGATGCGATCTATGACGCCAAGCTCGCCGCCGAACGGGTGAGCGCAGCCGTCACGGCGGCAGGCACCGGCGCCGGGCTGGTGCTCACGGCACGGGCGGAGAACTTCATCCGCGGCAACCCTGACTTGGCCGATACCATTGCGCGGCTGCAGGCATTTCAAGAAGCAGGCGCAGACGTCCTGTATGCCCCGGGCCTGACCAGGCTCGATGATATCCGCAGCGTGATCACGTCGGTCGATCGGCCGGTCAACGTGCTCGCGTTCCCCGGTGTCGCCAGGGTGGCCGAGCTCGCGGAGATCGGGGTGGCCCGCATCTCGGTCGGCGGAGCCTTCAGCCACGTTGCCCTCGCGGCGCTGGCCCGAGCCGGGCGCGAGCTGCTCGAGGGCGGCACCTACGGGTTCCTGGACCTCGCCGCCGAGGGTCGCCAGCATGCCGCCGTAGCTTTCCGCCCAGAGTGAGCGGGCCGTGGGTGCGGCGCGCTTCGCCGGCCGGGCGTGGCTGCTGGCTGCGGGGGTGGTCGTGCTGCTCAGCTACGGCCTCGTCGGCTACCTGTTGTTCGGCTTCCGACTGGTGGACGCCGTCTACCTCACGCTGTCGGCGCTGACCACCGAGGGTTTCGCCACGCCGGTAACACTGTCCGACGGTGCGAAGATCTTCACAGTGAGCCTGTCGCTGTTCGGCGTGACGGTGTTCGTCGCCGTCCTCGGCGTGCTGGCCACCGCTCTGGTCGACGGGCAGCTCGTGCACAAGTCGAGGAGGTGGTCCATGCAACGACGGATCACCGAGCTGCGGGACCACCACATCGTCTGCGCCTACGGCCGGGTTGGGCGCGCCGCGGCTCGTGAGTTCGAAGCCGACGGCGTGCCCTTCGTGGTCATCGAGGTGAAGCCCGAGCTTGAGGAGGACCTCAAGCGCGACGGTGTCCTCTACCTGATGGGCAACTCGTCCTCGGAAGCCGTGCTCCGGGCGGCCGGGATCCACCGCGCTCGCGGGCTGGTGTGCGCGGTGGACTCCGACGCCGAGAACGTCTACATCACCCTGGTGGCCCGCTCGCTCAACCCGCACATCAGCATTGTGGCCAGGGCCTCCGAGGACGCCGCCGCCGATCGGCTCTACCGGGCGGGTGCCGATCGGGTGGTCTCGCCGTATGCCACCAGTGGCCGGCGGATGGCGCTGATCGCGCTGCGGCCCGAAGTGGTTGACTTCTTCGATATCGCGCGCAGCGGCGCAGGCGCGCTCCGGCTCGCGGAGTTGCTGGTCGCGCAGGACTCGAAGTTGGTCGGCCAGACCGTGGCCCAGGTGTGCGGCTCGGCCACTGCGCTGCTGATCCGCCGGGCCGGCGGGGAGCTGCTGCCGAACCCGAGCCGGGACACCGTCGTGAATGCCGGAGACCTGGTGGTGACCTTCGGCGAGCCGGACATGCCGCGAGCTGTCACCTAGCGGGACCGTCTGGTCGCAGCCGGGCCACGAGCTCGCCGCGGCTCCGGACGCCTACCTTGGCGAAGATCGACTTCAGATGGTCTTGCGCGGTGTGGGCCGAGATGAAAAGGTGGGCGGCGATGTCGGCGGTCGAATGCCCGGCGATCACCTCACGGCAGATGTCTCATACTCCAGCGGTGTCCGGGCCTCGCCGCTGACCATGGTGCTGATTACCAGCGTTTCCGGGTCTATGGCCGCCCAGCAGGTCAGATCGGTGCTGACCTCGCCGTCGATCAGCCGGATCGCCGCGGCGTGCAGCTCGCTGATGCCGAGTCCCTCGGTGGCGAGCGCTGCAATCTCTCGGCGGGCGCGGTAAGCGCGGTCCTCCCACCACAACCGACGCCGAGCTCACCGCCCCGGACGCGGTCCTCACCGTGAAGATTGACGCGGGACACACCGACGGTCACTACGAGCTTTTCGAGATCGACGCGCCGCGTGGGCCCGCAACGCCGCTGCACCGCACCGGCTGGGGTAAGGCCTACTACCTACTTCACGGCCGCATGATCGTCCAGATTGAGGCCGAGAGCTTCGACCTCGGGCCAGGATCATCGATCACCATCCACCAGGAGCCCTGCACACCTTCACGGTGCTCAGCCCGACGACGAAGTTCCTGGTGATGAGCCTGACCGGGGCCATGGGCGCCTTCCACGCCGACCTCGACGCCACGGTGCCCCACAGCCGTCCGATCGAGGAGGCTGCGCAGGAGATCCAGCAGGTTCTGGGCCGCCACGACGTAACCATGGCCGGCGTGGAGGCCCTCCGTTGACCCTGGTCATGTGGACGTTCACCCTTGTGGCGGCGGTGACATACATCCTCGTCTTCGTCTGGGAGACCCTGCTGTTCAGCGTCCCAGCGTGCATCAAGGCATCTTCCTCGTCCCCACCGCCGACGTCCCGGCCGTCCGACTCTGCCAAATAGCTCTGCTGTTGAGCTCGGGAGGCTCAGAGCGGACCTGACCGGCGAGACACCAAGGGAGTGCGATCACCCCACGAGGGATGCCAACAACCCGCGGCGCGGTTGAGCACCGCTGGAACCGTCACGGGTCGAGCCGGCCCAGGCGGGTGATGAGAAAGTCGCGTTCGGTGATGTTCTCGGTGAGCAGCAGCGCTTCCTCGTAGGCCATGCGGGCCTGGGCCCTCCGGCCGAGGCGCCGCAGGAAATCGGCGCGGGCCGCAGTGAGATAGCTGTAGCCGGCCAGTTGGGGCTCCGTGGCCAGCGCGTCCAGCGCGTCGAGTCCGGCGGCGGGACCGTTGGCGAGGCCGATGGCGACGGCCCTGTTGAGGGCCACGACCGGGGAGGGCCAGATCTGCACGAGCAGGTTGTAAAGCCCGACGATCTCCTGCCAGTCGGTGTCGGCGTACGTGGGTGCCTCGTCGTGCACGGCGGCGATCGCGGCCATCAGCGCGAACCGGCCGGGTGGCCGGCGGCGCAGCGCCACCCGCACCAGGCTGATCCCTTCCGCAATGGCAGATCGATCCCACTGGGTGCGGTCCTGCTCGGCGAGCAGCAACTGCTGCCCGTTCGCGTCGACTCGCGTGGCGCTGCGGGCGTCGGTGAGCAGGATCAGCGCCAGCAGCCCGGCGACGTCGGCGTCGGCCGGGAGCAGCACCCGCAGTATCCGAGCGAGGTCCAGCGAGCGCTCCACGAGATCGCGGCGGACGAGGTCCTCGCCGGTGGGAGCCGTGTGCCCGATCGTGTACAGCAGGTGCACCACCTCGAGGACCGCCTCGATCCGGGCGGGCAGCTCGTCGGCGGGGGGTACCCGGTACGGGATTCGTGCGGCGGTGATCTTCTTTTTCGCTCGGGTGATCCGCGCGGCCATCGTCGGTTCACTGACCAGGAACGCGCGAGCGACCTCGGCGGTGGACAGCCCGCACAATAGCCGCAGCGTTAAGGCGACCTGCGCCTGCTGCGCCAGCGACGGGTGACAGCAGGTGAAGATCAGCCGGAGCCGATCGTCGGGGATCTGGTCATCGAGGCGCTCGTCCGGACCGGCCTCGACCCGATCATCGTCCAGCAGCAGTGGCAGGACGCGTTTGGCCGTGACGTCCCGGCGGGCCAGGTTCAGGGCGCGGTGCCGTGCGACGGTGGTCAGCCACCCCCCTGGGTTCGCCGGGATCCCGCGCGCCGCCCAGGTGGTCAGGGCCTGGGCATAAGCGTCCTGCACGCACTCCTGCGCCAGGTCGATGTCGCGGGTAACGCGCACCGTCGCGGCGAGCACGAAGGCCCACTCGCGGCGGTGCGCGTCGGCGACCGCAGCCGCCACGGCCGGCATCACGGCGCTACCAGTCCCGCCCTCGGGATCATCAGTCGAACACTCGCACTGGGCGGACCTCGACGCCGCCGAAGGGCACCGGGACCTGCTTGGCAATCGCGAGGGCCTCATCCAGGTCGGCCGCCTCGATGAGGTAGTAGCCGGTGAGGGCTTCCTTGGTCTCGGCGAACGGCCCGTCGGTGACGGCGAAACCGCCCGAGGAATCCTTGCGGATGCTCGTCGCTGTGCCGGTGGGATGCAACGCGTTGCCTCCGCGAATCGCCGCGCCATTGCGCTCGCCGAACGCGCCGTGTTCTTGCATGATCCGCGTGACCACCTCGTTGTCCGCCACTTCCCACGACGCCTCGTCCTCATAGATCAGAACCAGATACTCGGCCATCACCGGGTTCCCTTCGATCGCGGGCCCGCCTACCGGGCCTCCCACTACTACCGACACCCGAACACCGCCTGGATCGACAGCACCGTCCCCGAGATTTCACCCTGTGACGCTCGAGGAGCGTTTCGCCGCGCCGGTGACGGAACTCGCCGGCCGCCCTGGCGTCAGCGTGCCCGGCGAATCGGGCCGGCGCGGGTTCGGCTCATCCGCGCTGAAGGTGCACGGTTCGATCTTCGCGATGCTGGTCAGCGGCCGGCTGGTGGTGAAGCTTCCGCGGGACCGCGTCGACGCGCTGATCGAGGGTGGCCGGCGGAGGGTTCGACGTGATCTACCAGATCACGTCGGCGACCTGGGCCTTCGACATCGCCCGGTCAGCCGTGACCAGCGGCAGGCCTAGCTGCGCGGCGGTGGCGAGGATGAACCGGTCGAACGGGTCGGCGAGGTCGGCAAGCGGCACCCGATCGAAATGTTCCATCGTCTCGGCGAAGATTGGCGTCACGTCGAAGTTGTGGGAGGGGTCGAGCACAGTCCGACGCAGCGACTCAAAGGCACCTGGTGCCAGCGATTTCGGTCCGCTCTTGTGCGAGGCGTACCAGAGATCACCGAGTGTTGCGACGGATACGATGATGCCGCCGGTGTCCTCAGCTTCGCCCAGAGCGTCGAGCGCAGGTCCGGTGAGCCGATCTGGCACAAACAGGTATAGAAGATCAAGCTGTGTGAGTCGGCGACAACCCTCACGCCTCGCGGGCCGTCTCGGTGTAGCGGGCTACCCGCTCGGCCTTCGACTCATCCAACCCTCGGATGAGCTGCTCGACCGCACCGGGCGCCACCATGTCAGCCAGGGCGCCAGTGAGGCGCTTGGGCCGACGGTGGCGTTGCTCGGGAATGAGCCTGAGATGTGTTCCTGGAAGTACGCCGTGGCGGGCCAGCTCAGCCGCCGGGACGGTCAGTGTTCCGTCGCCGCCGACGATGACCTCGAAGCCGTCGTTCGGGTGGGCTGGAGTGTTCATGGACCTTGAGCCTACCGGCCGCCGGCGGATGGGGGCGGCCCGGATCGCGGCTGGCAGGCTGGGTTGTTCGGATTGCGATCGGGGCGCGGCTACCCGTTCCGGGACGAATCGACGGTGGGTCTTGGGACGATCGGCGGTGTCGCTGAACGATCCGACCGCGCCACGTCGACGCGATTCTGGCTCAGGCCCGGGCCGGAACCATGCCCTGCGACGGAACCTGGCCCCTCGAATGGGTCGCCTTCGTCCGCGGGATCAACGACGGCACACCCACGTGATCATCCAGGCGTCTCGGCGCCGTACGAGGCAGGACCGCCTGGTCGCAGCCGAGCCACCAACTCGCCGCGGCTACGGACGCCTACTTTGGCGAAGACCGACTTCAGATGGTCCTGCACGGTGTGAGGCGAGATGAACAGGTGGCCGGCTATACCGACGGTCGAATGCCCGGAGATCACCTCACGGCAGATGGCGCGCTCGCGAGACGTCAAACCGTAGGCCATGAGCAACAGGCCAATCAGCTGATCGCCGGTGGCGGGCTCGATGGTGACCGCGATCTGCTCGTCGTTCCCGCCGATCAGGGGGCTGGCCCGGAGAACGGCCCACTGGCCACGTGCGACCCGCAGCCGCGCCCGGAAACCACTCGAGGCTGCGGCGCGGGCACCAGTCACCATTATCTGCATCATTATCATGAACCGGCCGGGGGCAATCTCGTCGAGCCGGTCCCGCCACTCCCGGGCGGCAGGGGTAGCCGCTCGAAGCTCGCCGAGCGGACCGACGATCACGATGGCCGGATGGCCAGCAGGCGTCCAACTGCGCGCCTCCGAGCGCACCGCCAACCTGGTCGCCGTCGCAATGGCCGGTGCCACCGCGGCGAGGAACTCCGTCTCGCGGTCGGTGAAGTCACAGCCGGCCCGCACCATGCCCGCCACACCCCAGCACGCCCCGTCAGCCAGGAACAGCACGCGCAGTTCCCGGTCCAGCCCCAAAGGCCGCCACACGTTGTTGAACCTGGCGCTTCGGGCACGGTCGCGGTCCGGCAAATCGGATAGCTTGGCCACAGGTTGCTTGCGGCGAGCCAGGGTGGCAAACGTGTGCGGTTCGTCAGCGGAGTATTCGGCTTCGGCTAGGCGTGGCTCATACCCCGGCGGTATCCGGGTCTCGCCGCTGACCATGGTGCTGATCACGAGCGTTTCGGGGTCGATGGCTGCCCAGCAGGTCAGCTCGTTGCCGACCGTGTCGCCGATCACGCGGATCGCGGCGGCGTGCAGCTCGCTGACGCTGAGTCCCGCGGTGGCCAGCGCCGCGATGTCTCGGCGGGCGCGGTGAGCCCGTTGTTCCCACACCACCAAAGTATGTCGCCGCCAACATCAGACGAGCATTCCCAGAATTCTGGGATCGACCCGCCTGAGGGGGCAGTCTTAGCGTCTTCGGCATGCCTCACCTGGTTCAGCTCAGCGGCGCCGGCGAAGGCGACGAGCTCATCGCCCCGGACGCGGTCCTCACCGTGAAGATCGACGCGGGACACACCGATGGTCACTACGAGCTTTTCGAGATCGATGCGCCGCGTGGGCCGGCCACGCCACCCCACCGGACGGGCTGGGGCAAGGCCTACTACGTACTCTACGGCCGCATGATCGTCCAGATTGAGTCCGAGGGCTTCGACGTCGGGCCAGGATCGTCGATCACTATCCCGCCCGCGGCGCTGCACACCTTCACGGTGCTCAGCCCGACGGTGAAGTTCCTGGTGGTGAGCCTGACCGGCGCCATGGGTAGGTTTCACGCCGACCTCGACACCTCGGTGCCCCACGGCCGTCCGATCGAGGAGACTGCGCAGGAGATCCGGCAGGTCCTGGGCCGTCACGAGGTGACCGTGGCCGGCATGGCGGCCCCCCGATGAACCTGGTCGTGTGGATCTTCACCCTTCTGGGGGCGGCGACCTACATCCTCGTCTTCGTCTGGGAGACCCTGCTGTTTCAGCGTCCCGGCGTGCATCAGGGCATCTTCTTCGTCCCCACCGCCGACGTCCCGGCCGTTCGACTCTGGGCATTCGGCGTCGGCTTCTACAACCTGTTCCTGGGCTCGGGCGCGGTCGTCGGCGTGATCGCCTGGAGTGCTGGCGACGAAGCGGTCGGCCGGACGCTGGTCGTCTACACATGCCTGTGCATGTTCCTGTCCGGCATCGTGCTGCTCGTCGCTGACCGGCTGGCGTTGGGTCGCGAGCGGGGGAAGGGCCTCGGCGGGGCGCTGGCCGCGGGCGGGCCAGCCCTCGTTGCGCTCATTGCCGCAGTGCTGTGAAGGGCGGTTATTAGGGCGGCGCTATGGCATACCGGTCATGGGGGCATACCGGTCATGGGACATACCGGTCATGGTGGCGGACCCACGCCATGGCGTAGGGATCTTGATCGTCGGCGCCCCGACCGAGCGGGGTCAGGTCGAGGTAGTTGTAGGTGCCGAGCAGCAAGTCCAGGCCACGGCTGTAGGTGGAGTAGGTGTGGAAGATCTCCCCACCTTCGCGCAGGAACACGCTCAGTCCCGGCAGCTCACCCTGCTGCCAGATCTCTCCGCGAGCCAGCAGTTCGGCTGCCGGCTCGAAGTTGTACTCGCCGTGCTCCTCGTCCAGGGTGACGTGGAAGTCGTAGTTGAAATCGCTGCCACCCGAGGACACCCAAGGGAACCTCCATCCCATCCGCTTCTTGAACGACTCGATCTTCGCCAGCGGCGCACGGGAGATCACCACGAGGGAGGTGTCCCGAGCGGGTAGGTGCACGATCGCTCCGGTGAGGTTATCCGCGAGGTACGAGCAGCTCGGGCAGCCCTCCTCCCGGTCCGCGTCGAACATGAAGTGATAGACGATCAACTGCCGGCGGCCATCGAACAGGTCCTCGAGGTTCACCGGACCGTCCGGGCCCTCGAAGACGTAGTCCTTGTCCACCTTCATCCTCGGCAGTCGACGGCGCTGGGCGCTCAGCGTGTCCCGGGCCCGGGTGAGCTCCTTCTCCCGGGCGAGCAACTCCCGGCGGGCCGCCAGCCATTCCCCGCGGGACACCACGGCAGTCATCAGTCGAACACCCGCACCGGGCGGACCTCGACGCCACCGAAGGGCACCGGGACCTGCTTGGCGATCGCGAGGGCCTCATCGAGATCGGCTGCCTCGATGAGGTAATAGCCGGTCAGCGCCTCCTTCGTCTCGGCGAACGGCCCGTCGGTTACGGCGAAACCGCCTGACGAATCCTTGCGGATGCTCGTCGCCGTGCCGGTCGGGTGCAACGCGTTCCCGCCGCGAATCGCCGGGCCATTGCGCTCGCCGAACGCGCCGTGTTCTTGCATGATCCGCGTGACCACCTCGTTGTCCGCCACTGCCCACGACGCCTCGTCCTCATAGATCAGAACCAGATACTCGGCCATCACAGGTTCCCTTCGATCGCGGGCCCGCCTACCGGGCCTCCTACCACTACCGACACCCGAGCACCGCCTGGATCGACAGCACCGTCCCCGAGATTTCACCCTGCGACACCCGAGGAGCGTTTCACCGCGCTGGTGACGGAAATCGCCGGCCTTAGTCGCACGGGGCCGCTACGGCAGCGGAGTGCGGAGTGCGGAGTGCGGAGTAGATCGGGGCATGCACCAGCGAGCCTTGCGCAGGCACAGTCGCTCAGCGGCGCAGCGAAACAGCGACCCGCTGGATCAGGGATACGGCGTGCGCACCGATTAGTGCGGCGCTGCGGAGCTTGTCGAACACCTGTTGGTACAGCGCCACGTCCGCCGGACTGTGCGCAGTGATGTAGGTGTGGACCGCCTCCACGGCGACAAAGGGGTCGTCGGCACCTCTGTCCGCGTAGATCACAAACCCGTGGAAGGGCAGCACCGGTTCCCGGCCGGTTGTAACGACACCGAGGAGCACATTGTCCTGCCCGGCGACCACAGTCAATCGCTCCAATTGAGCCAACAACACCTCCGGCCCTGCTGGAGACCACCGCAGCACTGCCTCGGGGATGACGAACTCGAAGTGCCGGGAGCGGTCAGCGAGAGCTTCTTGACGTCGCCACCGCCCAGCAAGCGCCGCCGCCTCGTCCATCTCGCTGGTGTAGTTCGTCAGCCGTAGCACATGCTCGGCGTAGCCCGGAGTCTGGAGTAGCCCCGGGATCACCGTGGGGGAATAGTTCAGCAGCGTGTGGGCGGTTGCCTCGTTGGCCCGCACCGAGTCCTGCAGCGGGGTGGCGGGCAGGAGGTCCCGCCACGCCTCCGTCTGGGTGAAGGCCGCCTCGACCAGCGCTGCCAGTCGGTTGAGCATGTCGTCGTCGGCGCCGCACGCTTCGGCCCACGCGAGCACTTTTGGCAGCGGTAACAACTTCTCTGCCCGCTCGGCGCGGGAAATCATCGCCTGGCTGCTGCTGGTGACCGGCCAGCTGGCCTGAAGGTCATCGCGCACTGATCCGGTGACGATGAACGGCCGCGCCGCTGCGAACTGTCGATCGCGCGCTTGACCGCGCCCAGCACCTCAGGCACCGCCTGCCACTCGTCCAATTCAGTGCACATTTCCAACCCAATCCGATGCCACTTTCATGATCGGACGTGTCAGCCTGCGGTGGCCAGGAATTGGGTGGCGGCCAGTTCGGCGTAAAGCGGTTCGGAGCCGAGCAGCTCGGCGTGAGTACCCACGGCCCGCACGCACCCGGCGTCCATCACCACGATCCGGTCCGCCAAGGTCACGGTCGACAACCGGTGGGCCACGACCAGGACGGTGGTCGTGGCGGCCACATCGGCGATGGTGTCCCGCAGCGCCGCCTCATTGATGGCGTCCAGTTGCGAGGTCGCCTCGTCCAGCAGGAGCAGGCGGGGTTGGCGCAGCAGCGCCCGGGCGATGGCCACGCGTTGCCGTTCGCCGCCGGAGAGCCTGGTGCCCCGATGCCCGACCAGGGTGTCCGCGCCGTCGGGCAGCCTGGCCAGCAAGCCATCGAGCCGGGTGGTGCGCAGCACCTCGTGCAGCTCATCGTCGGTGGCGTGCGGCGCGCCGAACAGCAGGTTCTCCCGCAGCGAGCCGGAGAGCACCGGGGCGTCCTGCTCGACATAGCCGATCGCGGCGCGCAGCTCGCCGACCGGCCAGCCGGTGATGTCGCGGCCGTCGATCATGATCTGCCCGGCGGAGGGCTCGTAGAACCGTTCGATCAGTGAGAAGACCGTGGTCTTGCCGGCGCCGGACGGGCCGACGAAGGCGGTCACCCCGCCGGGAGAGACGGTGAAGCTGACGCCGTGGTGCACCGCGGGCAACTCGGTGCGGTAGCGGAAATGGACCTCGTGGAACCGCACCGAAGCCGCGCCGCCGTCTTGCTGTGGGGGCGCCCCGGCCTCCGGCTCGATGGGCAACCGCTGCGCATCACGGATCCGGCCGACGGCCGCCACCCCGACCTGGTACTGGGTCACCGCGCCCACCAGTTGCTGGATCGCGGGCATCAGGTAGTAGATGTAGAGCAGGAACGCGATCAACGTGGGCACGTCGATCGCTCCCGAGGCGGCCCGCGCGCCGCCGACCGCCAGCACGGTGAGGAACGCCACCTGCGCGGCAAGGCCGGCGGTATTACCGGCCACGGCGGACCATTTGGCCGTGGCTACGCGGGCCCGCCAGGCATCGGTGGCTGCCCGGCGGATGCGGGTGCCCTCCCGCTGCTCGGCGCCGGAGGCCTTCACCGTGCGGAACGCGCCGAACGCCCGCTCCAAGGCCGCTCCCATCACTCCAACCGATTCCTGAGCATCCCGGCTGGCCCGGTTGATCCTCGGCACGATGACCCCGATGACCGTGGCCGCGGCGGCCAGTACACCGAGGGTGACGACGAGCAGTACCCCGTCCTGCGAACCCATCATCACCATGGTGGCGACCATGGTCAGGCCGCCGGTCACCCCGCCGACGAGGGAACTGGTGGTCACCTCGCGCAGCAGCGTCGTATCTGCGGTGACTCGGGACATCAGGTCACCGGGTTCGGAATGATCGATCGCTGTGACCCGCAGGCGGATCAGGTGCGACACCAACCGGTGCCGTGCGGTCAGCACCACCGATTCGGCTGTGCGCGTCAGCACGTAATTGCCCAGTGCGCCGATGCCGGCGTTCGCGATCACCAGCGCGGTCATCACCACCAGGATGCCGTTGATCGGCAAACCTCGACCGAGATTGCCCACCAGCGCCTTGGCCGCCAGCGGAAGCGCCAGCCCGGTCGCTGCGGTGAGCAGGCCCAACGCGCCGCCGGCCAGCAGGCCGAGCCGGTAGGGGCGAAGGTAGGACAGCATGACCCGCCATACGGCGTCATCCCCGGCGGTCGGCTGGGTGAGGGCCGGCTCCGGCGGGTCGTCGATGTCGGTGCCGCTCAACCCGGTCGCCTCGATGGTCACCAGCGATCTCCTTCTCGCGCCTGGACATGCCCAGTCTTCCCTGGTTTCCCCTCTCTGTCGCCCGAAATGTCACCTTTCGGCGGAGACGGCGCGCCGGGCGAGGCGGTCAGAACCGATGAGGACCAGTTGCTCGAGCGCGTCGGGAGTCGCGACCAGGGCGTAGCCAGCACGGCGAAGGGTGCGGTGAGCAGCGCAAGGCCCAGCGCGGCGCCGGTGATCAGGGCCAGGATGCATCAGAGGCCGACGACGCTGAGGTCGTCGTCACGGGCCTGGCTGCGTCACGTAGATCATCGCGCTCGTGCCTGTTGCTGAGGGCTGCCCTCTGGTGCCGTCGTCGTGCGGTGCACATACTCCCCTGGTTCGTCCGATTCGTCCAGGAGGTGTGCGATGAGCTTGCTGGCTTCGAGCAACGTCACCTGGGGAATCAGCGGCCCGGATTTCCTGGCGGGCTACGGGTTAATCGGCCTGGCCGCCCTTCTCGGCATTCTTGTGGCGCGGTGGCGACTCGCCGCCGGAGCCGCTGGCGCGGGAGCGGGTGAGCTCGGCACGCGGCCACACGACGTCGCTTATCTCAACGGCGGGTCCGAGCTGGCAGTGCTGTCGGCATTGAGTTCGATGCGGGTTGCCGGGACCATCGTCACCGAGGGACGCGGTCGGGTCCGCTCCGCGGAGCAGCCGGCCGCGGAGGCTGACGAGTTGGAACGGGCCATTCACCTGGCGGCCGTCGTTCCCATCGCCCGGCGCGAACTGGTTACGAACCGGATTGTGGGCACGGCCCTGGAGAAGGCGCGCCAGCGGTTGGTGGACGCTGGGCTACTGCTCAGTGCCGCCCAGCGACACCGCATCAGGCGCCTCGGGCTGTGGATGGTGGCGGTTGGCGTGCTCGGGCTGGTGCGGCTTGCGGCCGGTGCGGCCAACGGTGCGCCGGTTGGTTACCTGTTTCTGGAGCTGCTCGCGGTAGGTCTCGTCACCACCGTTGTGCTGTGCTGGGCTCCGCAGCGCAGCCGGCGCGGTTCGGTGGAACTGAGCAGACTTCGCGTGCAGCACAACGAGATTGCCCCCGGAATGCGGCCGGACTGGACGGCGTACGGGCCGGCTGTTGCCGGGCTCGGGGTGGGGATCTTCGGCGCCAGTGCTTTGTGGGCGTCGGATCCCGCCTTCGCCGCGGAGGTGCAGGCTCAGCGGGCTGCGGCGACCATGGGTTCCTCCGGATATCACGGTGGCGGCAATTACGGCGGCGGCTGTGGCGGCAGTTCAGGTGGGGGTTGCGGATCCGGGG
>CAXUFG010000049.1:0-26135 GCA_964250265.1 uncultured Pseudonocardiaceae bacterium | reverse complement strand
GGGGATGACGTGGCCGGGTTGGAAAGGTTTGCGTTGGGGGCGGTGGACGCGCTGGGGCCGGAGGTCGCGCTGATCAAGCCGCAGTCAGCGTTCTTCGAGCGGTACGGGTCGCGGGGTGTGGCCGTGCTGGAGCGGGTGCTGGTAGCGGCTCGAGAGACCGGCGCTCTGGTGTTGCTGGACGTCAAAAGGGGAGACATCGGCTCCACGATGGCCGGGTACGCCACCGCCTACCTGAGTGACGGGGCGCCATTGACTGCCGACGCTATCACCGTGTCGCCCTATCTCGGGGTCGGCGCGCTGGATCCGGCGTTCGAGCTAGCCGGGCGGAGCGGGCGGGGAGTGTTCGTGTTGGCGCTGACCTCCAACCCAGAGGGTGCGGATGTGCAGGCGGCGGTCACCGCTACCGGGAACACTGTCGCGCAGTCCGTGGTGGACGCCGTCGCCGCTCACAATGTCGGCCGGCATCCCGTCGGTGACATCGGGGTGGTCGTAGGAGCCACGGCACCGGTCGCTGGCCTGCGGCTGGATGCTCTCAATGGTCCGATACTGGCCCCGGGGATAGGGGCGCAAGGCGCACGGCTGGCTGACTTGCCGCGGGTCTTTGGTGCCGCGCTGCCCCACGTCGTCGCGGCCATCTCACGCGAGCTGTTGCGGCATGGGCCGAACCCGGCGTCGCTGCGACACGCCGCCCGACGAATCGCCAACGAAGCCGCTGGCGTGCTCCATCTGGTCCAGGGCAGGTCGGCGGGGGTACCCCCGGGTTGAGCGGCACCGCGCCCGGGGGATACGGTCGGCCGCACCAATCCAGAATCATCCCTCAAGCACTAGCAATCGACGGAGGAGACCGTGGCCCTTCCCCAGCTGACCGAGGAGCAGCGGGCCGCTGCATTGGAGAAGGCGGCCGCCGCCCGACGTGCCAGGGCCGAGCTCAAGGAGCGCCTCAAGCGCGGCGGGACCAACCTCAAGGAGGTCCTGGCCAAGTCTGACAGTGACGACATCCTGGGCAAGATGAAGGTCTCGGCATTGCTCGAGGCCTTGCCTGGCGTGGGCAAGGTTCGCGCTCAGCAGATCATGGAGCGGCTGGAGATCGCTACGAGCCGGCGGTTGCGCGGGCTCGGCGAGCGCCAGCGAAAGGCCCTGCTCAGCGAGTTCGGCCCAGAATAAGCACTCTGGAGTAAATCAGCCCAGAAATTGACCCACAGTGATCAACGTGCGCTGTGACGGTGTGTGAGCCGGGTTCCAGTGAGAGTGCTGGGCCCCGGCTCACCGTCGTCTCAGGTCCTTCCGGAGTCGGCAAGTCCAGCGTGGTCGCCGAGGTGGTGCGACGTTGGCCGCAGCTGTTCGTCAGTGTGTCCGTCACGACGCGATCGCCTCGTTCCGGAGAACGGCCAGGCGAGCACTACCACTATGTGGATCGCGACACCTTCGCTCGCATGATCGAGAGCGATGAGTTTCTCGAGTACGCCGAGTACGCCGGCAACTTCTATGGCACTCCTGGTGCGCCGGTCAGGCAGGCGCTGGCCGCAGGCCGGTCCACCTTGCTGGAGATCGAGTTGCAAGGTGCCCGGCAGATCCGGGCAGCCATGCCCGACTCGCTGCTAGTGATGCTGGTGCCGCCGTCGTGGGAGGTGCTCGACGGACGGCTGTCCGACCGAGGCACCGAAGATCCCGGGGCCCGGGAGCGCCGGATGCGTGTCGCGCGCGAGGAGCTGGACGCCGCCGGAGAGTTCGACGCGACGGTAGTCAACGACGACCTGCAACGGGCCGCACAGGAGTTGATATCCTTAATGAGCGGCACGGTTCGGTGAACAACGTCGGCCCCGGACCGCGGTGGTACCGACATCTGTGGCACTGGGACATATGACCGCAGTGACTATGGCCGCTGGGACATTTGACCGCACTGGACATCTGATGGCACCTGGAGACAATGAGTGAGCATCCCCACCGAATTGGACGCGCTGAACGCGCCCTCGGCCCCGGCCCCTGAAGGCATCACCAACCCCCCGATCGATGATCTCCTGGCCAAGGTCAGCTCGAAGTACGCCCTGGTCATCTTCGGGGCGAAGCGGGCTCGCCAGATCAACGACTACTACGCGCAGCTCGGAGAGGGCCTGCTGGAGTACGTCGGGCCACTGGTCGAGCCAGGGCCGCGGGAGAAGCCGCTGTCGATTGCGCTGCGCGAGATCCACGCCGGGTTGCTAGAGCACACCGAGGGGCAGTGACCCGAGCCGGGCTCCTCCGGTCGGGTTCACCCCGACGGGTCGTGCTCGGCATCGGTGGCGGCATCGCCGCCTACAAGGTATGTGAGGTGCTCCGCCACCTCACCGAGGCGGGACACCAGGTTCGGGTCGTTCCCACCGAGGCAGCGCTGAAGTTCGTGGGTGCGCCAACGTGGGAGGCGCTCTCCGGGTTGCCTGTGCACCACGACGTGTTCGCAGATGTCCCCGAGGTGCCCCACGTGCGGCTGGGACAGACCGCCGATCTGGTCCTGGTCGCCCCGGCCACCGCGGACTTGCTGGCGCGCGCCGCCCACGGCAGGGCCGACGATTTGCTCTGCGCAACCCTGCTCACTGCCCGTTGCCCGGTTCTGCTGGTACCCGCGATGCACACCGAGATGTGGGAACATCCCGCCACCCGGCACAACGTCGCGACCTTGCGCGCTCGCGGAACCGTCGTCGCTGCGCCTGCGTCGGGGCGGCTCACCGGTGCCGATTCAGGTGCCGGGCGGCTGCCGGAGCCCGCCGAGATCGTCGAACTGGCCACTGTGTTGTTGCACCGCGCGGATGCTCTGCCGGCGGACCTCGCCGGGCTCCATGTGGTGATCTCCGCCGGTGGCACGCGCGAGCCGCTGGACCCGGTGCGTTACCTGGGCAACCGGTCCTCCGGTCGGCAAGGCCACGCGCTGGCCCGTGTCGCGGCCCAGCGTGGTGCTCGGGTCACGCTGGTCGCCGCGCACACGGCTGATCTGCCCGATCCGGCAGGGGTCGAGGTGATCCCGGTAGGCACCGCCGGTCAGATGTGGGAGGCGGTACTCAAGGCGGCGCCTGATGCCGACGCGGTGGTGATGGCTGCCGCAGTCGCCGACTTCCGGCCGGCCGAGCAGCGTCTCAGCAAGATCAAAAAATCTGGATCGAATCCGGATCCGTTGTCTCTCGTGGTCAACCCGGACATCCTGGCCGAGCTGGTCCTGCGCCGCTCGGGCGGCCAGGTGGTCGTCGGCTTCGCGGCTGAGACCGGTGATTCCACGGGCGATGTGCTCACCTATGGCCGGACCAAGCTCGCCCGCAAGGGCTGCCAGCTGCTGGTGGTCAACGCGGTGGGGGAGGGCGGCGCGTTCGAGGGACATCACAACACGGGCTGGCTGCTCGGCGACGATGGCGCGGAGACCGAGCTACCCGAGGGTCCCAAGGCGCTGCTCGCCTCCTACGTCTGGGACGCCGTCGCTGCCCGGCTGGCACGCTGAGCGCCCAGCTGAGAGCTTGCGGGGTTGCCACGCCAGTGCCCGTGTGGCGCGATCTCCTCGCCTTTCAGGAGGAAGGCGTCGGCATCGAGCATCGCGCCGTCGCCCATGGTGACCCCCAAGTGCACGAAGGTCTTGATGCCCACGCAGGCGCCGGCCCCGAGGGAGGTGTAGCCGGACTGGAAGATGCCATCTTCCAGCGAGTGGCATTGGATGACACTGCCGGCGTTGAGCACCGCGTCATCGCCGATGGTGACGAGGGTCTTCTCCGGGATGATGCAGCCGTCGTCGAACACCCGGCGGCCGATTCGCAGGCCCGCCAGTCGCCAGATCAGGTTCGTGAACGGGGTGCCCCGCAGCGGCGGGCTGATGTAGAACTTCCACAGCCGCTCGTGGTGCCAGAAGTAGCGATCGTAGATCGAGCAGAGCTGCGGCGTCAGCGGCCGGAATCCCAGCACGGCCCGCTCCAGCAGCGCCGAGTAGACGGTGAGTGCAAGCGGGACGGCGACCAGCGCGGCCGCGATGGCGAACGCGCCGAACTGTGTCCACAGGTCAACGGCGATCGCGATCAGCAGCAGGCCGGCGAACAACCCGACCAGGCGCAGGAACAGCACGGCGGTGATGGCGCCGGCATTGTGCCGGTTCTTGGCGGCCAGGCGGCGGGGCAGCTCGTCCGGGGTAGGGGGGTAGCCGGGAACGGTGTCGCGTGACGTGGTCCTGGGGATCTCGAAGGGCGGTGAGCCGAGCAGGCCGACGTCCTGCCGGACCGGGCCGTCGATCGGGATCATCACCTTGGTGGCGAGCAGGCAGTTGTCGCCGATACGGGCGTCGGCTGGGAAGGCCACGTCGTTTCCGACGAAGTTCCGCGCACCGAGCTTCACCGGGCGGACCCGGAAGGAGGTGTTCGAGACGTCGACATTCATGATCGACAGGCCGTCACAGACCATGGTCCCGGTGCCCACCGCGGTGAGCAGCGGGGAGTCATGGCGCAGCTGGGTGCCGAAGTTCGATCCGGTCTGCTCGACCCGGGACAGGTCATAGCCCAACCCGCGCACGAGGGCCACGATGAACGAGCTGTCACCGAGCAGCAGCGTGAAAAACCTGGAGTTGCTCAAGCCGGTAATCAACTGCTGAATGATGAAATGGATCCCGTAGAGCGGGTACACCCGGCCCGGCCTGACGAGCGGCGCGAGGAGCCGGGGAATCGTCATCATCACCGCCAGCGCAGCCGTCAGCGGAGCAAGGACAGCACCGAGCGCGACGAGGACGACCGCAAGGTAGAAGCCTCCGCTAGACAGGAACTGCGCCCCCGGGCCGAGCTGTGCGAGCAGTTGCGGAACTGTGGTCAACGCCAGCACCAGGATGGCCAACCCCGCCGACCCCAACGCGAGCACGCCGAACAGTTGCAGCAGGCTGTAGCCGAGTTTGCGTACGTTGCCGCATCGGGCCGGGCCGACCGTGCGGTAGTTCGCCCGGCACGGCTCGGCCGGTGAGCCGTGCCAGCGGTGCCCGGCCGGCACCGACTGCCCGGTGTGCAACGACGAGCTGTGGCCAAGCTGAGCGCCATCGCCCATCGTGGTGCCGATGTCGAGCACGGTGTTCTCGCCGACCAGCACGTCCGAGCCGAGGGTAACCGGGCCGGTCTGCAGCCGGCCGGCCACGGCCCGGTAGCCGGTGAACGAGCAGCCCCGGCGGATGATGGTGCCATCGCCGATGGTGATCAGGTCGGTGGCCACCGGCACGGTACTCGCCAAGATCACCACGTTCTTGCCGATCCTCATGCCGAGCGCCCGCAGGTAGAGGACATAGAGCGGGGAGCCGGCGAACAACACCATCGGGTTGACCCGGATGAGCCCCTTGACCAGCCAGAACCGGAGATAGGCGAGGCTCCACAGCCGGATCTCGGTCTGTTTCCAACGCCCGACTAGCAACCATTTTGCCAGGATCGGCAGGACGCACAATCCGGCGAAGGTGCCGGCAGCGACCATCACCCCCCGCTGGTAGATCGCCAGAGCGCCCACGCCGGCGGAGATCCACCGGAAAGCCCAGTCGAGCAACAGCCCGCCGGCGCAGGCAGCGAGCAGTATCCACAGCAGTTGCGCCACTCCGACCAGCACGTAGCCGACGCCGCTGGTCCGGGTTACCGGGGCGGGGTCGGCCGCCGGCCCGGTCGGGACGGCATCGCCCAGGACCCGCGCCAGCCCTCGCACTGTGGGGTGCAGGTAGATGTCCTTGATGGAGATCGGTGGCAAGTCGGTCTGCTTGCGGACCTGCGCCGAGAACCCGGTCATCAGCAGCGAGCTCGCGCCGAGTTCATCGAAGAAGTGGCTGTCCACTGACAGCTGGTCTACCTGCATTACCTGCGCGAGCACCGTGGCGAGCGTCCGCTCGGCCGCAGTGGCCGGCGCTACGTGGTTGCCGGTCGGTGCAGCGCGCCGGGTGGGCGCGGGCAGGCTCTTTCGGTCGGCCTTGTTGTTGGTGGTCAAGGGGATGGCGTCGAGCCGCTCGAGGTAGGCGGGCACCATGTACGCGGGAAGCCGCCTGCGCAGCTCGGCGTAGATCATTTCAGGGTCGATCGATGCGGTATCACCGCGCAGGGCGTAGTAGCCCACCAGCTCGACGGTGCCAGGCTCGGGACTGTGGGTCTCGACCACCGCAGCCGTGATCCCAGGTACCCGCAGCAGCACCGACTCGATCTCGGTCAGCTCGACGCGGTAGCCGCGGACCTTGACCTGCAGGTCGACCCGACCGTGATACTCAATCTCTCGATCGCTGGTGACCCGCCCCAGGTCGCCGGTTCGGTAGATCCGCCCAGACGGGTTGGCCGGGATCCCGAGGATGTCCGGGATGAACGCTGCGCCGGTCAGGTCCGCACGGTTCACATAACCCGCGGCCAGTCCGATACCGGCGATCCCGATCTCACCGATCTCACCAGCCGGCAGCGCGCGGTAAGGGTCGTCCGGGTCGAGGATGACCACGGAGTACGTGGGCAGCGGGACGCCGATGGTCACTGCCCGGTCCGGGTGCAGCACGGCCCAGGTTGCGGTGACAGTGGCCTCGGTCGGCCCGTACACGTTGAGGAAGCGTCGATCGGGCTGGTACCAGCGCGCGATCAGGTCTTGCGGGCACGCTTCGCCTGATACCAGCAGGAAACGCAGCTCCGGCAGGTCTTCCTCGATCGTGGCGAGCAGCGTCGGCACGCAGCACAGCGCAGTGACCCGGTGCTGAGCCAGGAATGTGTGCAGTTCCTGGCCCAGCAGGCGGTATCCGGCTGGTCTGGGCACCAGCGCCGCACCGGCCACCCACGGCACCCAGATCTCCTCGACGGAGAAGTCGAAGGCGATCGTCATCCCCTGGTAGACCCGGTCCTGGGCGCGGATGCCGTAGACCTCAGCGGCGACCCGGACGAAGTTGCAGATGCTCGGATGGTTGACAGCCACGCCCTTGGGCCGGCCGGTGGATCCCGAGGTGTAGATGATGTACACCAGCTCGTCGACCGGATCGCCGCGCTCGGCGTCGGTGAGCCTGGTGGGGTCCTGGGCGGCGATGTGTTCGCTAGCCTCGTCGATCCAGACCAGCTCGATGCTGTCTAAGCCATCCGGACCCTCGACCCGCTCGCGCGCTGTTGCCAGCGTCAGCACCATGCGCACGTTCGCGTCGGAGATGATGTATCGCATCCGGTCGGCGGGGAAGCCGACATCCAGCGGGACATACGCCGCGTTGATCTTCATTACGGCCAGCATCGCGAGATAGGACTGCACCGGCTCCTCGAGGAGCAGCGCAATCCGATCCCCGGCGCGGGCGCCCCGGACAAGTAGATAGCGGGCCAACTGGTTGGCCCGCTGGTCGAGCTCGTCAAAGGTCAGCGCGACGTCCTCGGCGTCCACCGCGAGCCGCGCAGGGCTGGAGTCGCAGCGCTGCTCGAACACGTGATGTAGCCGCTCGCCAGGGCGCGTGCGCGGGTGCTGTGCGCAGCCCTCCGCGACCAGCACCCGATCTTGCGAGCGGTCCTGCACCCGTGGGAGCACCAGCGTGCCACCCTCGAGCACCGTGCTCGGCGTGCGCGTCATATCCATTCGGTGCGTGCCCCCACACCCGTACGGCGGAAGTTACGCCGAGATCTCGACCGGCGATCTGGTCGCCGCGAACGCAGCGTCGGCCAGGATCCCCAGGCCCAGATCGAGCAGGTGGTCCGGCGTAGTGAGTGGCGCGAGTACCTTGACTACTTCATCCCGTGGTCCGGCGGCCTCGATGATCAGGCCATTGCGGACACACGTTCGCCGGATTCGGGTCGCGAGCCGCGGATCGACCTCGATGCCTTGCATCATTCCCCGCCCCTTGATCGTGGCCCCGGGAATATCTTGCGCTATTTCGGTCAACCTGCGTGTGACGAGATCGGCTCGCCGAGCCACATCCTGCATGAACTCGTTGTTCGACCAGAACTTCCGCAACGCAATGGTGGCGGTGACGAAGGCGTGCGCATTCCCGCGGAAGGTTCCAGTGTGCTCCCCGGGCTGCCAGACGTCTGATTCGGGCCGCACCAACACCACCGACATCGGCAGGCCAAATCCAGACAACGACTTGGAGAGCACGACGATATCGGGCACGATACCAGCGGTTTCGAAACTGAAGAATGTCCCGACGCGGCCGCAGCCGGCCTGGATGTCGTCGACGATAAGGAGAGCACCATGCTCTGCGGCGAGCGCGGCAATCCGGCGCAGCCACCGAGGTGAAGCCGCGTTGAGCCCACCCTCGCCCTGCACCGTCTCCAACAGGATCGCGGCCGGAGCGTCCAGACCACTGGAGGGGTCTGCCAACATTGAGGCGAGCATCTCGGCGGTGTCGACTCCCGGCCCGAAGTAGCCGTCGAAAGGCATCCGGGACACCCCGGACAGGGGAATGACCGGTCCGCCTCGCATTCCGGCGCTTGCGGTGGCGGCCAGAGCTCCCAGAGACAGCCCGTGGAAACCACGGGTAAAGGCAATGACGTTAGTGCGCCCGGTTGCCTTCCGGGCGAGCTTGAGCGCGGCCTCTACCGCGTTGGTACCGGTCGGTCCGGTGAACTGAACCCGATGGTCCATCACACGCGGGCGCAGCACCAGGGCCTCGAATTCCTCCAGGAAGGCGCGTTTGGCGTCGGTGTGCAGATCGAGACCATGCGCGATGCCATCACAGGAAATATATTCAAGCAGCGCGCGCTTCATGTCCGGGTCGTTGTGGCCGTAGTTCAGCGCACCCGCACCCGCTAGAAAATCGATGTATTGCCGGCCTTCACTGTCTCGCACCATGCTGCCCTGCGCGCTGGTGAGCACTGCGCTGAAGCTACGGCAGTAACTTCGCACCACCGACTCCCGACGCTGGAAAATCTCTGTCATCCACGTTTCCTCAACAGACGACTACGCAAGTCTTCGACCTTGCGGCGGGTGTTTGGGTCGCGGGCGAGCTGCTGCGCGCGGTCGGTGAGTCGCTGCCCTTGGGGGCTCTGCAGCAGTCTGGTGATACGGCTGACCAGTGATGCCATGGTTATGTCCCTCCCTCGTGCTGGTGCTGCTCCCCCCAATAACCAGTGTTCGTGCGGCGTAGGCGTGCTGCGCGCGGGTTCTCAGCCATAATCTGGCTGGCTTTGTTGCCGGAAGTCGGCAACGGCCTGGGTGTTGTCGGGCCAGCCAAGAGCGCGGGCGCCGAGTACCGCGGTGTGCAGGGTGTAACGGTGGGTGGGGTTGGCGGCGTGCAGTCCGGTCAGGCCGGCGATGCGGTCGAGCCGGTAGGTGATCGTGCGCACTGACAGGTGCAGCCGCTGCGCGGTGCGGGTGGTGTTCCCACCGCTACCGAGGTAGGCCTCAAGGGTGTCCAGCAGCGGTCTGGCACCGCCGCGAGCTTGGCGCAGCGGGCTGAGCACGCTGTCAATGAGCTCGCACAGCGCGGCGCGGTCTCGCAGCAGGACCTGGTAGACGAGGAGGTCTTCGGCACGCACGACGCGCTCGGGCAATTGCAGGCGGCGCGCCAGATCCAGCACGGTGCGCGCCTCGGTGAACGAGTGGGCGACCCCCGACGGTCCCGGATAGGGCCGCCCCAGCACGAGCCACACCTCCCGAGTTCGCCGTGTGTCCGAGGTCAGAGTGCGGTGTGCCGCGCTGAGCGCGTTGTCCAGAGCCTGCGGGGACCGCGCTGGCAGCACGATAACCAGCTCGCCGTCCCGAGTCGTGATCAGCGCTTCGAGTGGGCCTGCGAGCGCGGCGGATAACTCCGCGAGCAGCGGGCTGGTCTCCTGGAACGGGGTCGCGGCGCGGCCGAGCAGCACAGCATGTTCGCCGGCCAGCTGCAGGCCGTAGGACTGCGCGCGCCCTAGCAGGCCCGCCGGATCGCTGGTGCCGGCCAGCAGGTCATCGACGAATTCCCGGCGCATCGCCTCCTCGCGGCGCACCACGGCACGTCCGGCGGAGGTATAACCCTCGGCCAGTGCGGCGACCACATCGTCGCACGCGCGCAGTACCCGCTGCCCCGCCGCGCGAACGGCGGTGGCGCTGTCCCCGGCGACTGCCGGCAACTGTGGCCACGCCCGCCACGCTGCGGACAGGTAGAGATCCACCAGGGCGCGCAATACCACACCCTGCTCCGCCGCACGAGCCCCCAAGGCTGCGAACGCGGCGTGGGTGTGGCGATCCCAGTCGTGTTCGGGACCATGTGCGGCGAGCCGGTCCAGGAAATCCCCAAGCAATTCGTGATCCAGCCCGCCGGCGTCAGCCGATGCGGATCGTGCTACCTCAACGGACCAGTCTTGCCGGGGGTGAGTGGCGTCGCTGCGGGATTCTGGTGGTATCCGGGCCCGTCGTTGCGCGGTCACGGGCTGGGTAGGGCGCCGGCGCGGCTGAGCAAGTCGAGCACCTGGGGCTGGTCGGCGAAGGCCTGGGTGAACTCGGCCGGGGTAGCGACCCGATGCGCGTTCGCCCCGATGTACGAGCGCAGGGCGGTGTCGAATCGGTCGGCGCCGACCTGGCGGCGGGCTTGCAGGAGCACGGCGGCGCCCTGGTTGTAGACGCCCTCGGTGTAGCGGTCGAAACCGCCATGGTCGGCCCAGTAAGTCATCGGCTCTCCCATCAGACCGACCACCCGCCGGGAAATGTCGCTAGACCGGTAATCCTTCCCGTCGCCGCTGGCGATGCTCTCTCCAAAGGTGGCCAGCGACTCGTCGAGCCAGGGGTGCTCGGCCTGGTTGTTACCTACCAGGGAGTAGAACCACTGGTGGGAGACCTCGTGGGCGACCAAGGCCGGTAGTTCGCGACGGTTGGCATCGCTGAACTGCAGCGCGGCCGGGTACTCGGTGCCATCGCTTTGGCCCGGAGTGATCGTGACCCAGAGCTCGGGGTAGGGAAACGGTCCGAGAACCGGGGTGAGCGAGGTGATTGCCTTGCCGATCTCGTCGGCCCACTGCTGTGGATCGGTCTTGGTACCACCGTGTGGGGTAGCCAGGTGCAGGCGCACGCCCCCGACGTCGCGATCCAGGATGTCGTAGCGGCCGACCGCTACTGCGACGTCTCGGACCGCTGGGGCGGTGAACCGGTGGGTGGTCGTGGTAGCGCCGCTACCGGCAGTGTCACCGGCTGCCACACCGGTGCCCATCACCCGGTAGTCCGTGGGCGCGGTTACCGACAGGCTGGAGAGCACGAAATCCTCGCTGGCGGCGGTCTCGCCGTTCATCGGTACCGCAGGATCACGGGCCCACCCGTTGCCCCGGATCCAGGCCAGCAGCGGGAAACCCGAGCCGAACCAGGCCGTCTGGGTGCTGGGGGAGTAGCCGACCCGCTCGTCGGCGTCTGCGCCGATGGTCAGCCGGAACCCGAGGTCGGCCCGCACCGATTGGCCGGGTTCAAGGCATCGGGCCAAGGGGAGCTGGATGAGAGTGCCCGGCGAGCCGGGCGGGGATCCGGCGGGGCTGATCTCGCTGGTGACCGGGCGACCGTCCACGCTGGTGGCGGTGATCGTGAGCGCGGAGCCGGTCTTCGCCATGGTGGGGTTGTTCGGCCAGGCCCGGAACACCAGCTCACACGTTCGGATATCCGGGGTGAACACAACCGACTCCCGGCCGCTGGCGGAGCGCAGGTCCGGCGCCACATCGAAGGACAGCTCGACGACGGGGCGCTGCGGCCACAGGCTCGCCGCATAGCTGCCCGGACCGGTCGCAGAAGCGGCCCGTACGCACGACGGGACCAGCACCGAGATGACCGCCGCGGCGCACACCAGCGATAACGCTCTTCCCGGCCTCCGCGCCACCTCAGGGCGCCATGAGGGTGTTGATGAGGTCATCGCCGAGGTCTTGAGTCGACCCGCCATAACTGAGGTTCCCCTCCCGGTACCACTCCGTTGGAGCCTCGGGATGCGGGCCGCACAGGCCGACCTTGCCCCGACCGTAGTTCGCGACGAGCGCCGCGATCGCTCCGTTGGTGTAGCGGGCCAGGACGGTGATTCCGGTGGACTTGCGTCGGGGGATCATGTAGCCCCCGTCCTGGAAGTACATCGCACGCCGCGCGCCGCGCCAGATCACCGGGATCACGGCGGCGTCCGCCGTGGTCACCGATGCCCCGCGAGAGGAGTAGTACTCGTTGACCCGGCCTGAGAACACGTTGAAGTGGCCCGGTTCGGCCAGGAACCCGCCCATGCAGATACCCAGATAACGTCCCCCGTCGCGGACGAAGTGCTTGATCGCGGGCTTGTCGCGCTGTTGCCGGCGGTAGGCGTCGTCGTCATCGCCGTCAGCGCCCGGCTGCGCGTAGAGCCGCACCTCGGGTCGCGCCAACGCCTCGAGCACCGGCATTGTCCCGTTCGGTCCGGCCGTGATCACCCGGAAGTGCCAACCCGCGACCGACGCCAGCATCGCTGACACTGCGCCGGTGTCGTCCCCGTCCGCCGGCCCTGTGAAATCGTCGCTGTAGACCACCGCAACCGGGGGCGGGGAACAAGCACCGAAATCCGGGATGTCGAATTCGGTCACGAATACTCGTACCCAGTTCACCACAGTCCGAAACGCCGAACGCACGGTGTTGCGGCAGGTGAGGAACCGATCGCGGTGAGGTGGAGCACTGTGCGGGCTCCGCGACCGACGACCACAAGCATGCACGCAGAACTGGGTCGGTTACTGCTGTGGTGGTAGTAGCTGCGCCATCGGATACAGCTGATGGGGTAGTGGCCGCGCCACGCTGGCGGGACGACGCAGGTTGGTTCAGCTGTGACGGTGCTGCCATGGCGATCGATGCGTTGAAACCATCCACGGGGACTCCATGGCCTTCACGGCACAGCCCGCTGGCTCTGGTGACCGCCGGAGTGCTGACTGCGGGGGCGGCGGCGGTGCACCTCGCCGTTGTGCCGGAGCACCTGAACGAGTACCCGCCGTTCGGAGTGTTCTTCCTGGTGGTGGGGGCCGGCCAGGCGGTTGTGGCAACAGGGCTGATGATGCGGCCCCGGCGCCGGTTGTTCATGGCCGCGGTATGGGGCACCGCCGCGCTGGTGCTGCTCTGGCTGATCTCGCGCACGATCGGCCTGCCGTTCGGACCGGAACCGGGAACCCCCGAGCCAGTCGGAGTACCTGATCTGGTCTGTGTAGCGCTGGAGGGCCTGTCCCTGCCGGTCTGGGCGGCGCTGGCGCTGCGCCAGCCCAGACCGCGCGAGCGGCGGTGGGGGACAACCGTGCTGGCTGCGGCGCCCGTAGTGCTGGTGGTGGCCATCGCGGCGTTCATCGGCGCCGGAACCGGGCTGGCCGGGATGCCGGCGGCGTTCTCCGCCGCGGCTCTCGCCGATGACCCCGGCGGCGTCCCGATCACCAAGCTCGTCGCGGCACCCGGACGTGAACCGGTGAAGAGCTTTACCCTCACCGCGCAGGCCAGCACTGCCGGCGGCCGACCCACCTACACCTACAACGGCACCGTCCCCGGTCCCGAGTTGCGGGTGGCTCAAGGCGACCGGGTCCGGGTGAGTTTGGTTAACCACCTGCCGGTCGCGACGACGCTGCACTGGCACGGGGTGCGGGTGCCGGCTGCGGAGGACGGCGTCGCGGGCATCACCCAGGACGCGGTGGCGCCGGGGCAGTCGTTCATCTACGAGTTCGTGGCATCAGATGCCGGCACTTACTGGTACCACTCCCACCAGGACACCGAGAATCAGATCCAGGCCGGTCTATTCGGTGCGCTGATTGTCGAACCGCCGGGCGGGCACGTCGCCGAGAACGTCGAGGCGACCGTCCTGCTGCACAATGCCGTCAACGGGTCGAACGCGATCGCGGTCAACGGCACCACCGGCGACCTGCATGTTGCTGCCCGGCCTGGGCAGACGGTGCGGCTGCGGGTGATCGACGCGGTCGCGCCCGGTATGGATGGCACCTCCGAGGCGCCGGTGCTGCTCGGCGCCCCCTACCAGGTAGTCGCGCTGGACGGTCACGACCTCAACGGTCCGCAGCCGCTGGGCCCGCAGCGGTTGGTGCTCGGCATGGGCCAGCGCGCCGACCTGGTCTTCACCATGCCGGCCTCCAACGCGGTGCGGCTGGTCGACTCCCGGATCGCGGGCACACCCTCACTGCTGGAGCGCTTCTTCGGCCCCGAGGCCAGGGCGGGCGAATCGGTTACCGTCGGTCCGGGTGCGCCGCCGGTACCCGTCGATCCCGCCGCTGTCCCCGCCTTCGACCCGCTGCGCTATGGCGAGCCTGCCGTGGACCCGACGACCGGGCCGGCTGCGCTCACCGCGCCCGTGGTGCTCAGTGAGGGACCTGGTTTCCACGACGGCGGGATCGCGCTGGTGCACCGGATCAACGGGGCGGCCTCGCCGCACGTGCCACCGATTCTCGTGCACACCGGCCAACTGGTGGGCTTGCACATGGTCAACGACACCGGCGAGTTTCACCCGATGCACCTGCACGGGCACGTGATGACGGTGCTGGGTGTGGACGGTCGCCCGGTGAAGGGCAGCCCGGTGCACCTGGACACCGTCCTGGTCGGACCACATCAGACCGTGGACGTGGCATTCCTGGCTGACAACCCCGGAATCTGGATGCACCACTGCCACGTGCTGCTGCACGCCTCGATGGGGATGAGCATGACGATCAACTACGCTGGCGTGACCACGCCGTTTGAGATGGGCGACCGATCTGGAAACATCCCCGAATGATCGGTGGTGGGCGAGAATGACCGGCCTGGACGCGACCCGGATGATCTGGCTGCGCAAGCCTGCCGCCCTCGACGGGGCGTTCATGGGGATCGCGGCTGTGCTCGGGGTCGCTGGGGTGGCAGCCGAGCTCGCCGAGGCTGCGCGACCGCTGCTACCGGCGGCGGACGCCTACCTGATCGCCATCGCGACGGCCGGGATGCTCGCCTGGAGGCGCCCCGCCCCGCTGGTTGCCGCCGCCGGAATCCTCGCGCTTTGCCTGCTTTACCACTTAGCCGGCTACCCAGGCCTGGCTCCGGCGGTCGCCATGTTCTTCGCGGTTCACGCGGTAACCGCTTATGCCACCGGTCGGCGGCTGCTGCTGGCCACGGCCGTTATCGGCGCCATCGGCCTGATCCCGCTGCTGCCGCCGGATCCGGCTCGCTTCAACGTCGGCGCCCTCCTTGGCCCGCCGACCGGGTTGATCGCCGCTGCCGCAATGGGTGAGGCGGCCCGTGCCCGCCGCGTCGCGGTCGAGGAACAACTCAGGACCGTGCGGCAGACCGCAGCAGAGGAGGCGCGGCGCGTGCTGGTCGAGGAGCGCTTGGATATCGCCCGCGAGCTGCACGACGTGCTGGCGCACACCATCACTGTGATCGCCGTGCAGGCTGCTGCCGGCGCCGATGCGCTCGAGCACCGTCCTGAGGAGACCCGGGCCGCGTTGGCCACCGTGCGCAACGCGGCCAGGGACGCGATGACCGAACTGCGCAGCACGCTGGTCTTGCTCAGGGCCGCCGAAACCGACCGGGTCGCTGCGCCTGCACCTGGGCTGGGGCGGCTGCCCCAACTGGTCGATCAAGCGTGTGCCGCCGGGGTGAGTGTCCGGCTCGTCACCAGCGGTGCAGCCGATGGGCTCCCGGCCGCGCTCGAGCTGGCGATCTACCGGATCGTGCAGGAGGCACTCACCAACACCATCCGGCACTCCGCAGCGCGCACAGCAGCGGTGCAGATCGGCTTCGGCCGCGACGAGGTCACCGTGGAGGTGATCGACGACGGCCCTATGGTGGCCGCCGCCACTGCCACCCACGATGAGCCGCAGCCTGCCGCCCATGGACTGGTGGGAATGCGGGAACGGGCCCGCGCGCTCGGTGGCACGCTCAATGCCGGACCGATCCCGGGTAGTGGGTTCCGGGTCGCCGCGCGGTTACCGATCAGGGGATCAACATGACAGTGCGGATCGCACTGGTCGACGATCAGGCACTGGTCCGGGCCGGCTTTCGCGCATTGCTATCGCACACCGAGGACATCGAGGTGGTCGGGGAGGCACCCGACGGCCACGGGGGCCTTGAGATTGTCCGTCGGACTCGTCCCGATGTCGTGCTGATGGATATCCGGATGCCCCGGCTTGACGGGATCGAGGCCACCCGGTTGATCTGCGCCGACCCCGCACTCAGCGCCGTGCGAGTCATCGTTCTCACCACGTTCGAGGTCGACGAGTACGTATTTTCCGCGCTGCGCGCCGGAGCCAGTGGTTTCCTGCTCAAAGACATCGAACCGGAGGACCTGCGCTGCGCGGTCCGGGTGGTGGCTGCTGGCGATGCCTTGCTGTCTCCCAGCGTCACCCGGACGCTGATCGCCGCGTTCACCGCCGGACCTCGGCGCGGCGCCGAAGGCGTCGCCCGGCTCGCCCGGCTCACCCAACGCGAGCGCGAGGTCACTGCGCTGGCCGCGCACGGCCTGGACAACGCCGAGATCGCCACCCAGCTGGTGATCAGCCCGGCCACCACGAAAACACACGTCGCTCGAGCCATGATGAAGGTCGGTGCCCGCGACCGGGCCCAGCTTGTCGTCTTTGCCTACCACAGTGGCCTGGTGCAGCCGCCCGGCCCATGACGGAAGCATGCGGTCGCTGCCGTCTGGCCCAGGTCAACCGGTGCGGCCGCAGAAGTTCAGCAGCTTCGTCTGTTCGTCCGCGTCCGCTGCGGGCGTGATCTTCGCAGCGAACCCGCTGGGGCTGCGTATCGCGTCATCAAGGGGGACGAGCATCGCCATGATCTTCGACACCGCGTCCGGATCGAGTCGCTCGTCCTGGCCGGTCGCACGGGCGAGATCCCAGGTGTGGATCAGCGTATCCGCGCACAACAGGCTACCGACGAGGGACGCGAACGGCTGCTCGCCGAACATGGTGCTCACGATCTTCGCGGCGCGAGCCTCGTCATTGAGGGCCTCGCTGATGCGATCCCTCGCCTGCCACCACTGCTTCAGCAGATCCCCAGCCGGATCCGGCTCGAGTGGTTCCGCCGCGTCCAGTGTTGCGATCACCCGCCCGTGTACCCCGATGACGTGGGCGACAAGATCCCGGACGCTCCATTCAGAGCAGGGTGTCGGCGCCGACCACCCCTCGGTCGCCATGCCCTCGAGGCGGCCGCCAAAAGCGTCAGCAATCGTGTTGTAGTCCGCAGAGGTATCCGGCATGTGCTGATGGTAGAGGCGACACGTCGACAAGGTCGTCGTGGAGTCGTCGTGGGGCGGTCTGGGCGCTCTGGTAGACCCGCCAAGGTGAGCGTCGGTCGGTCCCCTCGCGGGCAGCGCATCCCGGCCACCATGCTGCCCATCGCCCGGGTGTGCGTGGATACCCCGTTGGCCCACCTCGACCGTCCTTTCGACTATCAAGTGCCTGCTGAGCTCGGCGCGACAGCGCTGCCCGGTGTGCGCCTTCGGGTGCGTTTCGCCGGGCGGCTGGTGGACGGGTGGTTGCTGAATCGGGTCGAGCGATCCGATCACCCGGGCCAGCTGGGCTGGATCGACCGGGTGGTCTCCGCTGAGCCGGTGCTCAGCCCGGAGGTCGCCGCTCTGGCCCGGGCAGTAGCCGACCGATGCGCAGGCACCATGAGCGACGTGTTGCGGCTGGCGGTGCCGCCACGGCATGCACGCACCGAAGCCGAGCCTGGCGCGGTCGCGGCAGACCGACCGCCACGGCCCGAGACGAGCGGCTGGCAGCGCTACCCCCGCGGACCCACCTTCCTGGACGCGCTGCACCAGGGGCGTTCCGCGCACGCCTGCTGGCAGGCATTGCCGGGGGAGGACTGGGCCGCCCGGCTCGCCGAGGCCGCGGTCACGGTCGCGGCCACCGGGCGGGGTGCTCTACTGGTGTTGCCTGATCATCGGGACACCGCGCGGGTGCACGCCGCGGTGGCCACCCTGGCCGGGCCCGACGCGGTGGTCACCCTGGCGGCCGAGGCCGGACCCGCGCTGCGCTACCGCCGGTGGTTGGCGGTGCGGCGGGGTGTGGTGCGCGTTGTCGTCGGCACCCGTGCGGCAGCCTTCGCCCCGGTCGCCGATCTGGGTCTGATGGTGCTGTGGGACGACGGGGACGATCTGCATGCCGAGCCTCGCGCCCCCTACCCGCATACCCGGGTGGTGCTGGGCCAGCGTGCGGTCTTGGAGGGCGCGGCGCTGCTGGTGGCCGGCTACGCGCGCACCGCGGAGACTCAACTGTCGGTCGACACCGGCTGGGCACATGAGATCGTGGCTGCCCGGGAGGTGCTGCGGGCCCAGGCACCGCGGGTCACCGCGATCGGGGAGGACGGCACCCAGCTGGCGCGGGACCCCATGGCCCGCGCGGCACGACTTCCCGCGGTGGCCTTCGCCGCGGCCCGCGCGGCGCTGGGCCGCGGCCGGCCGGTACTGGTGCAGGTACCCCGGCGTGGTTACGTTCCCGCGCTGGCCTGCGGGCAGTGCCGGGCTCCGGCTCGCTGCCGTCGCTGCGTAGGGCCGCTGGCGCTGCTCGCCGCCGGGCAGGTTGCTTGCCGGTGGTGCGGAGTTCCGGAGGCTCGTTACCTGTGTCCCGCGTGCGGTTCCGCCCGGTTGCGCGCGACGGTGATCGGTGCCCGCCGCACCGCTGAGGAGCTCGGCCGGGCCTTCCCCGGGGTGCAGCTGTATACCTCTGGTGGGGGAAGCTCTGGTGAGAGGAAAGTCCTCGCAGTCATCCCGCCGGGGCCAGCGCTGGTGGTCTCCACTCCCGGGGTCGAGCCGCCGGCCCGCTACGGGGCGGCGTTGTTGTTGGATGCCGCCGCGCTGCTGGCCCGTCCGAGCTTGCGTGCGGCGGAAGAAGCGCTGCGCCGGTGGATGGCCGCGGCAGCGATGGTCGAGCCGGCCGCCGATGGCGGTCAGGTCATCGTGGTCGCCGACGCCTCGCTGACCGTAGTGCAAGCGCTGGTCCGATGGGATCCGGCTGGCCACGCGCGAGCTGAGCTGGCCGCTCGCGCCGAGCTCGGTTTCCCCCCCTCGGTGCGGATGGCCGCACTGGATGGCACACCGGAGACGCTGGCGGGTCTTGACGTGCCTGCTGGTGCCGAAGTGCTGGGTCCGGTACCAGTCCCAGGGGAACCCGAGGGTGAGCGTGAGCGGCTGCTCCTGCGGGTTCCCCGCTCCGAGGGATCCGCCTTGGCCATGGCATTGGCCGCGGTGCAAGCCGGACGCAGCGCCCGCAAGCTGGCTGATCCGTTACGGGTCGAGCTCGATCCGGTGGAGCTGTGAGTGACGTCGCCGAAACTCCGGTGTTGGTACGAGGCATACTGCGCGGGTGGCTGTCCAACCCGTCCGGCTCTTCGGTGATTCCGTGCTGCGCGCCCGCGCCGCCGAGGTTGTCCCCGAGCCTGGGGTCAGGCTCAGCCCGCACCCAGTGCTGGGCGAGGTGCGCTGAGCGGTGCGGCTCGTTTTCGCAGGAACGCCTGAGGCGGCGGTGCCCGCGCTGCGATCACTGTTGGACTCCGATCGCCACACTGTGGTCGCGGTTATCACCCGGCCTGATGCGCCGGCTGGACGAGGGCGGCATCTTGCCCGATCCCCGGTGGGAGAGCTAGCCGACGACGTTGGGCTGGAGGTGCTCACCCCGCGGCGCCCGTCAGAACCCGACTTCCTGGCGCGGCTGGCTTCTCTCGCCCCGGACTGCTGCCCGGTCGTCGGCTACGGTGCGCTGGTTCCGCGGTCGGCGCTGGACATCCCCCGTTACGGCTGGGTGAACCTGCACTTCTCGCTGCTGCCCGCTTGGCGCGGCGCGGCGCCGGTGCAGGCCGCGATCCGGCACGGGGACGAGATCACCGGAGCGTCCACCTTCCTTTTGGAGGAGGGGCTGGATACCGGTCCGGTGTACGGGACGGTCACCGAGGTGATCCATCCCAGCGATACTGCGGGGGAACTGCTGTGCCGGTTAGCCCACGCTGGTGCCGGCCTGCTGGTCTCCACTCTCGACGGTATCGCCGACGGATCCCTGCGCCCGGTGTCGCAACCAGCTGATGGCGCCTCCTACGCGCCGAAAGTCACCGCGCAAGACGCTCACGTGAACTTCGGCGCTCCTGCCTTTGCGGTGCGCCGCCAGGTGCGCGCGGTCACACCTGCCCCCGGTGGCTGGGCTCTGTTCCGGGGTCAGCGCCTGGGCCTCGGCCCCATGCAACGTGCCGTGCTGGACGGCCTCAATCCCGGCGAGCTGCGGGTGGCCAAACGGGAGGAGCTCGTGGGCACCGCCACGGAGGCCCTGCGGCTGGGCGAGATCACCGCGCCGGGCAAACGGACGATGGCCGCGCCGGATTGGGCTCGTGGTGCCCGCCCGGAGCCGGGGGAGCGATTCGAGTGATCTCCGGCTGCCAGGACATGCTGTGACAGTGCCGCGCAAGCCGTCCCGACCTCCCCGTCCCGGCCCGCCCAGGCGGCGCTCCGGGCCCAGCCGGCCACCGGTGGACGATCCCGCGCGCCAGGCCGCGCTGGACGTTCTGGCCGCAGTGCGGGAACGCGACGCGTACGCGAACCTCGCATTGCCCAACCTGCTGCGGCAGCGGGGGATCAACGGCCGGGACGCCGCGCTGGCCACTGAGCTGTGCTACGGCACATGCCGGGCCCAGGGGCTGCTGGATACGGTGCTGCAGTCGTGCACAGACCGCCCGCTCGCCGATGTGGACGGCGAGCTGCTGGACGCCCTGCGGTTGGGCAGCTACCAGCTGCTGCGGACCCGGGTGCCGCCCCATGCCGCGGTCGCCACCACCGTGGACCTGGTTCGCGCCGGTCGTGGCAGCGCTGCTACCGGCTTCGTCAACGCGGTGCTGCGCCGCGTCGGCGAGCAGGATGAATCCGGCTGGGTGCAGGCTCTCGCGCCATCGGCCGATGAGGATCCGGTGGGCCACCTGGCGATGGTGCACTCGCACCCGCGGTGGATCGCGCAGGCCTTCGCCGATGCACTGGGTGGAGACCTGGAGGAGCTGGCTGTGGCGCTGGCCGCCGACGACGCCCGTCCGCTGGTGCATCTCCTGGCGCGCCCGGGCCAGATTGGCGCTGCCGAGTTGGCCGCGTCGACCGGCGGCAAGTCCGCCCCCTACTCGCCCTACGGCGTGTACCTCGCCGACGGCGGTGACCCGGGTGAGCTGGCGCCCGTGCGTGCGCACCTCGCTCAGGTCCAGGACGAGGGCAGCCAGCTCGTCACCCTCGCCCTGGCCGCGACGCCGCTGGAGGGCACCGACGGCCGTTGGCTGGATCTGTGTGCTGGGCCGGGCGGCAAGGCGGCGCTGTTGGGTGCCCTGGGTGCCACTCGGGGGGCGGCCCTGGACGCTGTGGAGAAGGCCGAGCACCGAGCCCGCCTGGTCGGTCAGGCCTGCGCGGGCCTGCCGGTCACAGTGCATGTGGCCGATGGTCGGGATAGCGGGCTGCCGGATCGGGCCTATGACCGGGTGCTGGTGGACGCGCCGTGCACCGGGCTCGGGGCCCTGCGTCGCCGCCCGGAGGCGCGCTGGCGACGGCAGACCGACGACGTTCCCGGGCTGGTCCGGCTGCAGCGGGAGCTGCTGGTGGCCGCGCTGAGGCTAACCCGTCCCGGCGGCGTCGTCGCGTACGTCACGTGCTCGCCCCACTTCGATGAGACCGTGGGAGTGGTCGCCGATGTGGTGCGCCGCACTGGCGCCGAACTGCTCGATGCCAGGCCCCAGTTTCCCGGTGTGCCCCAGCTCGGGGACGGACCGCACGTGCAGTTGTGGCCGCACCGCCACGGCACCGACGCGTTGTTCTGCGCCCTGCTCCATCCGCCGTCGCGGCAACGATGAGCATCCAGTGGTTGTCATCGGCTGCGCGAGCGGTGGGCGAGAATGAGGGCGCCGGCTGGACCGGCTAGGGGACCGAGCTCGGCTGGGACGATGAAGTCATCTGCGGTGTGCTCGAGACAGGCGGGATATCCGGCCAGTGTTTGCGTGAGGGAGGCTCGCACGAGCGGGAACAGACCAGGCAGGCTGGTCACGCCCCCGCCGATCACGACGCGCTGCGGCGCGGTGACGTAGACGATGTTGCGGAGACCAGCGGCAAGATAGGCGGCCTCGAGCCGGGTGGCTGCCCGCAGCGTGTCACCGTCGAGTTGCTCGGCCGAGCGACCCCAGCGGGCGGCCATCGCTGCGCCACTGGCCATCCCCTCCAAGCAGTCGCCGTGAAAGGGGCAACTGCCGGCGAAGTCATCGCCCGGCTGGCGCGGCACGCTGAGGTGGCCCATCTCGGGGTGCCCCAGCCCGTGGATGACCTTCCCGTTGATCACAGCTCCCGCGCCGATGCCGGTGCCGGCGGTCAGATACACGAAGGTGTCCAGACCACGGGCGGATCCCCACTGGCCCTCGCCTAATGCGGCGGCGTTCACGTCGGTGTCGAAACCCACCGGCACACCCAGTGCGCTCCGGATCGGCCTGACCAGGTCGACGTCGGACCAACCCGGCTTCGGGCTGGTCGTGATGAACCCATACCGGGGATGCGATCGGCGCAACTCCAGCGGGCCGAACGAGGCGATGCCGATCGCCGCCAGCGGCCCGCCGGACGACACCTCCTGCTGGAAGAACGCGAGCACCTGATCCAGCGTCCCATCGGGCTCGCCGGTCGGGATCCTGGTCTGCGCCACAATGTGATCAGGATCGGATCCGACCAGGCAGACGAATTTCGTCCCGCCGGCCTCAACCGCTCCCAACCGCTCAGGGGTCACCTGTCCTCCCGAGATGTTGGTGGTCGTCTTCGTCTTCGCAGAAACTGGTCGGATGCATCTCGTCATGGCCGGCGTGACGGCGCCCAGTCACGTCTACCCGAGCCTCGCGCTCATCTCCGAGCTGGTGTCTCGCGGGCATCGCGTCAGCTACGTCGTCGGCGAGCGGCTCACCGGGCTCGTGGTCCCGACCGGTGCCGAGGTCCTCGCCCACCCTTCGTTGCTGCCTACCGACGACAGCCCCTGGCCCGAGGACATCGGGGAGGCGATGCAGCTGTTCCTCGACGAGGCGATTGCCGTGCTTGGGACGGTGCTCGATCGTATATCGAGCGCCCCGATGCGGTGCTCTACGACATCGGTGGCTTCGCGGGGCGGGTTGCCGCCGAGCGATGGATCGTGCCCGCCGTGCAGCTCTCCCCGACGTATGTGGCCTGGGACGGCTACGAGCAGGACACGGCCGAGCAGACAGCGGCGCTGAAAGCATCCCCGAGCGTCCAGCACTACTACGCAACCTTGCGTGCCTGGCTGGCAGAGAACGACGTGCGGCTCGACGCCGACGCGTTCCTCGGTCGGCCCGACGCGTGCGTCGTGCTCATCCCGCGGGTGCTGCAGCCCAATGCCGATCGCGTCGGACCACGATACGTGTTCGCCGGGCCGTGTATCGACCAGACGCGGACGCAGGCGTGGGCTCCTGAGCCCGGCGATGAGCGCCCGCTGGTCTATGTGTCCTTCGGAACCGCGTACACCAACCAACCCCACATCTACCGGCTCTGCGTCGAGACGCTCGCGGGCATCTACCGGCTGGTCCTCGCAACCGGCAAGGTTGACCCAACGGCGTTAGGTCCGCTGCCCGCCGGTGCGCATGCCGCTCGCAGACAACCGCAGCTAGACGTGCTCGAGCACGCCTCGGTATTCATAACGCACGCGGGCATGGGCGGTGCGGTGGAATCGCTGTGGTTCGGAGTGCCAACGGTCGCGATCCCCCAAGCCGTCGACCAGTTCACCAACGCGGCGCAACTCGAGGCAATCGGCGCGGGCGTGCAGCTCCGAACTGAGCATCTCGACGGCGAGAGCCTGCGCGCCGCGGTCACCGCCGCGTCCGGCAGCGCCGAGCGAGCCCGCGAGCTGCGCCGCGAAGTGCGCAGCTCCGGGGGCGCCGCGATCGCGGCCGACACCGTCGAACGGCTCTGCGCGCAGGGGCTGGCACGCGAGGTTGGCTGAAAGAACGCGACCGGAACGGTGAGGGTGTCTCGCTGCTCTCGAGGCGGCGATCCGGGCCATCACGCTGGGTGCGGTGACGGGTGGCTCGGGAGGTTCGCCGGTGCCCACGTCGGCTGGCATACCCGGGGCGGCCCCAATCTGCGTGTCTCCTGCAGGCTGCGTGCCGGGTTGAATGTCGTTACCTTGTCGACCACCGGGCCGACGGCACGTGGTGGTAAAGGCTTCGTCGGATCAGGTGTTCCAATATACAGCCATCCGAGTAGCGACTCAGCGCGGTCGAGATCAAGCATGGTCCGGGTATCTGCCGACTCGACATACGAGCCTGTCTTCCACAGGGAACCATATCCCCGATCGTGCAGTAACAACATCATCGAGTTGGCCACACAGCAGGCACTGGCGAGTTGTTCCCATAGTCGAATTCTATGATCCATGCGGGGGCAGAAGACAAGAGTCGCCAGCAGTGGTGCGCGAAGTGGATGGGCTGCGGCGTGTCTTGACTGGTCTTCCTGGCAATCTGTCGCGAAGGACGCACCGAGCGCTGACCGGCTGTGGCCGCGGACAAGAATCCATCGCCACGGCCGTAGGCGACCGTGGTCCGGAGCTGCGGACGCCCATTCTAAGAGGTGAATGAATTCGTCGCTCGATGGCGCCGGATCTATGAGGTTGTACTCACTTCTCCGGGTTTGAATCGCAGATACCAGTTCCATCTCGAAAAGTTCTCCTGAACAGGCGAGTCATTCGTACGAGACCAGGGAGGAATCAGCGCGTGCCAGCCCTCCCAAGCGCGAGCAGGCAGTACCTGGCCTACTGCCCTGACTCGCTCACCAGATGCTGTCGGACGCGACAGTACGGCTGGCCGTCGTGGCACCTTCCCAACCTGAGACCACCGGAGACGAGATAGCGCTCACCGGTAGCTCCGCGGCGGCGACAAGGCTGCCTGTTGCCCTGAATGTCCCCGCTGTGACTCCAGTCAGACCAAGGCGTGTCTCAGCCAGCCATCAGTCTGTCCCCTGTACACGGAAAAAGGCCTCGGCGCGCTAATGTGCACCCTGTGTCACACCAGCCGATGATTGCGCCGTCCCTGCTGTCCGCCGACTTCGCCCGGCTGGCCGATGAGGCCAACGCGGTGCCGGGCGCCGACTGGTTACACGTCGATGTGATGGATGCGCACTTTGTGCCCAACCTCACGTTCGGCCTTCCCGTGGTGCAGAGCCTGATGAAGTACACCGACATCCCGCTGGACTGCCACCTGATGATCGAGAATCCGGATCGGTGGGCGATCGGGTACGCCGAGGCCGGCTCGTACAATGTCACCGTGCACGCCGAGGCCGCGCAGGACCCGGTGAAGCTGGCCAAGGATTTGCGCGCGGCGGGAGCGAAGGCGGGCCTGTCGGTGAAGCCGAAGACCCCGCTGGAGCCCTGGGTGGAGGTGCTGAAGCACTACGACACGTTGCTGGTGATGAGCGTAGAGCCGGGCTTCGGTGGACAGTCGTTCATCTTCGAGGTGCTGGACAAGGTGCGCACCGCCCGGCGGTTGGTGGACACCGGGCATCTCACGGTGCTGGTGGAGATCGACGGCGGGATCAACGCCGACACCATCGAGGCTGCCGCGGAGGCGGGGGTGGATTGTTTCGTCGCCGGTTCGGCAGTGTACGGGGCTGATGACCCGGTGCGGGCCATGGAATCGCTCCGGGCCCAGGCCCGCGTACGCGGCGGCCGGTGAGTGAGCCAAGCCGAGGAAGCCTGAGTCGTGTTCACCGGCATCGTCGAGGAACTCGGGGAGCTGCTCGCCCGGTTCGAGCGGCCCGATGCGGCCCGATTCACCATCCGCGGTCCTCTGACCAGCACTGATTCGCGGAGCGGTGACTCGATCGCGGTGAATGGGGTGTGCCTGACCGTGGTCGATGTGGGTGGCGGCGTGTTCACCGCCGACGTGATCGGCGAGACGCTGCGGCGCTCCAGCCTGGGCCCAGCGCAGATCGGGGATCGGCTGAACCTGGAGCGCGCGGCGAGGCTGGGCGACCGGCTCGGCGGGCACCTGGTGCAGGGTCACGTTGATGGCACCGGAACCGTGCGATCGCGCACTGCAGCGCAGGAGGCAGCCCCCTGGGAACTGGTCCGGATCGGGATACCCGCTGGGCTGGCCCCTTACGTGGTGGAGAAGGGGTCCATCACGGTGGACGGTGTGTCACTGACCGTGATCGAAGTGGGCGGCGACGAGTTCGCCGTGGGGCTCATCCCGACCACTCAAGAACTGACCACGCTAGGCCTGCGGCGCCCCGGTGAATTGGTAAACCTCGAGGTCGACGTGATCGCGAAATATGTCGA